>CAZKTW010000276.1:0-2159 GCA_964555775.1 uncultured Bifidobacteriaceae bacterium | reverse complement strand
CAGCAGCAACAGCAGCAGCAACAGCAGCAGCAACAGCAGCAACAGCAACAGAACCAGCAGGCGCAAGACAAGTCGAACCGGCAAAACGGCAAACAACCCCAGGAACAGCAACCGCCGCAACCGTCCAAAAGTGAAAAAGGTGAAAAAAAGGACGAGCAGGGGGATCAGAAAACCCAGGCAGCGGCGGCCCGGGAGATGTCGCCGGAGGAAGCCCAACAGCTGCTGGATGCGCAAAAAGGAAACGAGCAATTCCTCCAATTAAAGCCCCAAAACCCGCCCGAAAGCCCAAAAAAACCAATAAAAGACTGGTAATCAGTACGGCTTATCGCTATAAGTATTTGATTTGCAATGTTTTGAAAGTTCGGCCTCGTAACGGTTTCTTCTTGAGTTTTGCTCAAATGGGGCTAACATAGGGCCGCGTCGGTCTTCTGGTGTGGGCGCTCTCCCTGAGTTTAACGGGTGGGTGGTCATTTTTGTACAGAGCGACGAGGCCCATTTGGCAAAGTATTGGTGAGTTTTTCTGAACCAAAATGGGCGGTAGTAGGTCCAATTATAATTTATGTTGAAGCGAAAAAGAACGGTGCGAGGAAGTGTGGTGGGCAATCACCGAAATGGCAACCGACGCAGTGCCGAGGCAAAACCGGCATCGATGCGCCGGCGATTTGTCATTTCCAGTGCGCGCCGGGACGCTTCGAAGCCGCATAAAACCAAGCCCCACGGAAACGGCGCTGCTGTTTCCGCGGAAAAATCGCCGCAAAACGGCCACGCGAACGCCCCCGCGGCGGCCCCCGTTCAATCGACGGTCGATTTGACGGAGACAGTCCGGACGCTTTTGCATCTGGCCCAGGAACACGGGTACATCACCTACGACGACGTCAACGACGTGCTGCCGGACAATCTCAGTCCGGAGGATCTGGACGCGCTGCTGACCAAGCTGCGGAGCCTCGACGTGGAAATCGTCATGGACCAGGCCGAAGCCGAGCGCGCCAAACAGCCTGAACCCGCGCAACCGCAGGAGGAGCAGGATGAGGACGCGCGCCTGGAAATTCTCGATGATCCGGTCCGGATGTACATGAACCAGATGGGCAAGGTGCCGCTGCTCACGCGGGAACAGGAAGTGGAGATTTGCAAGCGCATCGAAGAGGCCGAGCTGGAGATGAAGCGCATTGTTTACGGCCTCGGTTTCACGGCCAAGGAACACATCGCCATCGCGGAAAAACTGTTGTCCGAGCCGCCCAAGGAACGCTTTGACCGGGTGATTGTGGACAAGAAGATTGCCAATCGCGAAGGCCACCTGCGTGACTTGCGCAAACTCATCAAGAAAGTCCGGGCGTTTGACCAGAAGGTGGACGCGAAGTATTTCAACTGGCAGAAATCCCTGCAAAAGAGCCGCAAGGAAAAAATGCAACGGGAGTTGAAGAAGCTCAGCTCCAAGCTGCAGGAGATCTTCACCCGGTTCTTTTACAAGCAAAAGGTGGTTGAAGAGATGATCGTGGTGGCCGGCAACATCCATGAAAAGTTTCAGGCCAGCCTGCGCCACATCCAGGAACTCGAAGGGCTGCGCACCACGGCCGAACGCCGCGGAACGATTGAGGCCGAGCGCGCCAAAATCCAGACGCTGGAACAATTCGTGCGGATGCCGCGCGAGGAGTTTTTCCAGACGTTCAAGGAATTGCGGGCCGCCGCCGATCGCGGGTTGAAAGCCAAGACGCACATGGCCGAGGCCAATTTGCGGCTCGTGGTTTCCGTCGCCAAAAAATATACGAACCGTGGCCAGTCGTTCCTCGATTTGATCCAGGAGGGCAACATCGGTTTGATGAAGGGCGTCGAGAAATTCGAGTATCGCCGCGGCTACAAGTTTTCCACCTACGCCATCTGGTGGATCCGCCAGGCCATCACGCGCTCGATTGCCGACCAGGCGCGCACCATCCGCATTCCGGTGCACATGATTGAAATCATGAACAAGCTCTGGCGCGCGCAAAAGCAGCTCACCCAGGAACTGGGCCGCGAGCCCACGCCCGAGGAGCTGGCCGATGAAATGCACATGCCGGTGTCGCGCATCCATGCCCTGCTCAAGATGGCGCAACAGCCGGTGTCGCTCCATGCGCCCGTCGGCGACGACGGCGACGTGAGCGTCGGCGATTTCATCGAGGACAAGA
>CAZKTW010000275.1:0-4871 GCA_964555775.1 uncultured Bifidobacteriaceae bacterium | reverse complement strand
AAAGGTCGCCCTCGCAATTATCGGAGGCTTAACTAAGGGCCATTCGGGTCAGTCCCGAGTATTGCAAGGGGTCAGTCCTGAATGGCCCTTAGTTAAGGCCTCGATAATTGCGGGGTCTGCCTTTCCAGTAGCGGCTGCGGTGGGAGATTTCGACGAAGCGGCGGCGCGGTTGGTTGAGGAGAGGATAAGCTTTTGGGCGGCGTTTGACGGCGCGCGGTTCGCGACGATGGGGTCTGGAGGGAACCAAATCGCGGGCCAGGTTGAGCAATAAATCTTCCCACAACATTCGCCGCAGTTTGCGGTTGGGCGCCTGAGCGATGGCGGCGCTGTATTGTCGGAGCGCATCGACCGTGCCCTTGAAACTGATCCGCGGCAAATCCACCTGATAGCGGGCCACCGCTTCGGCGATCACGCAGCGGACCAAATTGTGAGCGACCAGATAGGCCAGAAGTTCTTTTTCGGCCATTTCCGGCGACTGACAACGCAACGTTTCCATGCCCATCGTGGTTTTGAGATCGCGGAAGCATAACTCCAAGGACCAGCGGCGGGCGTACAACGCGATGATCTCCCGGGCGGGATAGAGCTGGGGATCCAACAACGTGGTCACCAGCGTGAGGCGGCGGTTGCGGAAGCCGCGAAGGGTCGCGGTAAAGCGGATGATCCGCACGGTGATTTGGGCCGGCATCCTTCGCCATTGTCGAGCGGTCGAGAGGTCCGACTGCTGGCAGCCTTTGGTCCAGACAAAAAGGCCGTCCCCTTTGGCCAGTCGTTTGGCTTTACGAAAGTCCACCCTGCGCTTCTGGTGCAAGCGCGCCACCACATCCACGCCCCGCTGCGGCAATTGGGCCAGGGTGCTGTACTCTCCGAAGGCCCGGTCGCCCAACACAATGTCCCCGGTCTGCAAATACTCCCACAAGCGTCGGAACAGCCGCAGGTCGTGGCTGCGCAAACTATCCATCATGACCTTGAGAATGACCCCACTGTTGAGGCTTAACAGCGCCACAAAGCGCATCATCGGGAAGCCGCAACCAGGTTTCTGGCCCGTCGGCTGCGGATAGCGTTTCTGGTTTCGGGCCGTATCGGGCAATTGCGTCGTGGAGCCATCGACCACTTTGACCGGCCGATGGTGCAGTTGGCCACCCGAGCCGGCCCGGCGTTCAGCGGCTTGGGCGGTGGCGCTCAAGGCCTTTTCCAGGCGCTCCTTGGGCAAACGCTGGCGGGCTTGGATATAAGCCGAGTCGCCCTCATCGATGGGGGAGTGGCCCTGCAGGCGCAACAGGGCCTGGACCTGACGGACAACCTCGCGGCAGGAGGTTTTGGGTTTGAGCAGTTGCCAGATGAAGCATTCAAAGGTCAGGCACAGGCTGAAGACGCGGTCGCGGCTGTTGGGGCCGTCCTGCTCAGCCGAGAGCAGCGGCACGGGCAAGAAATCGCGCAGGTGCTGCTGGAGCTGGGCCAGGGTGGACTGGCGGAGGTTTTGGGTGGTGCGGCGGCCCAGGGCGGCCAGCCGGGAGCGGAAGGCGGGGAAACAGGGGGTGTGCATAGAGCGGTATATATACCGCCTTATTGACACGTCTGCTACACTTTTCGACATGAAAAACCACCCTTCCCGATGGGAAGCCCAATACAAACGGCTGCGGAACCGGTTCCAAAAACTGGGTTGGATCAGCGAAGGTTACGTCCAGAACCGCGGGCCGGGGGCCGGCGGCCCCTGTTATCAATGGACCCGCAAAGTCCGGGGCAAAACCCTCAGCGTGGCCCTGTCACGGGAGCAGTATGAATGGTTGCGTCAAGCGATCAGCAACTGGCGACAAGTGCAACAGACCCTTAAAGAAATGCAGCGCTTGTCACGCGAGGTCCTCTTTGCCACCGTGCCCCACCCGCCGCGCCGCAAACGCCTCGGCAAGAAAGTTTTAGGCCTTATCTAAGGGCCATTCGGGTCAGTCCTGAGTATTTATATAAGTTCATTTTTTCAGGTGGTAAGGCCGGTTAGTCTCATGAGTCCATGTCACCCAAAATCTGTCAAGAAATTCTCTGCAAAAATTGTTCATAACCGGGTTGCGATTGGATGAGGGCGGCTGGTGTGCGTGAATTGTAAACGGGTCGATTCCTGGTATCGCCGTAGTTACAACATTTGGAGCGCAAGAATGAGAATCAATTCGACTGCAACCGGTAAAACCGGCTTTGGCTGGGATCCACCGGCAGAGTAACGGTAAACACCGCGCCGGTAACCTGGATCGGATCGGGCACTGAAGACCACGCGGTCAAAGGCGCCAAAGCCGTTGAGGTCATCAACTTCAAAGCCGCTCCACTGAATTGCCATTGCATCTGAAAATTTGCGCCGTTGAGGGAGGTTCCGATCACGAGCGGAGCGGCCATTCCACCCAGGGCGGCGGCCACGGGCAAAACATTGCCGTTGGCATCAAAAAACGACGAGGTATTGAAACCAGCCTCGCTGACGCCGCTGGTCGCCTGATATTCCGCCCCCCAGTAAAAGACGCCTGCCCCGAGCCGGTTGGGCACGCTTTCCACGATCTGGGCCAATGCTGCGATGAAGCTAACCTGGCCGTCGGTGGTGGGTGGGAATCCAAAAAGCTGGCTTTTCCAGGCGGTGGGGCAAGTGTTGGTATAGGGAAAGGCGGTTTCGACAACGAAGATGGGCTTGCCGAACTCGATGGCCGCATTGCTAAGGCAGAGGCTCAAATTCGTCGGTGACCCCTGGAAGAAAGGATAATAACTCTCGCCGATGATATCGTAGGCGACGCCTTGCGCATTCAGGTTTTCAAAAAACCATTGCGTGGTGGGCCAATCTCCACCGCGGTCGATATGAACAATAATTTTGGGCATTGTCGCGCCCGTGACGTTCGTGGCGTCCCTGATTCCCTGGATGGCCGCATTCATCAACTGGCCCAACTGCGACCATGACGTATTGTAGCTGCCTGAAACTTTGCCGATGTTCGCCCCTGCAGCGTTGGTGAACAACATGCCTTGCGAGATTTCATTTCCAATCTGGACATAATCCGGCATTGCTCCCGCGGCGGCGAAGGCGGCAATGGTGTTGCTGTTGTAAGTGCGCATCTGCTGCACCATCTGGGCGAAGTTCAGGCTCAACCAGGCGGAGGGCGTGGCTTGATGGCCGGGGTCGGTCCAAGTGTCAGAGTAATGAAAATCCAGGCAGAAAAGCAGGCCCGCATTCTTTACCCGCACCGCCAGCGGCAGCGTGTAATCGAGATTGTTGGTGTAGTTGTATGCACTATTGGTTTGGACCAGCGCGGTACTGCCAGTCCATATCCGCAGGCGCACACAGTTGAGTCCGGAGTTCTTGAGGATGGCCAAGCCGTCCTGAACCTGGCCGCCGGCCCGGTAAACCTTGCCCCGGCTTTCGAAAAAACTCAGGTCCGAAAAGTCCGCGCCGGCCACGAACTGGGCCGCGGGCGCCGCAAACACCGCGCCCAGCAACAGGCCGGCCAAAACCCCGGCCTTTTTCATGCCGTTCATCAAGCCGCCAACCGCCGCGACAGCCGGAACCAGACTTGCGAATTTTTTGCGCATGCGACTGCTTATTAAACCATATCACCACACAAAAACGAAGCCGGAACTGCCTCACCTACGGTCAAACAGTTCCGGCTTCCCAACTGACTGCCCTCATCAATTTGGACGAGGGTTTTATCAATAATGATTCAAGCCGCACGATTTCCCGAAATGCGGCGGCGCTTCGCCAGCAGGAGGATTGCCCCTCCGCTCAGCAGCGCCAGCGTGGTGGGTTCAGGAACGGCGGTAACGGTGTACAAGCTCGCCGCCGTGCCAAACTTCGTACCGGAGGCGTCGGTGGCCGCGTCATAAGCATTTTGGCCGGACACATATTGCACATAAGAAGCATCCGTCTCCGCCGGATAACCCCCGATGCTGTCCAAGGCACCATATGCAGATTGCCCGACCGAATTGGGGTACGATGATACAACATCGAAGTAGAAACTGGTGCCAGCACTCAACCCGAGGCTGCTTAGCGACAACGTAAAGGTATTGAAAGTGGACCCCGTGCCACCGGCATCGTAGCTCACTGATTGGTTGTTCGCCCAGACTCCGCCACTATATGTTTCTCCACTGGCGCCCGAGTTGTAAGTGGCAGCAAAGGCATTCATTCCAGTACTGATGCCAAGACTCGGACCCCAACCATTCAGGGCACCCGCAGAGTTAAAAAGCGCCGTGCTCCCACTGGCACCTTGGCCCACATACTGCATGAGGACAAAATATTGAACATAGGCGCTCTGTGCCGCGCTCGAATTGATGGTGAATGTGATCGTGCTGGCGGTATTGTTGATTACGACGCTGCTGATGCCTTCTCCATTCCCGCCACCGCCGAGTGCAGTGCCGGTGCCAAGATAAGTTGTCTGGGCTTTAGCAGGCAACAGCGCCAGGGAAATAGCCGCAAGGACGGAAGTGACCGAGATGATGGTTTTCATGGGTTTTACGGGTTGTTTTATGACTGGATTCTGGATTTCTGGTTGCTTTATTGTCGCTCGATTCCCCGCATTTGCCTAGCCTGACAAATGTCAGGCTGAGGCTTACGAAACCCATAAAAAGCCGCGGAATCCGTGGCGGTCTTGCCCTTGAAGGCGGAAGCGGGTGATTTTCAACGCAACCGGCGGCAAACATCCAATTGACGGAACGCGTTAGAGCTTGTCTGAAAATGTAGCGGCGGGCCTCCCGACCTGCCGCCCGGAAGAATCGCCGCCATGATGCCGCTGCCCGGGATTTCAAAGGCGTTAAAGCCATTTAAATCATCGCGTAGCCGCGAACGTCAGTTCGCGCCATATCATTTCCCTTGATCCGATTTGCGCCGACTGACGTCGGCGGCTACACATTTTTTG
>CAZKTW010000274.1:0-4886 GCA_964555775.1 uncultured Bifidobacteriaceae bacterium | reverse complement strand
TGGAACTTTCCTTTGACGCCGACCTGCTGATTGAACCCTGCGACGAGCAGCTCGCCGCGATGCTGCACGAAGCTGTGGGCGAAGGCAGCCTGTTTGCCCAGCGCACCGGTTATAACGCGGACATCCTGCGTCCGGAAATCAGCGCCACCTTGCCACCCGGCTGGGAAACCCGGCTGGTGAAACTGGGCGAGTCAGACGCGGTGACGGCATTGTCACCGGAAGACTTGATCGTGGTGAAACTGCGGGCCGGCCGGGCCAAAGACTTGGAACTTTGTCACGCCCTGATCTGCCGACAGTTGGTCACCGCGTCCGCCGTGACGTCAGCGGCTGGAACAAACATCGCTGGACGAACGGGAAATCCGGCCAGTCTATGAACGGTTGCAGGTCGTTTCCTCTGAATAACCACCTGCTGGCGGCATGCCGTTCGAGGCAGGGCATCAGGCCGTTTTCTGCCGGTCAGACGCTGATTTATTGGGTTTCGCGACCTATTAACCGCAAAGAACGCAAAGGTGGGGCGCCCGGACTCCGAGTAGTCTGGTGGCTACGGAGGGTGGAAGGCTGATCCTGACGAGCCGTTTTAACCATCAACAATCAGCCCTCAACTTGCAACCAGCGTGCCGGCAGGATGAACAGGATTTTCAGGATGAACTTCAGCCTTTGCTGGCATTTTGGACCAACGGGAAATAGTTTTCAGTTCGCGCCTTCTTGCTTTGCGTTCAGCCGTTGTTCCAGCTGGTCCAGCCGCTGCTCGAGTTGCTGGATCTCCGCGTCCTTCTCCTCCAGCTTCTGGTTCAATCCCTGGATGGCCGCCAGCGCCACGCCGTGCAGGTCGGCATCGTTGAGCGATTTGTCGTCGCCATTGAGCGGGAACTGCGCGTGGAAATCCTGCGCCATCGGGCCGATGTGCCGCTGGTCGTAGCCAATATAGCTCCATTCGGCAATGCGCAGGCGCGCCAGCCGCTCCAACACCGACTGCGGATTGACCGGCTCAATTCGTTCCTTCGTGTTGCGATCGCTGGTAAAACTCCAGCTTGCACTGCCGGGAATCCACACGACACTCTGATTCGCCCCCGCATTGCCGCTGGTGAAGGTGGCGCCGCCGACGACATGCAATTTGTTGGTGGGAGATCCGGTGCCGATACCGACGTTGTTGTTGGTGGTGATGACGATCGCGGCCGAGCTGCCGCCGCTCTGGAGCAACACCTTGCCGCTGATCGCACGCACTATCATGTCCCCTGGCCCCGCGTTGGCGCTGAAATGGCCGGCGAACGCAGCCAGCGCCACGGCAGCCCGTTCGCCATTGGTATCGTCGATGTAGTAGGCGGTGGAATTGCCGGCTCCTTGCAGCACCACGCCCAAACCGGAACCGGTGTTGGTGATGTTCATCGGACCGCGCACCGTCAGGCCGTTGTTGAATAGATTTAGCCCGGTGAAAGTCTGGTTGCTGTTCAGCAGCGCGACATTGGCCGAGAGTCGCGCGTCGGCGAGGGTACCGGTCAGGCTGCTGGCGGGGACCGAGACCAATGCAGCAACTGGAACGGAGCCGGTGAGGTTCGTGGCGTTGAGGCTGGTCAGGGCGTTGCCGTTTCCCGCAAAACTGTTGGCCGGGTTGCTGAAGGTGTTCGCGCCGGAGAAAGTCTGGTTGCCATTCAACAGGGCCACGTTGGCGGAAAGCCGCGCGTCCGCCACGGTGCCGCTGGCCAGTTTGGAGGCGTTCAGACTGTCCAGTCCCGCTCCGTTCCCAAGAAAACCACCGGAAAAACTGCCGAAAAAAGTGCCATTGAAAATACCGGCAAAATCGTTTGCCGGATTGCTGAAATTGTTCAGGCCGGAAAAGGCCTGGTCGGCATCGAGCAAGGCCACGTTGGCGGAAAGCCGCGCATCGGCCAGGGTGCCGCTGGTCAGGTCGGAAACATTGATGTTGAAGTTGGTCAGCCCCGCCGCGTCGCCGGTAAACGAACCGGTGAACTGAATGATGCGTCCCTGGGGACTGTTGGTCAGCACGGTCAGCAGGTTGGTGCTGAGGTGCGAATTGATCAAATCCACCCACCCGTCGCCGTTCAAGTCCGCCGCCATCACGAGGTACGGCTTGGCCGCCACGTCATTGGTGCGGGCCGGGAAGAAGTTTCCGGTGCCATCGTTCGTCAGCACGGTCAGCATGTGCGTGAGCGTGGTGAAACTCGGGCAGATCAAATCCGGCCACCCGTCGTTGTTCACGTCCGCCACGGCCACGGAAAATGAATCTGGCGCGACGGACGGCGATCCGGCCAGGGTGAACGTGCCGCCACCGCTGTTCGTCAGGACGAAGACCGTGGAATCCAGGCTCGACACCAGCAGATCCGGCCGGCCATCCCCGTTCACATCCATGGCGACGACGTCCGAGCCCCCGCTGACCGCATTGGTGCTGGCAGGAACAAACGTGCCCGGGCCGGTGTTCGTGAGCACCACCAGTTCTTCAATGTCCCCGTCCAGACTGATCAAATCCATCCGGCCATCGCCGTTGACATCCGCCGCCACCACGACATAGGACGCGGCACCCACATCGGGCGAACCGGCCAGCAGGAAGCTGGAGTTGCCGGCGTTCGTCAGCACCGTGAGGGTCCGGCCGGTGCCGAAGAAATTGGTGTCGGTCAGACCATAATTGCCCGTGATCAAATCCATCCGGCCGTCCCCGTTCACGTCCGCCGCGGTGACAGCATTGGGACCGACACCCGTGGCCGGCGTGCCGGCGGAGGCGAACGTGCCGTTGCCCCGGTTGGTCAAGACGGTGACGGTGCTGTCGTTGTAGTTGGCGGCGATCAAATCCATCCGGCCGTCGCCGTTGACATCCGCCGCGACAACGGAAATCGGGAAGTCCCCCGCCGGATTGGTGTTGGCCAGGGTGAACGTGCCGGATCCGTCATTCGTCAGCACGGCGACATTGAAGCCTTCGGCGCAGATCAAATCCAGCCGGCCATCGCCATTCACGTCCGCCAGCGTAAAGCTGCTGGCCCGCACCGGGGAAACGGGCGCACCGGCAAACGTGAAGCCGAAAGGGACGGCAAAGGATGAAGTGACGGCTCCGTATGAATTCAACTGGGTCAGGGGCACATTCGTCAATCCCATGCCGTTGCCGGCAAACCCCGACGCCGTGACCGTGCCAAAGGTCACGTTGCCGCCTAGCAACGGTACGTTCGGCGGCAATTGTGCCGGCGCCAGTGTCCCGACGATGTTCCCTGCCGCAACGGAACCGGCGCTCCCGGCCACGCCCGCGCCGGCCGAATAGACCGCGTAGGGTACCGGCGTGACCTTCTGGCGCGGACTCAACGTGGTGAAAGTGCCGCTGCCGTTGGTGCGTACGCCGATTTCCAGCCAGCGGTCCGCGCCGGCAAAGCTCGCGCCGAAATCCAACGTGACGATAAACAGGCCGTTTGTGACCCCGGTGGCGGAATTGGTCAGTGGCCCGGCGATGAGCGTGCCGGCTCCGGCCGAATCGTAAGTCGTGAATCGCAAATCATAAATTCCCGCGGCGGCATTGGTGCCGCTGTTGAGCCGGCCCTGGTAGGTGAATGCCGTGCCCTGGGCGAGAATGGTTGCGGGTTGAGCGATGAGGGTCGAGAGCAAAGCCAATGCGACGCAGCCGGACCGGAGACATATTTTCATGGGAATTCCTTTCGCTTCGAACAATTGGCCGTTTCTAGGCCTTATTTAAAAAATAAGCAAGCTGGATGTTCCGAAATTCAAAAAAGGCTGAAGACTGAAGTTTCAGCCGCGAAATGGCACAGAAGGCCTAACGCGGCTTGCGCCGCAACCACAGATTAAAGCCGCAAAAGAACGCAAAGAACGCAGAGACACGACTTCTTTGCTTTGGGTTCCTTGCACTGCAATCGGTCGGAACCATCGCGCGCCATGAAGAATCTCCGGAGCGCGGCGGTGTCTGAAAGACCAGCCGCAGCGCTGCGCAAAGGTCGAAGCCAAGGAGATTCCTCAGAGGTTCTTCTTTTTATGCGCTTCGAAATCATATTGAAACAACAAGCCCACGCTCTGCGCCCCTTCGCGGCCATTGCGGATGGCGTTGAATCCGTAGCCATAGCGCACGACGATTTTGAAATTCTTGTTCTTGGGCGCAAAGGTCAGACCGCAGCCCGCACCGGTCTGCCAGTCGCTGCGTTGCTCCAAACCGGGCAGATACTCCAGATTGGCCGTGGCCGCTTCCACCCGGAACAGCAGGCGATGCTCGCGTTCCAACGGAACGTTGTAGGCGGCGTAAATATGGACGAACCGGGTCGCGGTCAGTTCTTCATAATAATAACCGGGCAGCGTCAGAGGATATTCCGCCACCAGGGGCAGCACGCCGCCCAGCCGCCATGCGGTCAACCGGTCGGCATCGGTCGAGCCGCCGGCGGTCACGGCGAGGGAGGCCATCTGCCCGCTGTTCGTCCACGCGTAGTTCAAACCGGCATAAAGCCAGTAAAGATCCGTGTTCGGGTTAAGGCGGCGATCGTTGCCAAAGCCGTACGGGTCGTGGTTGAACCGCCATTGCCGTTCAAACCAGACCGACAATTCCAGGCCCAGATCGGGATACAGGTTCGGTTCCTTGCCCGCCATCCGGATGCCGGCAATCGTGTAGGCGGTCATTTGATTGCCAGGCAGGGCGAAGTTGGCCGCCGTGTCGCCTGAATCCGAAAATGCCGAATAGTGTCCCCCGCCGCGCACGATCACACTTACCGGAATCAACATGCCCGGATTCAACAATTGATACACGTTCAAGGAAACGCCGCCGCCGCTCCCGTCAAAACTTTCGTTCTTGAGGTAACTGCCCTGCCGGACTTCGTAGTAATTGTCGCCAAATGCGCCGCCGGAAAAGCCGAAGCCGATGTCCGTGTTGGGAGAAAGCCATCGCTTGA
>CAZKTW010000273.1:0-4928 GCA_964555775.1 uncultured Bifidobacteriaceae bacterium | reverse complement strand
GTTACATGGTGTCACCCGAGTTTTTTGAACACGTGAAATGGCAAAGCAGTCTTGCATCTGAAGTTACAGCGGTTCCGGTTAACCTGTCACCGTCCGATTTGCCCTAGAAAAGCGGCGGAGGGCCGCCGCACTCCAAGACCTGTCAGATTTTCCAAGGATCAATCTAGGCGCGAAGCGTCCTGGAGTGCGCCAGTCCTCTGGCGCTTTGTCAGAAGACGAAATGTAAGCCAACGTCGGCGCACACGGAGTGACGCGCCCTACCAACTTCAATCCGCGTACTTGACGCCGCAGCCGTAGGGCTTGGTCTGGCTGACTTCCACCGGTTTCCCGGCGAGCAGGGCGTCCACGGCTTCACGGACGTAATTACGCGCGGTGTGCGGGTCATGCATCGGATCGGGCTTGTTGTCGATGGCGCCCTGGTAAACGAGCACCCCGTCCTTGCCGATCACATACATGTCCGGCGTGGTTTTCATGTCGTAGAGATGGCCCACAGCGCCGGAGCTGTCGTCAATCCAAGCCGTCGTAACGATTTTCTTGTCGGCGATTTCCTGTTTGGCCTGGTCGGGGGTGCGATGGCTGGGGTTATTTGGATTGACGGAATTGACGATGAGCCAGACGACCCCATTGGCGGCCATGTCTTTTTCCAGATCCTGCATCGCGCCGGTTTTGTAATGATTGTTACAAAACGGGCAGTCGGAATTGTAGGATTCAATGACAACAATCTTGCCCTTGTAATCGCTGAGCTTGACCGTCTTGCCGTTGATGTCTGTGGCGGAAAAATCCGGCGCGGGTTTCCCAACTTCCGCGGCCAGCGCGGCGGAAGCCAAGGTCATGGCGGCGATCAAAGCAAGTATAGTTTTCATAAGTGTAATCATTAGACGCACCATTCGACAATTGGTTGCAAAGAATGTTCAATGCAGGAGCCGGGGGGTAACGGGGTTCAGCTTGAAAGCCAAATGACAAAAGACACTCTAAACCGTCGCCTACTATTTATTGGCACGGTCGAGGGCGTCGAGCACGATGCCCGGGGTCAGAATCTCCGGCAGGACCATCGGCGGCGCGGAGGCGTCCTTGGGGTAAACCAGGACCAAAGGCACCCCAGCACGGCTGAAACGGTTTAACTCTGTTGTGATGTCATCGGGAAATCTCGTGTAATCGCCCAGCAACGCCACCGCATCCATTGACTTGAGTTTGGCGCGCACGGACAGGATTTCGATGCTGGTTTTTTTGTTCACCTGGCAGGTCAGGCACCAGTCAGCGGTAAAATCCACGAGCACCGGCCGGCCGGCAGCCTGTGCCCCAGTGACGGCTTCGGGACTCCAGTGTTGCCATTCAATTCCTTCCGCGGATTCCTTCAGTGAGCCGGTTGCAGATGGTACGGCCACCGGCCGGCGCCATTGCAACTGGCTTTCGAGCGCGAAAGCATAGCCACCAACCAGTAAAATCAGCGCACTGATGAGGGCCAGACCTTTGCGGGAACGCCCGCGCTGGACGAACTCGCCAAAAATCCAGGCGACGAAAGCGACAATGACCAGAAATACGCCGAGCCACAAAACCGATTTGCCGTAACTTCCGGCAGCAAGATTGAACAGCCACATGGCGGTCGCCAGCATCGGGAACCCCATCGCGATCTTGAATCTTTCCATCCACGCACCGGACTTGGGTAAAAATTTCAACCAGACCGGGTTCCAACTCAACACCACGAAAGGCGCGGCCAGGCCGACGCCAACCGCGAGAAACATCAACACAATCACCGGCGCCTTTTGGGCGAAGGCAAACCCGAGGGCAATGCTCAAAAATGGCGCCGTGCAGGGCGTGGCAAGTGCGGTCGCCAGCACGCCGTTGAAAAATGCGCCCGCCGCGCCGTGCTTTGCCGCCAGTCCGCCGGCGGCATCCAGTGCACTTCCACTCAAGGTGACTTCGAATACGCCGAACAAGTTCAACGCCACCAAAGTCACGAGCGTGGTGAGGCAAACCACGAAAACCGGACTGCCGAATTGCATTCCCCAGCCGGCGTGATGCCCGGCGGATTTGACCCCGATAACGATGGCGGCCAGCGCGAGGAATGACACCAGCACCCCGAGCGCATAAACAAAACCGAGCTTGCGGACGTGACGCGGGTCGCTGCGGGATTCACCGACAAAGCCGAGGATTTTAAGGGCGATGACCGGCAGCACGCAGGGCATGATGTTCAGAATCAAGCCGCCGATGAATGCGTACAGCAGCATTTTCCAAAGCGGTTGTGAAAGTGAGGCCGGTGTTCCGCCTGCCGGAACCGGCGCACCGCTGGCGGTGCTTTCCGGCGGCGCTGGCCCGGAAATGCTTTCACCGATCGGGGCCGGGTCGCTGACAGGCAATTTGACTTCGAAGCCCGTCCGCAAGTCGCCGGTTTCCGTGACAACCACCCCGGAAATTTCCTTCGGCCAGTTGCCGGAATATTTTTTGACGAACTTCCCGAGGATGGTCGAGTTGCTGTATTCGTCAAAATTGAATCTGGTTTCCGGCTGGATTTCAAAATCGTCATTCGCATAAGGGAAAAAATCCGCGCTGTCCGGTTTTGGCACTTTGACTTGAATCAGCATGGGCCGCGGATCAACGGCAGCCGGTTTTTCCCAGCATGCGTACACGAACAGATTGGTGGCGGGTTTGGGGATCTTGCTGTTCCACAGCTCAAGCGTCGCGGCGTCGGCGGAGGGTTTGGTTTCGACGCCGATATTGAGCGTGACATCAACATCGGTGCTGCCAGGCAGACAGGCTTCCTTGCATTCGAGCCAGGAAACCTTTGCCTTCAAATCGAGCGGGCCGGGCCTTAATTCGGCGCCGAGCTTGAGTGGCACGAGCAGGATGACTTCGTCGTTGTAACCGTAGGTGGTGACTTCCAATGGCGGCATTTTTTCCGGCAGCGGCCATTGGATTTCGCCCGCGGTGACCCCGGGCGGGAGCTGCCATTCGATTTTGGTGGCCAGGCCGGCGGCGCCGGGATTCTTCCAATAGGTGTGCCAGGCCGGTTCCATGTTCATGTCCACCCCGGCCCAGATGGTGTCGCCCGGTTGTGCGGGATCGGCCGACAAAATCAGTCGCACCTGGGTATGGGCGGCCTGGGCGGCGAAGGCCGCAACGCAAAACCAGCCCGCCAGAATGATTCTGATGCGTCGCACACGGATTAGATGCCAGATTTGGTGAAACGTTTGAAGCTAATTTAAATCGGTGCAACACGATCGAGCCGGATTCCCAGCCGCCAAACGTGCCAAATCCATGAAATTGAACCGTGGCCAGGTAGGGCGCGTCACTCCGTGCGCGCCGCTTTATGTATCCAGGCGAACGGCGGGCAGTGGACTGCCCGCCCTACCAGATTAGTTTGCGGGACATTTTGCCGCTGGCGACATTGCAGGCCCCGTCAGCAACACGCCGGCGGGACGCCGGCGCTCCCAGGATGTTGTCATCCTTGTTGAAAATTCCGCCCGATGACGTAGCCTGCACAGCGATGCCGCCCGAATCTCATTCCATCTGCCAGTGGTTGCGTGCGGGGGATGGGATATTCCCCGCCATGCTCGCCGCCATCGACGCCGCCGGCCGCTCGGTCTGCCTGGAGGTTTATACCTTCGAGGACAGCCCGCTGGGTAAACGCTTTCTCGAGGCGCTGATTCGCGCGCGCGGACGCGGTGTGCAGGTCCGCGTGCTTGTCGATTCCATCGGCTCGATCATGCTGTCCAATCATTTTTGGGACCCCTTGCGCCAGGCGGGCGGCGAAGCCCGGGTGTTCAATGCCATTGACTTGCGGCGCTGGACCATTCGCAGTCACCGCAAACTGCTTGTCTGTGACGAACGGGTGGCGATTGTCGGCGGATTCAACATCTCACCGGCCTACGAAGGCGACGGCGTCAAAAGCGGCTGGTGCGATGTGGGATTGAGCATTGCGGATCCGCCGCTGGCAAAACGACTGGCCTCCTCATTTGATGAAATGTTCGAACGCGCTGACTTCCGCCACAAACGGTTCATGCGCTGGCGCAAATTTGGCGCCAAGAAAACCGTGAAGCTGCCGGAGGAGCAGATTCTCTTCAGCGGACCAGGTCGCGGACGGAGTCCATTCAAACAATCCTTGCGGCAGGACCTGGCCGGGTCCAGCGATGTCCGGATCATGATCGCCTATTTTCTTCCGACCTGGCATTTGCGACATGCCTTGATGCGCGTGGCGCGGCGGGGCGGCCGGGTACAATTGATCCTGGCCGGCAAATCCGATGTGCCATTGGCTTTGCTGGCGGCGCGCAGCCTCTACCGGCGATTGCTGGCGGCCGGGGTGGAAATTTACGAATATCAGCCGCAAATCCTTCACGCGAAACTCATCATTGTGGACGACATCGTCTACACCGGTTCCAGCAACCTCGACGTGCGCAGCCTCCAGATCAATTACGAGTTGATGATCCGCTTTCGGGAGGCCGCGGTGGTGGGCGGAGCCCGGAAAATCTTTGAGGAAGTCCAAAAAAACTGCCGGCGTATCAACGCTGAGGACTGGCACCGGGCGGGCTCGTTCTGGCGCCGTTTGAAGCACCGCTGGGCTTATTTTCTGTTGAACCGGCTGGATCCTTATCTCGCCCGGCGTCAGTGGCGATTGTGGCCGAAATAATGTTCTCCCTCACCCCAAAGATGAAGGTGAGTTTCCCGCTGACTCGCTGAAATACTGCCGGCTGGAGTGGGTCGAACGGTCATCCGCAAAACCAAAAATGTACGATGGCTGTTCCTTCTCCAGGGGGAGAAGGTCAGGATGAGGGCGGACAAGCTGGCATTTCCATCGCGACTTCCAAAATGTGGTTGCATAATATTTCTCATGCGATTGTGGACGTTGCATCCGAAGTATCTGGACGCCCGGGGGCTTGTGGCGCTCTGGCGCGAGGCGTTGCTGGCGCAAAAAGTTCTGCGCGGCGCAACGC
>CAZKTW010000272.1:0-4955 GCA_964555775.1 uncultured Bifidobacteriaceae bacterium | reverse complement strand
AGGCGGACAAGCTGGTCGAGGCGGACAAGAAAACCCACGCGCAGGTGGACGTGGTTGGTGAAGACCAATTGATTGATGCAGACGCCATCCTGGTGTCGGTGGAGGGCCGGGCGGACATGATTCTGAAGGATCTGGAATTTGTGGAGACCCGCCTGGGCCGCGATCCGCAGCCGGCCGAGCGCCAGGCGCTGGAAAAAATCAAGGTGCTCCTTGAGCAGGAGAAATTCGTGGCGCATTCCGGTCTGGCGCCGGAGGAATTGCAAGCCGTCGCCGCGCACAACTTTTTCACCGCCAAACCGGTGGTGACGGCCGAACCGACGGAACTGGAGAATCCCGATGCCCTGCTGCTGCGCGCATTTTACGAGGGCGGCTACATCTGTTTCCTCACCGTCGGCGGCAAGGAAAACCGCGCCTGGCCGATCCGCAAAGGCCAGACGGCCTGGGAGGCGGGCGGCACGATTCACACGGACATCCAGAAGGGTTTCATCCGGGCGGAAATCATCAGCTACACGGATTTTGTCGAGGCGGGCGGCGAAACACAGGCCAAGCGCGCCAACAAAATGCGGCTGGAGACAAAGCAATATGTCATGCAGGACTACGACCTGACCAACTTCCGGTTCAACAAGTAAAAGCATGGGATATTCGGAGGCGTGTTGACCAAATGAAACGGACCGCTGGTGTCCCACCTGCAGCGGTACGAATTGCCGGAAGCGCGAACGAATTTCCATAGACTTCAGCTTATTCAGCGTGCTGCGGCTGGGACAGCCGCGCTCCGGGGACTTCTCAAGTTGTGACCAACAGGCTTTGATGCCTTGATTTCACGCTTTTGTCACTGCCCCACGTCGTTTAGATTCGGACGCATGGCGTTTTACCGGCGATGGCATTTGGTATTGTTCGCGCTCATTTTGAGCGGCGGACCGCTTTTTGCCGCCACCACGCGGGAAGACCGCGCTTATGCCACCGCCGTCAGCGCGTTCCAGGACGGGATATGGAACCGCGCGGAGACGGAGTTTGCCAGGTTCGTCCAGAAATATCCCGATTCTGACCGCGTGGCCGTGGCGGTATTGTTGCAGGCGGAGGCGGAATACAAGCAGGGAAAACTTCCGGAAGCCATCACGCTGCTCACCTTGCGCAAATCCGGGGCCGGGGATATGGCCGATCAGTATGTTTATTGGACGGGCGAAGCGCAATTTCAAGCCGGGGACCTGCCGGCGGCGGCGGAAACCTTCATCTCCCTGACCCGTGATTTTCCCCAGTCTTCGTTGCGGTTGCGGGCCGTGGTGGAGGCGGCGGCGGCGCGCGCTCACTTGGAGGAATGGCCGCAATTGACCGCCCTGCTGGAACCGACGAACAGCGTGTTTCAACACGCGATGCGGATGGATCCGGCCAGCGAACTCGTCACGCGCGGCAGTTTGCTGCTGGCCCAGGCCAAGTTTGCGCAGGCGGATTTTTCCGGCGCCGCGGCGGTCCTCGAATCGCTGGGTGCACAGACGCTTAAGCCGGAACTGGACTGGCAACGGGCTCATCTGCTCTACCAGGTCAGGCTCGCGGGGGGCGACACCAACGCCGCGCTGGCCGCCACCACCAATCTGGTCCAGATTGCCCGGTCCGAAAAGGACGAGGCTTTGCAGGCGGAAGGGGTGGCGTTGCGGGCGCATGTGCTGGAGCAACTGGGGCAAAAATCCGCGGCAATTGCCGCCGACCAGGAGATTCTCACGCTGAATGCGCCTCCGGAACGGGCGCGGCAGGCGATCTTGAAAATGGCCGAGCTGGCCATGGCGCAAGGCCAGTATTCCGATGCCGAGCAGTCGCTGGAGAAATTTCTCGCGCAGTTTCCGGGATCAGCGGCCAAAGATATAGCGTTGCTGACGCTGGGTGAATTGCATCTGAAGGATTATACCCTGGAACCGGCAATGACGAACCAGTTGCCGGCGGCGCAGGCGCGTTTCGACCAATTTCTCCGCGTGTTCACCAACAGCCCGCTCGCCGGCAAGGCCTATCTGGACCGTGGCTGGTGTTTGTGGCTCGCGGGCCGGGCCCCTGAAAGCTTCGAGGCCTTCCAGTCCGCCGCCCAACGGTTGCAGCTGTTGCCGCCGTCAGAAGACCTGGCCGTGGCGCGATTCAAGATGGGCGACGCGCTCTTTGCGCAACAGAACTATACCAACGCCCTGGACAATTACCGCCGGGTGGTGGATGACTTCACCGCCTTTCCCGCCGTGATGCAAACCCTGGGGGACCGCGCGCTGTATCAAATCCTGCGGGCGAACCTGCGTCTGACCAATTATGACGGCGCGAGCAACGCAATGGCGCGGATCCTGGAGCTTTATCCGACGAGCGATCTGGCCGCCAACAGCCTCTTGCTGGTGGGCGAAGGCCTGGCGGATGCCCGCCAGCCGGCGGCGGCCAGGGCGTTGTTTCAAAAATTCATCGACCAGTCCCCCGCCACGAACAGCTTGCTGGCCCGGGTGGAACTGGCAGTGGCCCGCACCTACGAACAGGAACAGGACTGGCCGTCGGCCATCCGCCAGTATGAAAGCTGGCTCGCCGATTTTTCCATCAACCCGCTGCGGCCCCAGGCGGACTATGCGCTGGCCTGGGCGAATTTTCAGGCGGGCAACGAAACCAATGCGTTCCGGCGGTTCACCAGTTTCGTCGCGCAGTTTCCCACCAACGACCTGGCGCCCCTGGCGCAATGGTGGGTGGCGGGCCATCTCTTTAACCTGGGCGGGACGAATTACATGGACGCGGAAAGAAATTATAAAATGCTCTATCAAAACACCAACTGGCAGGGATCACCCCTGGTTTACCAGGCGCGCATGATGGCCGGACGCGCGGCGCTCGGCCTGACCAGTTATCCGGACGCCATCGACCATTTCAAGTCGCTGACCAGCGACACGAATTGCCCGCCGGACCTGAATGTACAGGCCTTGTTCGCCTACGGCAGTACCTTGATGCAAATGGAATCCCCGGACACCAATAATCCGCTCGTGAATTTTCAAACCGCCGCGGACGTGTTCGGCCAGATATGCCAGCGGTACCCAACGAATGAACTCAACGCCCTGGCATGGATTGAAATCGGCAAATGCGACCTGCAGCTCACCAATTATGACGGGGCCACCAACGCCTATGCGCAGGTTTTCAACTCACCCTTTGCGGATGTCTCCGCGCGCAGCCAGGCCCAGGTCGGCTTTGGGGACGCACTGGAAAAGAAGGCGGCGCTGGTGGCTGGCAGTGCCCAGACCGCATTGCTCCAACAGGCCCTCGATAATTATCTGGACGTGTTTGATACCAGCCTCGGAAAGAATTTGCGGGACGGCGAGATGGCGGACCCGTTCTGGGTGAAAAAGGCCGGTTTGTCGGCGCTGCCTCTGGTGGAGTCGCTCGGCGTGGCGGATCCCGAAATATTCATTGATCATCTGGAACGGTTGTTTCCGCAGTTGAAGGACACGCTCGAAAAGAAGAAGGCCGTGATGCAGTCGGCCCGAAATTGATGTGCCATTTGACACCTGTATCTGGCGGGACTAGCTTGACTTGGCAAACGGCCGCAAGACCTCCAGCAAGGGGGTGACCAAACGGGGAAGTTTTCAGGGTCTTGGGCGGAGGTAGTCGGCCGCGCAAGCCAAAAAATGCCGTTCCGTGCGATGCGGAACGGCTTTTTGTTTCAACCGCCAGGCCGTGCCGTTATATCCAGTTCTTCCGCACCATCCACGATTTGATGATCTGCGTCAGCCCGACGTAACAGGCAACCGTGGCCAGTAGAAACCACCAAAATGCCACTGGCAGCGGCACAAATCCGAGCGGTGCGGCCAGTGGCGTGTAGGGCAGCGCCGCGCCGATGAGCATGATTAGAATCGTGGTCATCGAAAGCTGCCAGCTGGAACGCGATTGGATGAACGGGATCTGGTTGGTGCGAATGACGTGGATGATAAGCGTCTGCGTGATGAGTGATTCCACGAACCAGCCGGTGTGAAAGAGTTCGGCGGCATGGGTGTGGTTGACCGCCTCATCCTTGAATT
This sequence comes from uncultured Bifidobacteriaceae bacterium, assembly GCA_964555775.1. Taxonomy (GTDB): domain Bacteria; phylum Verrucomicrobiota; class Verrucomicrobiia; order Limisphaerales; family UBA11358; genus UBA11358. Next base: position 939 of record CAZKTW010000272.1, on the reverse strand, counting down.
TGGCGGCGAGTTCCGGGGTCACCACCACCTGGCTGCATTTGAAATAAAACCACATCAACGCGAACGTGGTGTAATCAAAAATGGAACTGATGGGGCCGATGAAGAACATGAACCGCGCGATTTCACCGATCTGCCAGGGCCGCGGCTTGGCGATCAATTTCAGTCCAACATTGTCGGTCGGGATGGGCACCTGTGAAAAATCGTAGAGCAGGTTGTTCAACAGCATCTGCAGCGGCTGCATCGGCAGGAACGGCAGCAGCGCGCAGCCACCAACGAAACTGAACACGTTGCCGAAGTTGGAACTCGCGCCCATGCGGATGTATTTCAAAATATTGACGAACACCTTGCGGCCTTCGAGCACGCCCTCTTCGAGCACCATCAGGTTTTTCTCCAGCAAAATCACGTCGGCGGATTCCTTGGCGATGTCCACCGCGTTGTCCACGGAAATGCCCACGTCGGCGGCACGGAGCGCGGGCGCGTCGTTGATGCCGTCACCCATGAAGCCGACGACGTGGCCTTTCTTCTGGAGCGCCAGCACCACGCGCTTTTTGTGCGCGGGCGACTGGCGGGCAAAAACGTCGGTGGTCTCGACGGCCTCGGCGAGCTGGACGTCGGTCATGGTTTCGACCTGATTGCCGAGCAGGATTCTCTCGGCATTGATGCCGACCTCGGTGCAGACCTTGCGGGTGACGAGGTCGTTGTCGCCGGTGATGACCTTGACCGTCACGCCATGCTGGCGGAGCGCCGTGATGGCGGTGGCGGCCGAATCCTTGGGCGGGTCGAGGAAGGCGAGGTAGCCGGTCAGGACGAGTTCGCTTTCGTCGGCCTTGGTGAACGCGGCCTGCGTGCCAAGTGTTTTTGTCGCCACGGCCAACACCCGGAAACCGTCCTCGCTCAGGGAATCCACCTGCTCGATCAGGTTGCCGACCAGGATCGGTT
>CAZKTW010000271.1:0-4976 GCA_964555775.1 uncultured Bifidobacteriaceae bacterium | reverse complement strand
ATGGAGTCCGGCCATGCAGAAGAAAGACTCAGTGTCGCTCCGTAACCGCATCAACCCGACGGTGCGCGACATCCCGCGTTCGGGTATCCGCGACTTCTTCGACATCGTCAGCACGATGAAGGATGTGATCAGCCTGGGCATCGGCGAGCCGGACTTTGACACGCCCTGGCATGTGCGTGAATCCACAATGTTCGCGCTCGAACGCGGCGCGACGCATTACACCAGCAACTACGGTTACCTCGAGCTCCGCCAGGCGCTGGCCCGGTACGTCGGGAAAAAGTTCGGCGCGGAATACAACCCGGAGAACGAAATCCTCATCACCGTCGGCGTCAGCGAGGCACTTGATCTGGCGTTGCGCGCGCTCATTACCCCCGGCGACGAGGTGCTTTATCACGAGCCATGTTATGTGTCATATCGCGCCACGATCCTGTTCGCCCAAGGGGTTCCTCTGGCGGTTGAAACCAAACCGGAGAATGGGTTCCGGCTCACACGCGCGATGCTCGAAGCGAAGGTGACACCGAAAACCAAGGTTTTGATGTTGAATTTCCCAAACAATCCCACCGGTGCGGTCATGGGCCGGCAGGATTTGGAGGACATCGCCGCCTTCGCCCGCGAGCGCGACCTTATCGTCATCACGGACGAAATCTACGGCGAACTGACCTACGATTCACCGCACACGAGCATCATAAGCCTGCCAGGGCTGCGGGACCGCACGATTTTCCTGCACGGTTTTTCAAAAGCCTGGGCGATGACCGGTTTCCGGCTGGGGTATGCCTGTGGCCCGGCGGAATTGATTGAAGCGATGATGAAAATTCATCAATACACGATGCTGTGCGCCTCCTCCATGGGCCAGAAGGCCGCCGTTGAAGCACTTGCGCGGCCCGAGTCTGACATTGGCGAAATGGTGGATGAGTATCGGCGCCGGCGGAATTTCATTGCTGCGGCCTTTAAAGAAATGAGCATCGAATGTCACCGGCCGCTGGGTGCTTTCTACGCGTTTCCCAGCGTGGCAAAGTTCGGACTGAAATCGAAGGACTTCGCGCTGAAATTTCTGCACGACGAAAAAGTCGCGGTGGTGCCCGGCACGGCGTTCGGCGAGTGCGGCGAAGGTTTTGTCCGGTGCGCCTACGCGACCAGCATGAATAATCTCAAGGAAGCGATGAACCGGCTCCAAAAATTCATCGCGAAAATTTGATGCGTTGGGGTGGGGTGCGTCAGATTATAGTGCCAACGTCCGGACTGGACGGTGGTGGTTTCAGCAACACTTTTTGACGCCTCCATTCACACCTCCGGCTTTTCCCATTTCATGCCGTGCGCCCCGGCTACGGCCGGGTGCGTGAGCTTGCCGTTCATCACATTGATGCCACCGAGCAACGCCGGATGCAGACGACACGCCTCGGCCAGTCCGTGGTCGGCGAGCGATTCGATGTAGCGATATGTCACGTTCGTGAGCGCCTGCGTGGCCGTGCGGGCAAAAGCGCCGGGCATGTTCGCGACACAATAGTGCGTCACTCCTTCCTCAACGAAGACCGGGGCATGGTGCGTGGTGGGTCGCGAGGTCTCGGCGCAGCCACCCTGGTCAATCGCAATATCCACGAACACACTGCCGGGCCGCATGCGGCGGAGCATGTCGCGGTTGACGAGTTTGGGCGCCTTGGCGCCGGGTACCAACACGGCACCAATAAGCAGGTCCACGTTCGGCAACAATTCCAACAGGTGTGATTCATTGGAGTACAGCGTGTGCGCCGTATGTAGCGTGATGTCGAGAAAGCGCATCCGTTCCAGATCCACTTCCAGAATGGTCACGTCCGCACCCATGCCCTGGGCCATGCGCGCAGCGTTGATGCCGGCCGAGCCGCCGCCGAGCACCACGACCTTGCCGGGCAACACGCCCGGCACACCACCCAGCAGCACACCGCTGCCGCCGAAATGTTTTGCTAGAAAATAACCGCCGACCAGAATGGACATTCGACCGGCGATCTCACTCATCGGTTCGAGCAAGGGCAACCGACGGTTGACCTCGATCGTTTCATAAGCCAGCGCGGTTACTCCGGATTTTATCAGTGCCTCGGTAAGCGGTTTGCCGGCAGCAAGATGGAGATAGGTGAAAAGGATCTGCCCAGGCCGCAACAGGGCAAATTCGGACGGCAACGGCTCTTTCACCTTCACAATCAAATCCGTCTTTGCAAACACTCCGGAGTGTGAATCCGCGAGGATGGCCCCGGCTTGTTCGTATTCTGCGTCTGCAAAACCCGCGCCGGCGCCGGCGCCGCGTTCGACGATGACCTCATGACCGCGCTTGATGAGTTGGTACGCGCCGGACGGCAGCAACGCCACGCGATATTCCTGCTCTTTGATTTCCTTGGGAACGCCAACGATCATAATAAAGGCTCCTTGTTGTCAGATTCGCGCGGTTTACTTTTCCCCGCCGGTGTCGGCGGAGCGATTTCAAGTCGGGTTTGGGCACGATTGACCAGCGCGAGCATGGTGACGGAGGAGGCGGCCTGGCGTTCAGCTTCCTCAATCCGGGCAAACTCGCCATAAATTTCCGCCCGCACCGGTCCGCCACGCAACTGCGGTTCCTGTCCGCCGCCAGCGCGCAGGGCATGAAGGATATGGTGAGCGTTGATGGCCTCGAGCGGGCGGGCGGGCGCATAGGCGGTTTCAGTCCCGGTGGTTTCCGTAACCAACCGCGCCGCGAGGAGTGGTTGTAAAACCTGTTGCACCAGCCGAGTGGGGATGTCCAACTCGGCGGAAAGTTCCTGGATGGTGACCGGCGGCTGGCCGCGTTGAAAGCGTTGCCCGATGCAGGTCATCAGCCGGAGGGCGATGAATTCGCGTCCGCGCTGGTTCACATTTTCCACCAGTTTATCCTGCAAATAGGACTTGCGATTTTGGAAGGCGTAAGCGACCTGGGCGCCGAACAACAGGATCGCCCACGAAAAATAAAGCCCGATCATGAACACCGGCACGAGGCCAAGACTGCCGTAAATTTTGCTGTTGGCGACGACGCGGGAAACGTAGAGCGAACCGAAGACATTGTTCAAATGCCACAGCGAACCGCCGACGACCCCGCCGGCGAGCGCCGCGTTGAACCGGACTTTTGTGTTCGGCACCAAAAGATAACCCAACGTGAACGTCAGCCACAGGACGACGAGCGGCAGGATTTGAAAAACCAGGCTGCCGATGAACGGCATCTGCTCGATGAAATGCTTTACGTTCTGGAACCGCGCTCCGCCGAGCAGCCCTACTGCGGCGACGAGCACCAGCGGTCCGACCATGATGGTGGTGCAATACAGCTCAACCTGACGCAGCCAGTTGCGCCCGCGCGTGATGCCCCAGATATCATTGAACGTCTCCTCGATACGGCTCAACAGGGAGATGGCCACAATAATCAGGAGTATCACGCCGGTGGCGCCGAGGGTGCGGCTGCGGGTGTTTTGCACGAAGTCGTGGATGCGGCGAGCGGCCTCCTTTTGCGCGCCGACGACGCGGGTGTCGGAGGCTTCCGCCAACGCGTTGGTTCCACTGGATGAACCGGCCGTCTGGTTGGTTTCCGTCATATCGGAATTGGTCGGCGTCAATCCGGCGAACTGGCCCGGGCTCGGATTAAGCGAAACTGCCGGACTGTTCGTATTGACGTTCGCGGGCGGTATCACGTTGGAAACGAATTTGTCGATGAACCCATAAATTTTTTCTTCGCCTTCGGTTTTGAGCAGGCTGCTGGTGACGCTGATGGCCACGGCGAGCAGCGGGATGAGTGCGAGCAGGGTGGTATAGGACAGCGCGGACGCGCGGACGAGGCAGCGGTTGCGCACGAAACTTCTGACGACGAGCGCGCAAAAATGGACGAACCGTTCGAGCCGGTTGAGTTCACCCTCCCCGCCGGTATGAACGCCGGTCAAAATCTTGTTGAGACGTGAGAACGGCTGCTTCGCCATATGTTGTCACGCTAACAAACCCGCGCCCCAAGTCAATCGAAGCGGGTTCGACGGCCCTGAATTCCACTCGATGAATCCGCTTTATCGCTGCGGCCAAAGCCGGCAAAAGGGTGCCGGGCGTTGGCTTGCTGATTCCATTCCGGGAATTCAATTTTTGTCACCCCGACCAGGGCGGCAGTGCTTCGATGAAAATGGTTCTCCCAGCATTGAAGGGCAAGGAGTGCAAAAGTTTGGAAATTCAATTTAATTACTGGGATGGTGCACCCGGCAGGAGTTGAACCTGCAACAACTTGATCCGAAGTCAAGTGCTCTATCCAATTGAGCTACGGGTGCTCTCTCGTGTGAATGCTAAACCCTCTTCGCGGAAAGTCGAGCTTGGCCTTTGCTTCCACTTCCGTTGCTGAATCGAACTGCCAGCACCCAAACACATAAATAGGCTTTAGCATCAAGTTATCCTGATACGTTGTTGCAAAACAATTTCACTTTTCTGTGAAAAACAAATTGACTGTAACTATTCATCTGTGGTATTCGTTTCTCACTTCGATGAAGACCTGTTTAAACATATCAATCGTGAGTTGGCCGATTATGTCGGTCGCGAAAGCGACACGTCATAGCCGGTATAACCCGGGTTGTGCGTTTAGCCTGGGTTTATCCACGGCCACCCTTGGGCAACAGCCCGAAGGTAATTTGGATAGACTCGGTGTAAGCAGGTAAAGAATCGAAATAGACTTTTTCTAACCCTGCTTACTTGAATGTAGGCAGGGTTTTTTATTTCCCTGAAACACTGAGATAACAAGCTAGAGATGAACAATCTGTGAACCATAGAAACGAGACATCTAGATGATGTCAGGTAGTTACAAACTAAAAATGGCGCAAGAGAGCCGAGGTTCTCAACCGGTGGAGTGTGTCCATACACCGCCGAAACGTGCGCCGAAATGGTTTGACCCTAATTTACAATTTAAGGGCTTCGGAGGAGGTGTGCCCCTAACAGCCCGTTTAAAAAGTTCTTCGGATGATTGAACGAGAGTGGCGATG
>CAZKTW010000270.1:0-4989 GCA_964555775.1 uncultured Bifidobacteriaceae bacterium | reverse complement strand
TTTTACAGCAATCCGGGCCAGACCACCGGCGTCACGCTGGCCGCCGGCGGGGGCGCTTGGACCACCGTGAGCGACCGCAATGCCAAGGAAAACTTTCAGCCGGTCAACTCCACGGAAGTGCTGGCGAAAGTGGCGGCGCTGCCGTTGACGACATGGAATTACAAATCTCAGGACGCCCGGATTCACCATCTCGGCCCGATGGCGCAGGATTTCAAGGCGGCGTTCGGCCTTGGCGAATCCGACACCGGCATCACCACCGTGGACGCGGACGGCGTGGCGCTGGCGGCCATCCAGGGGTTGAACCAGAAGCTGAATGAAAAGAATGCGGAGATTCAAAAACTCAAGGAAAAGGCCGATCGAGTGGACTCGCTCGAAAAACGTTTGAACGAGTTGGAACAAATGGTACAATCCCTTGCCGCAACCAAATGAGGTGCTCATGAAACAAATCATCCTGATGATCAGTCTGCTGGTTCCACTCGCCAGTTTCGCGCAGCAATACTCCATCGATTGGTACAAAGTCGCCGGCGGCGGCGGCACCAGCACCGGTGGAACCTATCAGGTCAGTGGCACCATTGGCCAACATGACGCCGGTGGGCCGATGACGGGAGGAAGTTACTCGCTCACCGGCGGCTTCTGGGCGCTGATTTCCGTGGTGCAAACCCCCGGGACGCCAAACCTGACCATCACCTTTACCGGCCCCAACAGCGTCAAGGTATCCTGGCCGAACACGGGCAGTTACACGTTGCAGCAGAATTCCGCCGTGGGCGGCGGCACGTGGACCCCCAGCGGCTATTCCATCACTACCGCCAACGGCACCAACAGCATTACCGTCACCCCGCCAACGGGGAACCTGTTTTTCCGGTTGAGCAATCCATAACGGTGCGGAGCCGGTTCATTCATCCGCATTCATTTGCAGGGCACACGGTCCGACGTTCCAACTCTGCGGTGGCCGGACCATGCATCCGGCCTGTTATCCAATCTGGCTGACCGGTGTCCTGATTTCTTAAGCCGGGAAGGTTTTCATCCGGTTTGGACCCGCTTTTCCCGAAATTTGCCTTTAAAATCGGCTAATTATACCGATTAGCAAAACAGGTTTGAAAGTTGCTTACTCCCTCCGGAAATCCAAGGTGCCCTGAAGGGCGTTTTGAGCATTTCCCATTAAATTAAGGAGTTACTATGGAAAACCTGAAAAACATTGTTGTCAGTGCTTCGGTGATTTTATTCAGCGCGGTCGGGCCGGTCTTGGCCCAAGGCACCGCGTTCACTTATCAAGGCCGGTTGAACGACGGCGCCAATCCCGCTGCGGGAAATTACGATTTACGATTTACGATTTACGATTCCACCAATCTGCCCGGCTTCGTCGTCGCCGGGCCGCTGACGAACTCCGCCACGGCGGTCAGCAATGGTTTGTTCACTGTCACGCTGGATTTTGGCCCCGGTGTTTTCACCGGACCGGCGCGCTGGCTGGAAATGGGTGTGCGTACCAACGGCGGCGCGGCCTTTGCCGCGCTGGCCCCGCGTCAGTCACTGACGCCCACGCCCTATGCCATCATGGCCGGCAGCGCGAGCAATCTGCTGGGCGCCTTGTCCGCGGCGCAACTGACTGGAACGATTCCGTCGGCCAGCCTTTCCGGGTCTTATGGCAACGCGGTAAGTTTTAACAATGGAGCGGACAGTTTCAACGGCACCTTCGTCGGCCAGTTCTTCGGCAGCAGTTTCTTTGGCGGGAGCTTCAACGGCACATTCTTCGGGGATGGCAGCGGTTTGTATAATTTGAACGCGTCACAGCTGACCAGCGGCACGGTGCCGGCGGCGCGTCTGGGCACCAATGTTGCCTTCCTCAATGCGAACCAGGTGTTCACCGGAACCAATGTGTTTCAGAATGGCATCGGGATCGGCAACGCCGCGCCGCTCTATTCCGTGGACGCGCAGGCCGCGCAGGCGGTAGGCCGGTTTGTCACCACCAACGCTTTCTTCGGGTCGGTCATCGAGTTGCAGAACACGTTGAGCAACTCGCCCAACGGTTATCTCGGAGCGATCAATTTCAACAACTACCAGGGCAGCTACCCGGGGCAGATTGGCTACATTGCCGTGAATCCGACCAACCAAAATTATGATTTTATGCAGTTTCGCGTGGGAGGAGCCGGCGGCGCGTTGACGTTGCAGGCCGATCCTCGTGGCGCCGGGGTTAGCAGCCTGATTGGCGGGACCTGGTGGAACACCGTGGACCCCAGTTCGGGCGGCGATGTGATTGCCGGCGGCGGCTATCCAAGCGGTGGCAACACCATTTATTCAAATTCGTTCGGCGTTTTCATCGGCGCCGGTTCGGGCAACCATGTCGGGCCAAACGTAAATGATTCCGCCATCATCGGCGGTCTTGGCAACTCGATATTGTCCGGAAGCTCTCTGATTGGCGGCGGCTATGCCAATTCAATTGAAACGAACTCGGGTTGGTCAATCATTGGTGGCGGTTATCTGAACGACATCCAGCCCTATTCGCTGGTGAGTACCATTGCCGGCGGTTATGGCAATATCATTGAAGGAAATTCCAATTATTGGGCCAATAGTACCGTTGTCGGCTCAACCATTGGCGGCGGTGCGATCAACCAGATCCGAACCAATTCCATCTACTCAACCATCGGCGGCGGCTTTCAAAACATAATCCAAACCAATGCCAATTATGCTTTCATCGGCGGTGGCGTCTATAATGCCGCGGGCGGCAGTTTTGGCACCGTGCCCGGCGGTTACAATAACGCCGCCAATGGCATTGGCAGCTTTGCCGCCGGCACTTATGCCCAGGCCACCAACGATGGTTCGTTCGTGCTGGCTGATCGTCAATTGGTCAATTTTTATTCCAGCGCCAACAACCAGTTCAGCGCACGATTCACCGGCGGCGTGGTTTTTCAAACCGCGGGCGCGGGCATGACGTTGGACGGACAAAGTGTTTTGACCAGCGGCTATGGCAGCCCCGTGAACTTGAACAATGCCGGCAACAGTTTCACGGGCGATGGCACGGGTTTGGCCAATGTGAACGCGGCGATGCTCAATGGACTCTCCTCGAGCGCCTTTGCGGCGGCCAGTGGTTCGCCGAACTATATTCAAAACCAAACCGTTGTGCCGCAAACTGCTTCGTTTAACATCAATGGCAGTGCCCAAATCGCGGGCCTGCTGCGTTCCGGTGCGGAAAATGGAACGGCCGAGTCACCGAGTCCGGCGGGATTGGTCATCCGGCGCATTAATTCAACCGCCCAGACTTCCAATTCCATCGTTGCCCTATCCCGCATCAACGGCAATTTGACCAATGTTACCCTGATCCGGGATGGCACCTTGGCCGGCTTTCAAATCCAGTATCCAGCGGCAGCGGCCGGCCGTCTGACCATTGCGGCCATGGGCATCGACAGCACCGGCGCGCAAAAGAACTTTTATACCAGCATCACCGCTCCCGCCGTAGCCGGAGTGGTGCAGGTTTATACCAACACCCAAAACATCGTTCACTTTGAATGCAGCTTTGGCGACCCTTTTGCAAACACCCATCTCACCCAGGTGACGCTCACGCGTTATTCCACGGACTATTTCTGGAATGGCACCGTCATATCCACCCTCAATCAATGATCCGCCGGAAAAGGACTGTCACTTTGAAGAAATCATATGAAAACCAGACTCATTTTGTTCAGCCTGCTGCCACTAGCTTTTTGTTTTGGCGCCAGGGCACAAACGTATTCCATCGACTGGTATAAAATTGTCGGCGGCGGTGGCGCCAGCACGGGTGGCACGTATCAGGTCAGCGGCACCATCGGTCAGCACGATGCGGGCGGGCCGATGACGGGAGGAAACTACTCGCTCACCGGCGGTTTCTGGGCGCTGATTTCCGTGGTGCAAACCCCCGGCACACCGAGCCTGGTGATCACTTTTGCCGGCCCCAACAGCGTCAAGGTTTCCTGGCCGAACACGGGCAGTTACACGTTGCAGCAGAATTCCGCCGTGGGCGGCGGCACGTGGACCACCAGCGGTTATTCCATCACCACCGCGAACGGGACGAACAGCATCACCATCACGCCCCCAACCGGCAATTTGTTCTTTCGCTTGAGCAATCCGTAAAACTTAATCGTTCTGCCAGTTCGAGAGCAGGCGCAAACGGTGGGTCACATTGCTTTAACATTTTTTCCAGCCTTTCCTTGCCGGCCAGAACTTGATCCACTTTTATTCAAGCCTTTGGAGGAGAGGGTGTTAATCCGCCTTCTCCATCATTCAGCTTTGGTCCGCTTCGACGTACGCATTCGGCGCGACGACGAGTTGATAACAAGAGATAGAACGTTTTTGTCATCACGATAGCAAGATACAGCTTGACTTTTTCCCGAAGTTTGTTCTTATGGAAGCCGTTTTCCGGTTTGGAGGTCCATGTGACTCTAAGGAGACGTTTAGAGGTCTTTCTGACTCTTTACACTGTATCAACCCGTATGGTGAAAAAAAGGATCCAAATTATGAAGGCTAGAATTCTACTGCTCGCAATGTTTTGCTGTTTCTTGACCATTCCCACCGCGTTGTTTGCCCAAGGCACCGCCTTTACCTATCAAGGGCAGGTGATGAGCAGCAACAGCCCAGCCCATGGAACCTATGACGTGACCTTCAAACTTTGGAACGCAAGCAGCGGTGGCAGCCAGGTGGGCAGTACCATCACGGCCACCGGCACGGTAGTCACCAACGGCTTGTTCACCGTGGTTCTCGATTTCGGCGGGGGCATTTTCACCGGCACGAGTTATTGGCTGGAACTCGGCGTGCGCACCAACGGGGTCGTCTCGTTTACCACCTTGGCGCCGAGGCAGCAACTGACGCCCACTCCTTATGCCATCACGGCCGAGAATGTGGACGGGGCGGTGCCAGCCAGCCAATTGACCGGGACCCTCCCTTCGACCGTTCTTTCCGGCACGTACGGGAACCCGATAAACCTGAACAACCCCGGCAACAACGTTTCCGGCAACGGCAGCGGGT
>CAZKTW010000269.1:0-5046 GCA_964555775.1 uncultured Bifidobacteriaceae bacterium | reverse complement strand
TTCTGAACAACCAGCACCTCGGCATGGTGGTGCAATGGGAGGACAAGTTCTACGCGGGCAACCGCGGCCACACCTACCTCGGCGATCCGGACAAACGCGAGGAGATCTATCCCGACTACGTGCGCGTCTGCAATTCCTTCAACGTGAAGTGCGAGCGGGTGATGTTCAAGAAGGACCTGCGCCCCGCCATCCAGCGGATGCTCGACGCGAAGGAGCCGTACGTGCTCGACGTGGTGGTGCCCTACACCGAACACGTCATCCCATTCGTTCCGGCCGGCCGGACCGTGGCCGACATGATCTGGAAGGCGTAAACCTCCTCCGTAAATTCAAGCAACCGGGCGAATATTCTTTTATTCGCCCGGTTATTTCTTATGGCGTCAGGTGGGGTGGGTTGACCGAACTGCTGAGGGAGCAACAGGGCGGCACGCCCACGGCGGTTTCAGTGTAAATGCCGTTCGCCGGACAGCCGGGGATGCCGCCGGCCCGGTTCAGTTTGATGTACGGTGTCAGGTCGCTGGGGTAATTGATGGCGTCGCCGTTTTTCCTGCCGCTTTCCAGGGCGAACTCGCTGGCCGCGCCGTCAATTTTGGCTAGGTTGCTGATGCAGGCGTTGGCTTGCGCCCGGGCCCGGGCGCCCGCGAAGTTGGGAAGGGCAATCGCCGCCAGCAAACCGATGATGGCCACGACGATCATGATTTCCACCAGGGTGAATCCAGAGCCGGGCAGGTGTTGGGTCGTTTTCATTTGGTACAATCTTTCCCTTCAGCGGCGTGAACGCTGCGGCAGGCGGGTTAGGATGATGACGGACAAGGTTCACGAATTGCCTGTCGCAAACCGCTTCATTCCATGAAACGCCGGTGGCGCCATTTGGTTTCGGCTTGAGAAAAAATTCTTAATGGAACAACGAAGGCGCGAAGGCGCGAAGAAAACATTTTGAAACCGATTGCCATCGTTCAGGCGAATCAGTCTCGAAGCTGAAATGAGGAACCCGAAACTAAAACAAGCCGCCGATAATTGAGGATGGATTCGTCCAAAAAAGGCGAGGCTCCCGTCGGGACTGACCCGGTCAAATTTTTCCAAAATGGCTTGAGCCAGCTCATCGAATAATGGTTCAACAGCTTAATTCACCCAGCTGAGGACGTTGTCTTTATTGGCTCCTTGATTGGCCGGGATGCCGGGAGCGACGGATTTGTCCGAACCTGCGGACCAGACCATCACCTTGCCATGGAATTGGAAATTGTCGGGGGTACCGTCCGGGTTGACCAGTCCATTGAAACCCGGATTCGCGTTTGTGCCGCCAGCACCGGACACGGTTGCTCGACGATAAAATGCATCCCGGCAGCGGTCGTCATAACTCAAATCCACGGTTATAATGTACGGCGTTCCCCAAGGGTCGCGATAAACCAGATCCGGTCCCACTCCGGGCAGATTGGTGTCGCTGACCATGTTGGCAGAGAGGAACGGCCGCTGCTGCGTATTCTTGGAATGATTCAAATTGGCCGTCGGACCGGCGGTTGGATAATTGGTGATGTCCATCAGGATCGCAATTACCTCGGAGTTGTTCGTCCCATAGCTTCCCGGACCAAGGGCTGATGTCAAGAGCACGTCGCCATAGGTGAAATCTTGCGTGCTGGCTGTGTCCCGAACACCGGTGGAAACGGGAAACTGGCCGTATTGCGAATCATAGCCCTCGATGGCGGTCACGACGTCGGAGATTTCCTTCCTGGCCCGGGTTTTTAAGGCCTTGTTTTTGATCTGTGTCAGCACAACCAACAGCATGGCCGCCAGAATACCGATGATGGCAATGACGGTAAGTATTTCGACGAGGGTGAAACCTGATGATTTCCGGGTTTGCATTTTCATAATATAGCCGAGTGACACCAGCGTTGATGATGATCGGACGAAATATCTGCAAATTTTCCAGACCGCCAACCAAAATTAATTGGTTCGCGGCGTCGTCAAACAGACAATCCAATTGCAATAAAAAGAACTCTTTTTTGTCGCAACGTCCAGTGTCTCCGGGCCGTCAAAATTCAAAACCACTGATGCTGACGGTAACGCTGGCGGCGTTCGAAGCCGCACTTCGATTGTAATACAGTGTCTGGGGTTCAATGATCGGGAGGCTGAAGGGAGTGGCCAGATAATCCTGCGTGTTGAGATAACCGGCGAATCCGACCACGCCCTGATTGGGCCGCGACCGGAGCCAGCCTTCTCCCCGTCCACCGCCTGCTCCGAGGTTGAGGGTAAAATCGCCGATGGCTTTTACGGCTTTTTGCGGAAGCGCGGCGGAACAATTGACGGCGGTGGCAATGGCGGCGGTGCCGCTGTTGAGAACAGCGACGGCATTGCGGGCGACGGTTTTGCCCACCTGATTAAACGGATAGAAATTACATCCTGCATCATTTTGGATTGCCCCAACAAACGCCTTGAACGGATAATCGAGCGGCAGGGTTGGATTGTCGGAAGACAGGGACAACAGACCGGCGACCTGGCCGGGGAGGTGGGCAATAAGCCAGATGTAGTACCATTGATCGGGTGCTTCCGTGCCGGCATCCAGCCCGTTGGCGCCTAGGTGGGTGATGTCAATGGTCACGGCCGCGTTGTGGACCCAAAGCGGATTATTGCCGTTATCTTGCAGGATGATTTCCTTTGCCGTCACGTCCACTTTGCCGTCGGGATTGGTGGGGTTGTTGGCAATCACCAATCCTCTGGCACAATCTCTGATGATGTTATTGATCATAGGTCCTCCGGGTTAAACTGGCGGCCAGCGCCTTCAGGCTTTTCCGCCCGAAGCAGCCAATCGCTGAAATTTTCCTTCGGCCAACCCCTTTTCCGCGCGCTTGGATTCCGCCCATTGTTCCACCGATGGCTTGTCTCCGGGATTCGGTTTGGCGATGCCGCGAAAGGCATCAATTTGTTTGTAAACATCGGCGCGAGTAAGCTTTTTGGAACTGGCCATGCGGGCAGGTTGCCACAGGTCGATGCCGGGAGCGAGCCAAAACAAAGAGGTGGTCGGTGGCTGGTTTTCTGTGGCGGATGATCACGAATTAATTTTTGCGTGCAGGTTCGTTTTTTGCCAGACTGGCTCATGCTCGAAAACTCCATCCGTCGGATGCCGCGCCCGCAGGACATCATTCCCCTGTCCACCCAGCAACTGCGCGATACGTTCCATATCACCAATCTTTTTGCGCCGGGCGAATTGCGCGGCACATTCACGGATCTCGACCGGCTGGTGGTCGGCGGCATCATGCCGGTCAAGCCGGTGGAGCTGGCGAACCACCGGGAAACCGGCCGCGCATTCTTCCTCGAACGTCGCGAGTTCGGCGCCATCAACGTCGGCGGGGCGGGGTCGGTGCATGCGGACGGCAAAACCTTTTCCCTCGACCGGCTGGATTGTGTTTATCTGCCGATGGGCACCAAGGCGGTCACGTTCGAAAGCCAGGATGCGAAAAACCCGGCGAAATTTTATTTTCTGAGCTGTCCGGCGCACGCGGCGCATCCCATTGCCACGATGAAGCCGAAGGACGCGTCGCCGGTGCCGCTGGGTGCGCAGGTGACGGCGAACAAACGAACCATTTACAAATACATCCACCCGGGCGGCATCCAGAGCTGCCAGTTGGTGATGGGCTTCACGGAGCTGGCGGAAGGCAGTGTCTGGAACTCGTTCCCGCCGCACACGCACTGGCGGCGCACGGAGATATATTTTTATTTCGATCTCGGCGATAACGTGCTGACGCATTTCCTGGGCGAGCCGCAGCAAACGCGACACCTGTTTTTGCATAATGAAGAGGTGGCGCTGTCGCCGGACTGGTCCATTCACTGTGGTTGCGGCACGGGAAATTACAGGTTCATCTGGGGCATGGCCGGCGAGAACCAGGTATTTGACGACATGGATGGCGTGAAGCCGGCGGAGCTGCGCTAAATTCAATCACGGGCGGGCATGCTTGGTGCCAGGATGTTCCCCTTATACGGCAAATCAAATGAAACGCCTCATTTACTCTCTGGTTGTTGCTGGATTTGTTGCGGCAGCAGGTTCGCCCAGGTTGCTGGCGGCCGTTACCAAAACGGGGCCCCTGCTGATCACCATCCAGGCCGGACAGCCCGGCGCGAAAATCAATCCGGCCATGTGGGGCATCTTCTTTGAGGACATCAATTTCGGAGCCGATGGCGGACTTTATGCGGAAATGGTCAAGAATCGGGGGTTTGAATTTCCCGATCCGTTGATGGGGTGGATCAAGATCAGCCCTTCGCTGGCCAGGGGCGAAGTATCCGTACGTGATGGCTCGCCGTTCAACACCAACAATCCCCATTACGTCCACCTCCAGTCCGAAGGCACCGCGCCTTTCGGCATCTCCAATGAAGGCTTTCGCGGCATGGGGGTCCGCGCCGGCGAGGCTTACGATTTCTCGGCGCAAATCCGCGATCAGGGCGGCGCGCCGGTCCTGCAAGTGCAACTGTTCGGGGGCGATGGCACATTGCTGGACTCCGTCACCATGACGGGCTTCATCCGTGACTGGAAAAAATATACCGTCACGCTGCATCCCCGGGACACGGATGCGAAGGCGCGGCTGGCTGTGGTGCTGGAAGGCAAAGGCACCGTGGATCTGGACTTCATTTCACTGTTTCCCGAACACACCTGGAAAGATCGTCCCGGAGGATTGCGCGCGGACATGGTGCAAATGCTGGCGGATCTTCATCCCGGCTTCCTGCGTTTTCCCGGCGGTTGCATTGTGGAAGGTAGTGTGCTGGAACGGCGTTACCAGTGGAAGAACACCCTGGGGCCGGTTGAAGATCGCAAGCTGCTCATCAACCGCTGGAACTATGAATTCGCGCACCGGCCCACGCCCGATTATTACCAGTCCTTCGGCCTGGGCTTCTTCGAGTATTTCCAATTGTGCGAAGACATCGCGGCGGAGCCGCTGCCGATTCTGAACTGCGGCATGGCCTGCCAGTTCAACTCGGGCGAGCTTTGTCCGCTCGACCAGTTGGATGCCTACATCCAGGATGCGCTGGACCTGATCGAATTTGCCAACGGCCCGGCCACCA
>CAZKTW010000268.1:0-5070 GCA_964555775.1 uncultured Bifidobacteriaceae bacterium | reverse complement strand
CTAAGCAACCGCTGCATACAACGCAGGATGGCCGGACCAGTTCCGCTTCGCGATTCACGCTGGTTGGCCCCGTGTGCCAGGTTTCTGGATGTTAGGCATCTTGACGTACCGTGAGATTCGCTCTCATTGTTATTTTACTGGGATTGCTGATAGCCGGTTGCAATAGTCGCAACAAGAGCGTCAGGCGACAGGTCGTCGGCACGTGGCAGCACCAGGGAGGTGTCACTCTAGCCATTTCAGATGATGGTAGTTTTTCTACGGTTTTTGCAGCGAGCAATCATACCGTTGTGCTTGAACTGCAAGGCACGTGGGCAACGAGTGATGATGTGCTGGTTATGACTCTCACAAACGTGGATGGCACAATACGGCACGAGCCTGTTGGTAGCGTTGATCGGTCAAGGATCATTGAGGTGGACAGCAACCATTTGGCCCTTGCTTTGCTTGGGCAGACGAATTACTACGAGCGGAAATGATGCCTAACGAATCGCAGGCAACGTGGCATGGCTGTTCCAGTTCCGCTTCGCGGTTCACGCTGGTTGGTCCCGCGTACCTGGGCGTTAGATGGCTATGCGCATGATAATCCGAATACTTTTGTTTGCCTTGGTTTTCTCGTTTTGGGCACACGCCGAGGATGTTATTCCCGGAGTCGTGACTTTTATTCCTCCGACGGGGTTTGATGCGTTCCGGCCTGGCGGTGATCCCGGCGACAATCCATTCGACGGAGTTGGCCAGCTCAGAGAGTATTTGTCTCACGACGGGAAGCAGATTGACATTAACGCTCGCTTGATCGGTTTTAGCACTGGTGAGGGGAAGCGGCTCACCTACCGCCAGTTAGATGACGCCGGCGTCAAGCAGGAGATGCTTGATTTTGCCAAGTCGCTCCCGAATATCACAAACATGACGGCCGTTGCGGAGGCGAAACTTGGTGGCCAGAAAGCTTTTTCATTTACGTTCCATGCGATAGTTCGAGATTACGGTATCCATCTTTACGGCGACATTTATTGGGTAAGAGTTGACACCAACCGCGTAGTCGAGGTTGAGTTGAGCACCCATTCTGATGCAGCATTGGTTGAGTTGAGGAAGAGCCTAACCGGTTTCAAAATCAAGAAGTCGTATTCCAAATGACGCCACCTGATAAATCGCAGGCAACGCGGGATGGCTGGACCAATTCCGTTTCGCGGTTCACATCATAGGCGCAATGAAATCCTTCCTCCTTTTCGTTTCTTTAATGATACTGACGATTCAATCGTTCGGACAGACAAACGTTCCGCCGGCTCTTTATATTCATGTTGGCATCGGTTACGGGACTAATGCCGAGCCGTTGCTCTGTGTACCGATTCGCATCGGCGAGCCGATTGCTGTAACAAATGGCAATTCCTGCGTATTGACTGGTACAATTGAGCAACTGGGGACCAACCTAGTAGCAAAGAATCTTAAGTGGTGGAAGAATGGCGGTTCGCAATATTCAGGCTATGGAGGCTCGCTAACGTTGGAGAAGCCAGTGTTTGGAGGTGCTGTGGGCGATTTCGTCAGACCAGCATGGATCATCGTTTCCACCAATCAGGATGACAAGCCGACTTTGGAAAGGCTGAAAGAGATAGAGAAAAACAGACAAAAGAAGGACAGTAGCCAATGACATCTGCGCCTAACAAATCGAAGACAATGCGGAAAGGGGCCAGCAGAATCATCGTTGGAGCTTTGTTCGTGGGCCAAATTTTATTCTGCTGGGCGACAGAAACCAAGGGTGACCCTAGCAGCAACTATTCCAGCGCTTCCAAATCGAACGCGATTCATAGTGCCGGGCAACGAGTGACCAGACCGCCTGTCGTGCCAGATGACCCGGCAAACAAAGTATTCAATGACAGTGAACAAAGGCTTTTAAGCGAACTATCTGGCAGCTTGGGGGCCGAGGTGCGCCTTCAAGAAAAAGTTGAGATTGATATTGAGCGCCCCAAAAGGCTGAATTTCGCTCCAACTCCAGTCTATGAAAGCTACCTACAATCCCAAAAGGATAAGCTGCAAAAATTGAGAGACCATATTTCGCAGACCAGGAATCAACTAAATCAACTCCGGGCACAGCACGACCAAACCGTCACGAACAGAGTGGCACTCGTTTCGGAGATCAACAGGCTTGAAGCACGCGCTGTCAAACTGCGTTACGACGCAGAGCTTTATAAAGCACACAGAAGAGGGGGTGTGGTGGAACCAAACTTCTTTTTGCTCCAAGACTCAACGAATCGTCTTAACGAGGTCAAAGCACAACTAAGCCAGGTTAGCGGCAATTGAACACACGTTAACGTGGTTACTGTGGATCAACCGCAGAAAAAAAGTGCGATGTTGGGAGGCGTAGATTCAGCCGGCCTTCACAACAGGGCCAGTTGGAGCCGGGTTACCGCAGGGAAATGCTTACCGGAAATAAAACTGTCGAGGGCTTCCAACTGTGAATCAATCACGGCCCGTTCCAGCGGATGAATCCGTTCGCAGAACCGTTCACCCAGCCACTGAACGAAATCTTGTGGAGATTGCCAAAAGAATACGTCCAACACGGAAACGGCCTCCGTAGAATGTTCGCATTGAATCGTTGTGATTGCCGGCAGTTCACCGGCCATCCACCCCAACGGTAAATCAGAAACTGGACGACTCGGATTTAGCGCCAGCCAAAGCAGGCGGGTGAGGGAACGGTGCAATCCTTGGGCGCTACCGTTGAGCGGGCCGAAGCGTCGCCAACCGGTTTCGGGTGTCTCCACCACGCCAAGCTCAAGTCGCTGCTCAACCAGGCGCCAGACGATGAATCTGGCCTTTCCCGGCCAGACGCCGGCCCGGTTGAACTTGGGTTTCAACGAGCGCAGCAGTCTGGATTCGTGCTTCAAGGCGGCTGCCTCACTGGGGCAGAGTTGAAATTCGATTTTGGCCACTTCTCTCACCATTCGTAAATGCCGGCGCGGCATCCGGTCGGGATTGGCCAGCCGGTAATTGTTGAGCCGTTGCTTCAGGTTTTTTGCCTTGCCGACGTAGAGCACCTTGCCGCCGGCATCCTTCATCAAATACACGCCGGGTCTGCGAGGCGCCTTTCGGAAAAACTTCTTTCCCAACCGCTGGTCGAGCGGCTTCGGGTCTGGGAAAAGAAGGGTCTGGCCCATGACGCAAAATATGGAATATCCAGGTTCACAGACGCCAGTTTAACTTGGCGTCTGGTAGCGTTAGAATTGACAAACGCCACCTATTGTATTATCCAAATGGATAATATGACAGAGTTAACCAAAGCGCAACGTCGTGTGCTGGAATTTATCCAGGCAGAATTGCAGGCGGGCCGGCCAGTTCCCACGCTCCGGGAAATAGCGCAAAGATTTGGTTTTGCCGGTCACCGGGCGGCTGCGGCCCATCTGGATGCGCTCAAACGCAAGGGTTTCATCGAATCCGACCCCGGCAAGGCGCGGTCGTTGCGCGTCACGTCCCCGTTGACGAAGCTCCGAAACCGAATCGCTGACATTCCGCTGTTTGGCTCCATCCCGGCTGGTCCACCCCAGTCCCGTGAACAGGACGCCGAAGGTTGCGTTTCGGTGGACGTTGAAAGTGTCGGGTTCAAACCGACACGGAACACGTTTGCGCTGCGTGTGACGGGTGACTCGATGATTGGTCGGTGCATCCTCGATGGGGATGTTATTGTCTTGGAACATGGGCCGGAGCCGCGAAGTGGTCAGATCGTCGCTGCATACATTGATGGGGCCAGCACGCTCAAAACGTTCATGGTAAAAGGCGGCAAGCCATTTCTCAAAGCTGAAAACCCGAAATATCCCAACCTGATTCCCGTGCAAGAGCTAATGATTCAAGGTGTGTTCAAGGCGCTGATTCGCCGAGCAAAGGAATGAACAATGGTCCGCACCATCGTCCATCTGGACGCCGACGCTTTCTTCGCGTCTGTTGAGCAGTCCGCTGATTCCCGGTTGAGGGGCAAACCCATAGCGGTTGGAGGCGAAAGCCGTGGCATCATCGCCTCGGCTTCATACGAGGCGCGAAAGTTTGGTGTTTACACTCCCATGCCGACAGTCCGGGCACGGAAACTTTGTCCCAAGCTGATTGTGCTGCCCGGTGATTACGAGCGATATGAACAGTTTTCCCATTGGATGTTTGGCTACGCCTACGATTTCACTCCCAACGTGGAGCAAACATCCATTGATGAAGGCTATTTCGACATCACGGCCAACAGGAGCAAACCGTCCATTGAAATCGCACTGACGATCAGCAAGGCAATCAGGCAATCGCTGAAAATCACCGTCAGCGAAGGCATCGGCTCGAACAAACTGGTCAGCCAGATTGCTTCCAAACTCAATAAACCTGCTGCCTTTCAAACCGTGCCAACCGGGGCGGAGCGACAGTTTCTGAATCCGTTGCCAAATCGTTGGCTGCCGGGCATCGGGCCAAAGACCGCTATTCGACTCAATTCGGCGGGACTCGCGGACATCGGACAAATCGCTGCAACGCCGATTGACCTGCTTGCATTACTTTTGGGTAACCAAGCGCCCGCCGTGCGGCAGTTTGCCAATGGCATCGACGAACGCCCGTTGATTCCTGTAAGCCAGCCGCAGAAATCATTCGGCCAGCAGGAGACTTTCGGTGAGGACGTGACCGACGAAGAATATGTCGGGGCTGTGCTGCGGCGGATGGCAGACCGACTGTTTGCCGCAGTGCGGGAGGAAGGCCGGAGTGTGCGGACCCTGACCGTGAAGGTGCGTTACAACGACCGGGATGAAAACCAACGAGCCGCCAGTCTGCGTGAGCCAACGGATTTGGAAACGGATGTTTATGGGCGTTTGCACGGGCTGTTGCGTGAAACCTGGCAGCGCCGGGTAAGCCTGCGGATGGTGTCGCTGAAATTATCGAACGTGTACGACGGGGTGTTTCGCAGTGAGTTGCCGCTTGAAGCCAATGCTCGCAACCACGAAGCCCGCGAACGGCTCGCCGCGGTGCTGGACAATCTTCGGCGGAACAAAGGGTGGTCGGTTGTTTTGCGTGGACATGACCTGCGATTGAGGGACGTGCCGCGTGATCCCGTAGCGGACGACGTGAAGA
>CAZKTW010000267.1:0-5083 GCA_964555775.1 uncultured Bifidobacteriaceae bacterium | reverse complement strand
CTGCTGGCCTTGATGACATTTTCTTTAGCCGCTTGCCGAAGAAACCGCCATCGAAACATCTGATCTCCGCAACGCCCGATTCGCGGCCAGTCCACGCCGGAACGCGAGAGGGCTCCCGGTGGGATGCTTAACGGTCGATGGGAAAAAGTGTCAAAACTACGAACCGACCCGATTCCGGGAATTTGCGAACCGGCAAGATCATGGATTTAAACGACTTTTTGGGGCCGAACCCAATCGTCATTGACCTGCAGGCGGAAAATATAGAAAAAGGCTAATGGCTAAACGCTGAATGCTAAAGTGATTTTCAGGGCGGGCGCTGCCTTCAGCCTTTAGCGTTTAGAATTCAGCATTTGCTTCCACACGCTGGCCAATCTCCCCAAGCTGCTTCATAAGCGGGATTTCCACTGACTGTAGCCTTTTTGCCGGCATTGGAGGTTGGGCGTTGGATGTTGGATGCTCCCTGAAAACTTCGTCCTTTCGATTAAAAAATTCAGCGTTTTTGCCGCCACCGCGGATTAGAGCAGACCCATAAAACTGTGGCCACTCGTAGGTAGGGCCGCGCTGCTGCGCGGCTGGCGGCGCCGCAGCGCCGCCCTGCCGAATACAAAATACTCCGGCTATGGCTTTATTTGAAATGCTCTAGGGCGTGTTAACACTAATGGACTTTGGCGGGTAAATCGGGCAAGATGGGGTTAATGGAGATAACCGAGAGTCAATATGAGCGCATTGCCGACTGTCTGCCACGGCAGCGTGGCAATGTTAGCATGACGAATTTGCAACTGCTCAACGCCCTGTTATATGTGGCCGAGCATGGCTGCAAATGGCGCGGCCTGCCTAAAGATTTAGGCAACTGGCATACCGTCTACACCCGGATGAACCGTTGGAGCAAGGCGGGCGTGCTGGATCGCGTGTTTGCCCGGTTGCAGGCGGAGCAAATCTTGGCGATTAGAATCGAAGGGGTTTGCTTGGACAGCACCACCATCAAAGTGCATCCCGATGGCAAGGGGGCTTTAAAAAAAGCGGTCCGCAATCCATCGGTCGCTCGCGGGGTGGAAACACCACCAAGATTCATCTGGTTGCCGCGAATGCTCGGTGCGCCTTGAGCCTGGCACTTTCTCCAGGCAATGCCGGCGATGCGCCGCAGGGCCGGGAACTTTTGCGAAACGGCGGCGCCGTTCCGGAGGGTTGCCCGCTGATCATGGATCGGGCTTACGAGGGTGATGAAACGCTTCAATTGGCGCGAGCACTGGGCTACTTGCCGGTTGTGCCGCCCAACCCCAATCGCCTTGCCCCGTGGGAATATGACCGCGTTTTATATCGTCGCCGCAATGAAATCGAACGGCTCTTTCGCCGGCTCAAGGCTTATCGGCGGGTGTTCTCGCGCTTCGACAAATTGGACGTTCTCTTTGTCGGCTTCATTGTCTTCGTCCTCATTTTTGAAGCTTTACGCTTTAGTGTTAACACGCCCTAGCATCGATCGAACCCGGATTATTTGGGACTCGGCAGGTAGTGACGCTCAGCCGGAGGCAACACGATGAACTCTCCCTTTTGAAGTTTGGCCGGGGCGATGGTGATTTGCGGTGCGGGGCCGCCGTTGGTGGGCGGTATGGTGACCAGCCGGTAAAAGCGTTCCGCGCCAATGGCGGAGTTGTCATTGATGGTTGTGGACAGGTCGCTGGCGGTGGTGGGGCTGCCCAGGTTTTGCCAGGAATTTCCGGTGAGGCTTGGACTGTTTTGAACCTGATAGGTTTGTCCCGGCACGGTGGAGAATTTGAAGCTGAAGGCAATGCCGTTATAGCTGACGGTCAGAATCGTGGTGTTCGCCGTCAGGGTATAGCCCACCACATCGAGGGCGATCAGTTCGTTGGCGCCCAGGTCCACCGCAACCCCCGGCGTGCCATAGGCATCCTGTACTTTCGGCAGAACATTGCCCTTGCCATCGGCAGGCGTCACGCCGTCGCCCCAGTCGCTGAAATCGGAGCCATGGGCATATTGATTAAAGGAAACCAGCCGCGTGGCGCCGCCATCCAGGGAGAAGTAGGGAGCAATGCTGTTCGAGTAATTAAAGCTGCGGAAGCCATTGGTAATATACCGAAAGAGGTCCAGCGGTCCCACTCCGTTGGTCGGCAATGGCTGTCCATTATAAATGCCTTGCAGGTACAAGACCGAGCCCCATCCGCCGATGCCCAACACTTCATCCACTTCGTGCGAGACGGTGTCCCGCAAATCGTAATTGGAGGCAACCAGTCCCGGACGGGTGGAATTCATCAGGGCCAGATTTATTTTGATGGCGCCGTCCGGGCCGCCGCCTCTTGCCGCAGTGGCAGCCTCGTTTTCTCCCAGGGCATCCAGCAGGGCCGGGGTGAGTAAAACCATGTTGTTGCTCAAGAGTCCCGTGTACGGTGGTGGATGCAGGCTGGCCAGGGCGATGTTGTCATTTGCGGATTTGTTTGTGACGGCCTGCAGATCGGCCACATATTGCGAATAGGAAATGGTTCCCACCGAAACATCGCTCGCGCCAAGATTGTTGTTTATCGCAGCGAACAGGGCCTGCACGCAGATGGGGTTCACGATGTAGTTGGTGTAAACCTGGGTCGCCGACCAGATGGCATTGGTGATGTTCTGGACGTCGGCATCCGAAAGGATGGAATCATCGAACATCGGATAGATGACGAAAAAGTTGTTGGTCAGGTAAACGTCATTGGTGATCGACGACGCATCGGAGGCCACGACCAGGTTGGTGATCAGCGTCGTGTAGTTGGTGGCGCCCGCGCCGAACCCATAGTTTTGCGCCGCCGCGTTGGTCAGGGAATAGGCGCCGTTGGTGTCCGTGGTGAGCGTATTGGTGCCGATAACGACGGTGGCTCCGGCAATGCCGTTGCTATTGCAGACGCAATAAACGTGGCCGGTGACGGAGAGAACCGGGTTTAACGTGTAAACCACGTCGGCCACGTTTTCGATGGCCGCCAGCCGGGTGCCGTTCGTGGAAGAAGTCACCCATAACAATCCCTGCTTGGGCGAATTGGTGGTGGCTGCCCAGGTCACACCGGAATCCAAGGACACATAGATGTTGTTGTTAGGTTGAGCCGAGCCCGCGACCAATCGGGTGCCATCCGCCGAGGAGGCCACCTGCCCGCCAAAGGTCATGGCCGGCGCGCCGGCTTGGGCTTGCCAGGTCGAGCCGGAATTGGTCGAGGTATAGGTGCCGGCTATGCCCGCGGCCACCAGTTTGGTGCCGTCGGCCGACGAGGCAATGGAATTGAGCCAGGTGCTGGCCTGGTAAACCTGCGACCAGGAGGCGCCCGAATTGGCGGACCGATAAACGAGACCGGAAGTTCCAGTGGGACCACCGGTGCCAACCGCAACCATATTCACCCCATCCGCAGAGGACGCGAGACCGTACCAGAAGTTGGTGGTGCCGTCGCCGGTCGCCGGATTCCAGGTGTTGCCGGCGTCAGTCGAGTAATAAATGCCGAAAGATCCCAGGCCATGGCCGGCGGTGACCAGATTGGTGCCGTTCGCAGAGGAAGCCAGGTAGCTGAACACACCGGTATCATGACCAAGAGTTTGACTCCAAGTATTGCCGGCGTCCCGGGAAATGTAGAGGCCGCCGGGGCCGGAACCGTTAAACAAAGCACCGGTGACCAGTTGCCGGCCATTGGCCGACGACGCCACGGAAAGCCACCAATTGGTGGTGACCGAAGCGGCCACCCAGGTGACTCCGGCGTTGGTCGAGGTGTACACCTGACCGCCGGGCGGCAGCAAGGATCCATTATCCGAACACGCCACCAATTTTTTTCCATCGGCGGATGCGGCGACACAGGTCAGGTTAACGGCTGGATTGGGATCAACATGCGCCTGGCCCCACTTCTGCGCCTGCGCGGGCCCGGTCACAATGAAGAGGTTGAGAAAAACAGCCAGGGCAATCATCAAAGAGCGGGAATTCATAATCACGATGCGGGTTACGAGCCTGGGGAAAGTGCATGACCGTGCACGCTGGCATGCGGCTCGGGTTTCGTCCCTCTCTTTGCGTTCATCTTCTGAGTGAACTGTTTGTGTAAATACTTATATAAGAACAACGAATTGTCAAAGTGTTTTTGCCTTGTGAACGGCGGACCGAGTGTTTAATCACAGATGGACACGGATTCCGAACCGCGAAACACGCGAACGGGATTGTTTTTCTTAACAGGAGCAAACGGAGGGAACGGAGTGAAAATCCTGTCAGAAACGTGATTGGTTCCCTTCTTATCCTCAGTTCCCTCAGTTCTCTCCTGTTAAAGCCGGTCAAGTTGGTGCTGCTATTTCTCGTGCCGCATGGCCATAAGAACTGACCGTTTACGAATTCAATTCATCATAACTGAATATCGAATCCAAATCCGTCCTTTGATGGGTGAGTCGCAGAACCCCAGATGATGAAAATCACCAAGGCGATCACAGCTACGATGACACACCACATGGCTAGTCGGACGAGGAATAAGTTGCGCGATGGTGTGTGCTGGCGATGGCTATGTGGATGTAGGTGCAATTCATGACTTCGTCTGTATGTGCGTTTCAAGCAAAAAGGTCGCAAGCGTGGGAGCGAGTGTGCGCCGATGAGGCACGCGCGTCAATGGCGAGCTAGTTGTTGATTGAAAGTTGAGGGCATGAAAACCGGCCAATCATCCATTTCCCTAAGGATGATAATTGTCGGCTAACACCTTTTGGATGTGCTGAATGGCGGTGTTCTTTCTCCAGCGAAACTGGTTGGCGAAGGCCTGCCGGTCGGCCGGGCCGGTGGCCGTTCCGCGATATAGCTTGTGGAAGGAACTGATGTTCTGGTCGTCCACGGCGATTTCATTGTGATGCGGCAACGCGCCGCGCGTATTGTAATCCGCCGCCTGGGCCAACGCCAACGGCAGGCTGGTGAAGTTTTCAAAAAAACCGGCCCAGGGATCGTTCTTTTGGGCGTACCGGCCGGAAATGAGCTTCCCAGCCCATTGCGCCGCTGCCTGTTGTTTCGTCCCTTTCCACAAATTCGTGTTCATCGAAAAGGCGGCAGACGTGAGGTCAAACGGCGGCAATGAGGGGTCGGCGACCCCGGCGT
>CAZKTW010000266.1:0-5101 GCA_964555775.1 uncultured Bifidobacteriaceae bacterium | reverse complement strand
ACGGTTGAAGTCGCCAGCCAGAACGAGGCCATTGGCCGGGTCAAGGAAATGGGCCTGTTCCCCACCAAAATCATCGAGGCGGAAAAGATTCAGGAAAAAAAGTCGTCCGGCAAGAAAGCCCGGTCCGCCCCCCGGGCCGGCGGCAAAAAAGGCGGGGCCCTCAACATCAACATCAACCTCAAGATCCCGGGCCTGGGCGGGAAGGTGAAGGCGAAAGTTCTGACGACATTCACGCGGCAACTGGCGACGCTGGTGGACTCGGGCCTGCCGCTGCTGCGCGGCCTGCGGGTGCTCGAAAAGCAGGAACGCAACGGCGCGCTCAAAAGAATTCTCGGCGAGCTGGCGCTGGCGATCGAGGGCGGCAGCACGTTTTCCGAGGCCCTGGCGCAGCACCCCAAGGTTTTCAACCGCCTGTTCGTGAACATGATCAAGGCCGGCGAGCTGGGCGGCGTGCTGGAAGTGGTGTTGAAACGCCTGGCGGAATTTTCCGAAAAGGCGCAGAAGATCAAGGGCAAGGTGAAGGCCGCGTTGTTTTATCCCGTGGCGGTGCTCATCGTCGCCGTGGCCATCCTGACGCTGCTGATGGTTATGGTGGTGCCCAAGTTCAAGGAGGTCTTCGCAGGCATGGGCGTCAAGATGCCACAATTTACCCTGATTGTGCTCGCCATCAGCGATGCGATCCGGCTGCACTTTCTGCAGACGCTGGGTTTGGTAACCGCAGTGGTGGTGGCGTTCTTATTGTCCATCCGGACCAAAATTGGCCGGTATATCTGGGACAAGATCAAACTCAAGATGCCGGTCATGGGACCGGTCATCAGCAAGGTGGCCATTGCCCGTTTCACGCGCACGCTGGGCACGCTCGTCAGCAGCGGCGTTCCCATCCTTCAGGCCTTGACCATTGTCAAGGAAACCGCGGGCAACGTCATCATCAGCGGCGCCATCAGCGGGGTGCATGAAAGCGTCAAGGAAGGCGAAACCATCACCGCTCCCCTCGAAGCCTCCGGGGTTTTTCCGCCCATGGTCGTCAGCATGGTCGATGTCGGTGAACAAACCGGCGCCCTGCCGGAAATGCTTTTGAAAATTTCCGACAATTACGACGAGGAAGTGGACAATGCCGTGGCTTCCATGACCTCGCTGCTGGAACCCATCATGATTGTCTTCCTGGCCGTTGTTGTCGGCAGCATCGTTATTGCCATGTTTCTGCCGCTGATCGCCATGATTTCCAACCTGAGCGGCAGTGGCGGCGGTGGCGGTGGCGACTGACTGGCATCCGTTTCAAAACCTTTTATTCCTGGAAAAGGCAAAAAAGGCACAAAAATCATTGACAATCGTCCTGTCCATGCGTAAATACAATGTAAAGACATTGCATGTGCATGGGCGTATTAGTAACAATTAGCTCGCTATGGAGTTCGATTGGAACAATCCGCCCTATGAGTTGGATGGTTCTTTGACTCAGCGGGAAATAGAAGAGTCCTTTGAGGATCCCTTTGCCGTCCGGCTGTTGCCGGACTCGCCGCGGTTCGGCGTGCAGGCGCGGTTTTTCAACCTCGGCATGTCGGCCGGCGGCCTCGGAGTCTTTAGTGTGTATCGGACCAATGGCCGGATGGTGCGTGTGTTGCGCGCCCGCGGATTCGAGCCGGAAGAACGCTTTTTTTATCAGCGAAAAATGGACCAGACGCTTAACGCCGGTGAGAAGTGATCCTCCGTCGCGCAGCGCGCTATGGAGGACAGGTGCGTGAAACGTGAAACGTGAATCGCGCATCACGTATCATGTATTACTTTGATGCGAACGTTTGCCAATTGGGAAGAGGTGCCCCTCTTCGACAACGAAGAGGCCGAGGCGGAATTCTGGTCGGAGAACCGCCCGGACCTGCGCCTGATGGAAGCCGCCACGGCCGGCCGGGCGGAAGCCGCCGAGTCGGTGACCATCACCTTGCGGATCGATCCGCGGATGCTGGCGCGGATCAAGCGGCTCGCCCGGTCGCGGTATTTGAATTATCAGAGCATGATCAAGCAGTGGCTCAGTGAACGAATGGAAGATGAATTGCGCGAAAAATGAAAACGAATCAGATAGAGAAAGTCGAGAGTCCAGAGTCCAGAGTCCAGAGCCAACCGGCCCTCGAACCGCTTTTTCCCTGCCCTCGACCCTCGACCCTCGTCACGCGTCACGCGTTTACGCTCATCGAACTCCTCGTCGTCATGGCGATCATGGGGGTTTTGGCGGCGATGCTGCTGGCGGTCGTGGGCGGAGTGAAAAAGAAGCAGTACGTTTACAACACCCAGTCGGAACTGGCGCAGTTGGAAACGGCCATCGAGCGTTACAAGGCCGCCTATGGGTTTTATCCGCCGGACAATCACACCGACCCGGCTCCCCGCCGGTTCTGGGTCCACCAGCTCTACTATGAGCTGACCGGAACGACAAATATCGGTTCATCCGACGCGCCCAACTATCAATCCTTGGATGGCAACCCGCCCACCTTGCTGCCCGCCCAGGTACAAGCCGCATTTGGCGTGGGTGGTTTTGTGAATTGCAGCAAACCGGCCGGGGGTGAGGACGTTTCCTCCGCCAGGAATTTTCTCCCCGACTTGAAGCCAAAACAGATCTGGCCAAGTTTTACGAACAACGACGTGGGAGTGAATCTCCTCATCGGTTCAGTCGGCGGACCGGATGCCACCCTCTACCCGTTGGGTGAACAGGCTCTGAATCCCTGGCGCTATAACTCGTCCAACCCCACCAACAATCCTGGCGCGTATGATTTGTGGATCCAACTGGTGATTGGCGGGAAAACCAACCTCATCTGCAACTGGAGCAAGCAGGTGCAGATCAACAGCCCGCTGCCCTGATGGTATGCGTTTGACCCGAAAATCCCATGCCGCCCGCGAACGTTCCGTCGCGGTTGACTGGCACGATTGCACGTGGTCGCCGCGTATCGTGCTTCAATCCGGATGGAGCGCGGCTGTCCCAGCCGCAGCCGGTCCGACCAGCCAAACACCCGACGGATTTTATGCGAAGAGGCCACCTTCCGGGCCGCTGCGGATGGGACACCCGCGTTCCGTTTTAAACCGGCGCCTGGGACTAAAACCGTTGCCTGCACCCGCCACTCATTTTGCATCCTACACGCTGCAATACATTCATTCTTAAACCCATGAAAACCATCCCTACGAAAAGTGTCGAGTCTCCACCCTCCGCAGTTCTGCTACGGAGGACGGGTCGGGTGTCGAGCCGTCTTCGCTGCGCTTCGCCGCGCCAAGGTGTCGAAATGAGCGTGGTAAACGCGGCGCACTCACGTTGCGCTTCACGCTTCACGTTTCACGTTTCACGCGTCAAGCCTCGCCTCGCCTTCACCATCGTCGAATTGCTGGTGGTCATCGCCATCATCGCCATCCTGGCGGGGCTGCTGTTGCCGGTGCTGGCCAAGGCCAAGGTCACGGCGCAAAAAACCCAGGCCAAAAAGGAAATCACCGACATCATCGGCGCCATCCAGCAATACGATTCCGTCTATGGCCGCTTTCCCGTTTCCAAGTCGGCGCAAGACGCGGCCGCGGCGGGCAATGGCGATTTCACATACGGCGGCACGTTTCAAACTCCGGTTTCGGGATCGCCGGTGGCAATCGGGACGCTCGTGAACAACAAGATTGTGACCAATTCGGAGGTGATTGGCATCCTGATGAATCTGACCAATTTCCCCAACGGGATTCTGACGGAGAACACCAATTACCAAAAGAATCCGCAGCAAACCATCTTTCTGGGCGCCAAAATGTCAAGTTATGACCCGGACATTCCCCAGCCGCAGGTGCCGGGGGGTGTGGATATCACCGGGGTCTATCGCGACCCGTGGGGCAATCCCTACGTCATCTCGATGGATTTGAACTACGACGAGCAATGCCGGGACATATTTTATTGTTCCAACGCAATATCCGGATCGGGGTCTCCAGGGCAGTTCAACCCCGGGTTAAATGGTTTGAACAGTCCAACTGCAACTACAACCGTGGCGGGGAAGGATGATTTTCAATATCACGGCAAAGTCATGGTCTGGTCCGCCGGGCCGGATGGGAAGATTGATAACACGGCGGCGAATCAAAGCGTCAACAGGGACAACCTCGTAAGCTGGCAATGACAATGTCAAACCAGTCGAGAGTCCAGAGTCCAGCCGTCCTCGCTGCGCTTCGCCGCGCCATGGAGTCCAGAGTCCAGCGCCGGCGGACTGCGGACTGGGGACTGCGGACTGCAGACTGCGGACCGCGGACTGCGGACTGTAAGTCCGCCTTCACCCTCATCGAGTTGCTGGTGGTGATTTCCATCCTGGGCATCCTGGCGGCGTTGACCGTGCCGGTGCTCAAGAATTTCGGCAAATCGGACGCCACCCTCGGGGCCTCGCGCCAGTTGCTTGACGGTGTGGCCCGCGCGCGGCAACTGGCCATGAGCGCGCGCACGACCGTCTATATGGTTTTCGTCCCGACGAATTTCTGGGTGGCCAATACGGGGTTGTTTCCCAATCAATGGTTCAACAACCTGTCTCCCGCCTTGAAAACCGCCGCCACCAATCTGGCGGACCGGCAGTTGAGCGGCTACAATTTCCTGGCTTATGGCGCGATGGGCGATCAGCCCGGACAACACGCCTGGCATTATCTCGACAAGTGGCAGGGTCTGCCGGATGGCACGTTCATCGCCTGGGCCAAGTTCACCAATTCACCGGCTGGGCCATCCTACACCATCACCGATCCAATCAACCTTACCAAACCACCATATCCGATCTGGCCATTCCATGTGACGAACAATTTTCCCTTCCCGACCGAACAGGGGACCAATAGATTTGCGGGGCGGATCATCCTTCCCTATCTCGCGTTCAATTATCTCGGCCAGTTGACGTTCGATGGGCAGACGCTGGCCGACCGGGACGAATATATCCCACTGGCGCATGGCAGCGTGATGGCTTTGAAGGATCCGGCCACCAAGGCGTTTGTGCTGGCCGGCGCGCCGCCCATGCCCAACTCGCCTGACGTGTCGGAAACGCCGCCCGGCAACAGCACCAACATTTCCTACAACATCGTCCACATTGACCGGCTGACCGGCCGCGCGGTCCTGGAATTTCACAAGATG
>CAZKTW010000265.1:0-5106 GCA_964555775.1 uncultured Bifidobacteriaceae bacterium | reverse complement strand
GGATTTATTGCTCAATCTGGCACGCGATTTGGTGCCCTTGCGGCCCAATCGGCGTAAAGGGGTCGTAAAGGGGTCGGTCAATAGTAACATAGTATTCCCCCGCCGTGCAGTGCCGCCGAACTCAGAAATAGCACGTTACTATTGACTGACCCCTTTACAAATTAAAAGCAATTCGTCCCGACCGCGTGACGGGACGGGCGACGCCACGGGCAGACTGAAATTGCTTTTGGGGCGAAGCTGGGGCGTGATGGCGTGGCGGCTGGCCTTTCTTTAGCAGCCGCCATGACAACACGCGCCAGCGAAGGGGGGATTCAAGGTAAAACTCTGAATCGAGTGCTTGCTGGAACTTTCTTAACGAAAACCATTTTGCTGTCGTCCCAACGATAACATTTCGTCGTCCAGTTGGCAGGATCATCTGGACCACCGGGCGCATCACTTAGAAAGAAAAATATGTTCTTTGATCCAGTGACGTCGAAAGCGAACTCTGGGAATGTCTTTGAGCCATCATCGAGAACGCAATTTGGCTTGTTGTCTTTCCAGGTAAAAACGCGAACATGATATGCGGAACCTCCAACCCAAACGGTCACAAGAAGCGCGTTCTTATCACCAATAGGAAACATTGAAAGAAAATGATCTGGTGTTTGGGTTGCCGTTACATGCCTTCCATGCGAATCGATGAATGATAACTCACGGGTTGGCAATGCGTCGGTGCCAGAACGTTGCTCATGAACCTCACAAATCACGTTCACATTTTGATTTGGCCACAAAACGTGAGCGATTTGACCATTCGTTTGTCCCCTTGAAACTGAACAAGCAAAAAAAGCCAACAAGAGAACCAGATGGGCTGTTAGCTTCATTGTCCTTTTGCTTTCTTCAGACAATCCCCATTGCAATTCCCTTTTTTCTTTAAGCAGTCAGCGCAATCCTGAATCGCTTTGCCATATCCAGGTCCCGTTCCATAGCCGTCCAAACCTTTAGTTATATTACCATGCGCCTGTCTTACGCGCATCCCAACGTATTTAGAACCATAGTAGATATTATACCCCGCGTTCCCCATCATACTTGGTTCTCCTCCGGCGTCGGTAGTGGCTCCGTCTGTCATCTGCATTAACCCAGTTGCTGACGACCTTTTGTTCAGAGCCGACGGATCGAAACCACTTTCCCGATATGCAATACATTTAATTATGTCAGGGTCTAAACCCGACTGGTTATTGTTGTTGATTGCCTGAGTGATGTCCGAACAAGACATTGGTGCAGCGCCATCACTGTCAAACCAAGAAATTGGGCTATTTTTTACGAATTCGTAAAGATTGATTCCGCCATCTTCTTCCAACGGGTCTCTATTTGGCCACCGTTGCAAAAGCGGGTCATAAAACCTGCGGCCGTAATAATACAACCCGGCGTGATCATTCCATTCCTTGCTGGAGAAGCGGTAGGTGTTGGCTGTCGCCAGCGGTCCGCTCATCCAGAGCGTGTTCCCGAACGGGTCATAAGCGTATTGCGCCAGAATCGTCCCATTCGTGTTCACCAACATTGTTACATTGCCATTGCCGTCGCTAAAGTAGTACGCATGGGCCGCCGGGTTTCCGGCAATCATCTGCCCGTTGTCCGTCCGCGCCAGCAGTCCACCAATCCCGCCCGCATCCTGCAAGGTGCCGCTGAGGTCGTTGCCACGGGTGTAGGTCACCAGCGGGACGTTATTCGCATCCCGTTCCTGAACCACCAATTGACCGTCGTACACGTAACGCACTTCGTTTGTTAATAGCCAGCCGGAGGTTCCGGCGTTCCAACTGTAGTCCCGCTCAATCCGTTTGCGCAGCAGCCCGTCATACGCATAGCTGTTGCTCCACGTATTGGCCACCCACACGCTCACCAACTGGTTTTCATCGTCAAACCCAAAATGTCGCGTTCCGTCCGAGAGCAGGTTTCCGTTGAGATCGTAAGTGTAGGAGTTCGTCGCCGGCAGGTTCACCGTCACACTGTTTGTGCTCCAGCGGCCTACGCCGATGCTGTCATGCGCGACGGCTGTGAATGTGTTGTTTCCATTGGCGATGGTGAAGTTCGTCCGCGCGAATGCCCCGTCTCCATACACCGCCGCCGTCAGGCTGTTCACCGTGACACTCGACACATTGGCGCCCGGCTCCGTCGTCGTTCCGGCCACCGTCAGCGTGCCCTTGTTCGTCGTTGTGGTCAGTTCATTCAAGCTGTTTACATTGAACGTTTGCACCAGCGCGTTGTTTGTCCGCTGGTTCAGGTTCCACGCCTTATCATACGCATAACCGAACTGTTCGTGCAAGCGCGGCGTGGTTCCGTCGGCTTCCCAACCTTGCGCTGTCTTCAATTGTCCGATGGCGTCGTAGGTGTAATTGATGAAATTGCCCGCCGTAAACACCTGCTGCGTCCGTTGCGAGCCGGCGTCAACCATCTTGGTCAGATTGAAAATACTAACGAGTCAATCAGCCCCGGCCGGTCAAGAACTAACGTAAAGTTATGGTTTGACCCCTTTACAGCAGGCCCTGCAACCCATGCGCGCCAAAGGCGCCCAACGTCACCGCCAGCACCCCTGACGCCGCCGCAATCCGGATGGTGGTCGCATTCGTCATGAGATGTCAACGATCACCAGTCCCGCTCCGTATGGAAAGGCGCGGTTGTCAGTGGCCTCGTCTCGTTTTGGTGGACAGTCTTGGTGTGACGCATGCGGTGGGCGATTGATTCGGTTGTGTTTCAAAGTCCACAGGGAATTTGAAACGAAGGGCACTGTCAAGAAACGGTGCAATTTTCTGAACTTCATTTTCCCAATTTCGGAACCATGCGCTCCGCCAGCATATCTGCCGTATTTTGCAATGCTGTCTTGGCCGCGGTTTGTTCCGCGATATTCACGCCCACGCTGGTTTAACGGTCCACCGCCATTCATTCAGGACTGGCCCGTTTATAGAAAGGATTCCTGCTTTGAAAACTACGCGACAACAAGGTTAGATTTCTTCCGCCAGCCAGAGAAACGTACCGGCTCCGAACAACAACCCAAAATCCAACCATCTGTTGTCATGCCCAACCCCGCCTCCAAGCCTTAAACAGGCTTATTTAAAGAAGATGTTTTGTTTATAGCACTGTCGCTCAAAGCCTCTCAACGAATTATTTTCACATTTTATTCACTTTCTGAATCACAGTGTTGAGTTGGGGAAAAGCTTGGGATTCCCGGTGACAGATTTACTTTGCCATCTCAACCTGCAGTCTGGCATTTTTACATTTATCACATTGAGTGTGGGTAAATCAGTTTAAAACCTTTCCAAAACCTGAATATGAACTGGTATTATGTTGATCAAGGACAACAAACCGGCCCGGTAAGTGACGCACAGCTCGAAGACCTGGTGCGCAACGGTAAAGTCCAACCCGAAACGCTGGTGTGGCGCGAAGGCATGGCAGACTGGCGGCCTTATCGCGAAGTCATGGCCCCCACCCCATCGCCCGGTCCCCTGCCAACTGGCGGCGTGGATTTTACACCCGGTCAAGGTGCGGAAGCCGTCTGCGCCGAATGCGGCAAAATGTTCTCCATCCAGGACATGATCCATCATGGCGAGGTTTACATCTGCGCCAATTGCAAACCAGTCTTCCTGCAAAAACTGGCTGAAGGCGCGCAGATAAACACCGGGGCACTGAATTACGCCGGGTTCTGGACGCGCTTTGCGGCCTATTTCCTGGACGCCTTGATGTTGTTCGCGGTCAGTTTCGGCATCAACTTGATTGCCGGACTGAGTGCGGCGCAAGCCATCGGGGCGCAACCGAAGGGGGCGATCGCCCTCCAGATCATTCTGTTTGTCATCAACCTTTCCATCGGTATTTCGTACGAAGTGGTTCTCATCGGGAAATATGGCGCCACGCTCGGGAAGATGGCGTGCAAGATCAAGGTGGTGACGGCTGATGGCGGGCGGGTTTCCTACCTGCGCGCGCTGGGCCGATATTTCGCGAAAATGTTGAGCGGTTTCGCGTGTTTGATTGGCTACATCATTGCCGCCTTCGACGGCCAAAAACGCGCGCTGCATGATCATATTTGCAACACACGCGTGGTTTTCAAGTAGCCCATGAATGCGTCGCTGGTTCAATGCCCCCAATGCCATGCCTGGCTGTTGGAGGGGGTCTTCAATCAGCCCGAATCGTCGCCCTGTCCCGCCTGTGGCGTGCCGCTTCAGGTTGAAGTTTTTCCCGCTCTGTTTCGGCGTATCAACCCCGGCCAAGGCGGGGAAACCATCCTAGTCGATGGCGAATCGGGTTGTTTTTATCACCCGCAAAAGAAGGCAGTCTTGCCCTGTCAGGGGTGTGGACGTTTCCTTTGCGCCTTGTGCGATTGCGAACTCCACGGCCAACATTTCTGTCCCGCCTGTCTGGAAACGGGGAGAACCAAGGGCAAAATCAAGAGCCTGGAAAACCAGCGCACCCTTTACGACGGGATTGCCCTGTCCCTGGCAATTTATCCGTTGCTGATTTTCTATTTCACCCTGGTTACCGCACCCGCCGCCTTGTTTGTGGCCATCCGTTATTGGAACGCTCCGCGCAGCCTTGTGCGCCGGACCAAAATCCGCTACGTCGCCGCCATGGTCCTGGCCTCGATACAAATTGCCGGATGGACCGCGCTTTTTGTGTTCCTGGCCACCCGTCATCACTCTTGACCATGGCTGAAAAGGAATATCACCGTTTGACCGGCGCCCGATCCCGGTCGGCATTTGCACTCGCTTTCACGTCCCGTTCGAGCCTGTGGCTGGGCCGGGACCATTTGCTCTGCATTGACACCAACGGTTACACGGAAACCTACAAGCGGTTTTATTTCCGTGACATTCAGGCCTTCACCCTCGTCGCCACCAATCGCCGGAAGGTTTGGAACGGGGTGCTGCTGGTGCCGATTGTGATTTGTCTGGCGGGCCTGGCGAACTCCCTGTTCTCGCTCCCAAGACAGGATGAAGTGGTGATAGTCGCCTGGATGGTTTTCACCGGCCTCTTCGCCGTACCGTTGTTGATCAACAATATTCTGGGACCGGCTTGCACCTGTTATCTGCGCACCGCGGTGCAGATTGAGGAACTGCCGTCCCTCAACCGCCTGCGCCGCGCACACAA
>CAZKTW010000264.1:0-5136 GCA_964555775.1 uncultured Bifidobacteriaceae bacterium | reverse complement strand
CGCTCACAAATTGATATTTGCTGGCATTGGCAGAATTTGTGATTGATAGACCGTTGCCGTTGTCAATCCAACCGTCACCGGTGTTGTTTTGCCAGCTACCTATCACCATAGCTGCTTGTGCCGCGGCGGCCAAGCTTCCCAGCAAAACCACGACTGTTGCAGTTTTGAAAAACGTTTTCATAGTTTTTTTGATGTTGATTTCTTGTTTGCAGACGACCAATACGACGTCCACCGGGTTAGGGGTGTTTTTGTTGTTTGATTTAGACTACTGCCAATCTTTATTTGATGGAATGGACAAAACCATGATTCGCATGGAGAATTCTACGATTGGTCCCCTTTCGTCATGGTTTCACCTTATTCGTTAAAAAATTCTCAATAATAGTAACTGCTCTGACAGGTGTATTGCCATGAAATGGAAAGACGGTTGTGGGTTTCCACGTGATTGTCGGCATAACCCACATTGATCGAATTCAGACTGCCATTGTAAAAGTGCGCCTCGGCATTGGGTATATCTTTGGGATCGGTGGAGGTTTTGGAAGCCTCCGCCAGATCGCTGATGATGGGTTGCAGAGCCACAGATGTATCACTTGTCTTTAGCGGCCAGGAAGGGGCATTGGGAGGAGCCATTTGCTGTGAGACCCCGGGCGTCACAGGAAATGGAGCGGGTAAATTACCAGGAAGTAAGAGGCCCCCACCAAAGTTTAATCGCGGCACCCACCAATCCTGCAACAGTTTTGAATACCCGCCGCTCATCCCGCGTCCGGCCGGGTAATAGGGGTTGCTGGAAGCACTTTTGCTGGATACGAACCACTGATTCAACTGGTCAACGCTGGAAAGGGCGCGATGACCCGGAGTGCAGTTGTAGTAAACCCAGGCGCTGGCATCCTCAAAATCTTTTTGCCGAACGGGGCAAAAAAACATTGGCACGGTAAACCCGTAAGCCGACAGACTGGATAGAAAATTGGTGGCGACGTCAGTCGGATTTCCGCCACAACCGGAAACATTAAAAGAAGGCATGCTGCCTTTCGCATCGTCCGTGGCGTACACATTGGCCATCTGCACCCATTGTTTGTAGTCGGAGGCGCAATTGAGGACCCTGGCGCGGTATTTCGCCTTGGCCAGGGCTGGCAGCAACAACGCGGCCAGAATGGCGATGATGGCGATGACCACCAGTAGTTCAATCAGGGTGAAGCCGCCGGGCGTGGGCTTGGTTTTTCTTGGCCGGTAGAACATAGGATTCGTAACTATGAATTGATTTGGCGCATCAAAAAATCAGCAGCGTTTTTCACCGTTCGGGCAACCGGCAATCCTCTCGCTGCCCGTGCCAATCCCACCTTGGGCGCCGCCCCGATCCTGTGCCAGATGGGTTTCGGCGCGCTCCAGACCACCCTGGGATTCATGGGAATAAAAAAAATGCAACGTAATTCCACAGTTCCTGACCTCCTCTTTGGCCCCGTTTTTGAGCAACCGATACTCGCTGGGCGCGACCTGATTGACGGATTTGAAAATACGCGAGAAATAGAATGGGTCATCGTAACCGAGCGTGGCGGCAATCTGCTTCACGCTCATCACCGTCTCGTCCAGCAAACGGCAGGCGTGCTGCATGCGGAGGCGGATGAAGTAATCAATGGGCGCGCAGCCGATCTGGCGTTTAAAAAGGGCAAAGAAATGAGAGGGAGAAATGTTCGCCCGGGAGGCAAGCGTAGCCACCTGTAACGGCTGGTCCAGGTGCCGCAGCATGTAGCTGATGCTTTGTCCAATCTTCCGGACCGCCTCCGATTCGCAGGATTGAGCCCGACAGCGCGAAGCGCCCGGCGCCGTCGATTTCACATTTTCGATTTCAGTGGTTTTCATTTTTACTTCACCGGAAAGATTAGTTCGACACGCGAACAATTTGGACGATCACAACCATTCCAGTTTCATTAATTGTTTCATGCGATCGAAGGTGCGCCGAAGTGATTTTGCAGAACGAGCGCGATGGTGCCTCGCAGCCGGGGTTGCGCTTCCGGGTCCGTAGGCAAAATTCGCGTGGCTGCATGGGTGAAAGACCGGCGTTTGACGGCTTCGGCCACCACCGGCCCGACTTTGCCCCAGGCACGGGTCACTTCTCCGACCACCACCAAGACATCCGGGGCCAGGCCGGTTACCAGCATGGCAATTCCATCGCCCAAATGATGCGCCATTTGATTCAATGCCTTGCAGGCCCTGGGGTCATTCCGTTCCACCAGCCGCAAAATATCGCCAAACGGCAGCTTGGCCATGTCGCTCTTGGAGCCCACTTCGCCCTTGGGGACGGAAGCCGACTCCGAGTAGTACCGCGCGGCGGCGGAATTGGACGCCAGAACCTCCCAGCATCCGTTGTTGCCACACCGGCATTTGGGACCGCCCTGCATTTGCGCCACGTGACCAAATTCACCCGCCACGCCCGTTGAACCCCGAACCAACTGGCCATTCATGATCATGCCCACGCTAATGTCATCCGACACCGTCACGGCCACCAGATTGCGCACTCCATCCAAGTGCTCCCCCGACCACAGTTCGGCCAGCGCACAGGCATTGGCGGCATTCTCCAGCTCCACCGGCAATCCAGTGGCCTGTTCGAGTTGCGTCTTTAAATCCAGTTCACTCCATCCCAGCGTGGGAGCAAATATCAACTGTTGCGAAGAAGTATCGATTCGACCGGGCAGACTGATGCCCACGCCCTCATATGAGTTTCGGGGATGGGCCCGGATCAAATCGTTGATCCGGCGGCTTAACCGGGAAATGAATTCCACGGGATCTTTTGCCGTGGACATGGACTCCTGGGCCAAAAACTGGCTGTCCATGCTGGACACGGCCAGAGTGGTTGTGGCCGGTTGGATATCAACTCCCACCACCCCACACCGTTCCGTATTGAGATGCAGAAAGGTCGGCTTGCGGCCGCGGGGCAGATTTCCGACCGCCCCCTCCTTCAACCAGCGTTCCGCAATCAGTCGCTCGGCGATCGCTGACACAGTGCTGCGCTGTAATCCCGAATAACGCATCAAATCCGCCCGGGAAACCGGCTGGTGTTTGCGCACCAGATTCAACATGATGCGACTGTTGATATCGCGGACCGTTTCACTGGTCGCCACCTGAAAGTTGTTCAGATCAATTTTGCGCACAAGTATGTATTTGAAGCATTTAAGCCTAGTTCCACGGGATTAGTTCGTACCTCGAACTTTATATGGTTACGGGAGGGTGTCAAGGATAAAGTTCGTGGCACGAACAAATTAATTAACCTTATGTAGGTCAACAGGATAAGTTTGATTTTGAACCAATATTTGAAGGCACTGAAATTATGAAACCATGGGTTGGAACATTCTGATGGTTTTCCAGTTCGCTTTGGCTTTCGCCCGGACTTTCACCAACAGTTCACCTGCTCTTT
Organism: uncultured Bifidobacteriaceae bacterium; assembly: GCA_964555775.1. Lineage (GTDB taxonomy): Bacteria > Verrucomicrobiota > Verrucomicrobiia > Limisphaerales > UBA11358 > UBA11358. The sequence continues at coordinate 1,730 of CAZKTW010000264.1, read as the reverse complement.
GAACTGGAACTGCCCGAGTTTCACCGTCTGGAGCTTATCCCAACTGCCGGTCACCGGAGCCTGGGCGCCGACGTTTTCCCCACCCGCTTCGTCCGAGAAATCGGCCTCAGCATTGAGCGTGGCGACCGCGGCGCTGACATCGTAGGTGCCGGCTTTGGGAATTTGTGCGATCCAAGAGACTCATTCGTCGCCCCGGTCCCAGTAACCGATGTCCGGCAATTCGCCCTTGGTTTCCAGTTGGATCTGGCTGCCATGAAGTTCTGCATTGGTGGCGGACAGGAACACATCCCCCTTCGAATCAGGACGGATCACCGGGGCCATCGTCGGCGGGATCACCGGCTTCAAGTTAGTGCCGGTAATTTTCAACGAGCAGGTCAGGTCACTTAACTTGACCGCCGGCATAGTCACGACCAGACCCGCGGTGGTTTGTTCAAATTGCAGTTTGCCCCTTTGTCCCAAAAGCTCCACACGATGGATCTGATTTACTTCCGCGTCACCGGTTCTGGCGAGGGATTTGATGGTCAGTTTGCCGCCGTCCGGCCAGCCAAGCGCAATGGCGTAAAGCGTTTTGCCTTTCGTGGTGAAACGAATGTCCTGGGCAGTGTACTGGAAATTTTCCTTGAATGCGCCGCCCTTTGCCTGAGTGGGACCTTCGCCGTAAACCAGCCAGGGGCGTGTGGCATAGATTGCTTCGCCATTCACCGCCGTCCAGCCAGCCAGCTGATGCAGCATGGTTTCCACCTCCGGGTCCAGCGAACCATCCGGACGCAGGACGACGTTGAGCAGAAGATTCCCATTTTTGCTGACGATGTCCACCAGCATGTGAACCGTCCAGCTCAACGGCTGGTATTTCCAGTGGCGGTTGTAAAACCAGTCGCCGATGGAAGTGTCCGTCTGCCACGGATAGGGATTGATGCCGCCGTTGACGCCGCGTTCGAAATCCTGCACCCAACGACCGCCGGAGGTCTGTTTGCAATTGTAAACGGCCGTCAACCTTTCCATGCGTCGCTCCAGTTCGTAGTGGTCGCGGAGGCGTGGAGGCAGGTTATGGTAGAAAGCCATGAAACTGGCACCATTTTGCTGGATGCTGTCGTTGTACAGATTGGCAATCTGGCTCAAACCGACCTCATTGCCGAACGGCACCGGGCCGTCGCTGTAAAGCAGGTCCGGGTGATAATGATCCACCAGTTCCTTGATTTCATTGAACCATTGCTGCTGCCAGCGGGGATTCTTGCTATACCAACCGACGTCGCCGGGTTCCGCGGGAAAATGATACAGATCCCAGTAATTTGAATTGGAGCCATCATATGGCACGCCGGCGAACGGCCCGGTACGGTCGGATTTGTGGCTGTCTTGAAACCAGGTGAAACTCGCGCCGAGATGCTCGGAAACGCCAAAAGGCAGGCCCTGTTTCCTCGCCGCCTGCTGCCACTCTGCCACCACGTCACGATGCGGGCCGTGGTTCACGGCATTCCATTTATGCAGCGATGAGTTCCACAGGAAAAAATCATCGTGATGCGTCCCCAGGCTGACGAAATATCTCGCGCCGGCCTGTTTGTAGAGCGCCATCAGCTTTTCCGGCGCCCACTTCTCGGCCTTCCATAACGGGATGATGTCCTTCCAGCCGTTCGTGGACGGATGGCCGTAGCGCGCGAGGTGATCTTTGTAGTCGGGCGAACCTTGCTGATACATTTTGCGCGCATACCAGTCGCCCTCCATCGGCACGGCCT
>CAZKTW010000263.1:0-5146 GCA_964555775.1 uncultured Bifidobacteriaceae bacterium | reverse complement strand
ACGCGCTCGCCGTCGAGGTGCCGGACAAACCCGGCGGCCTGCACGCCGTGGCCGATCTGCTCGCCCAGAACAACATCAATCTCGACAACGCGTCCGGTTTCATCGCCAACAATCGCGCCATCATGGTCCTCGAAGTCCCCGAAGTGGCCAAAGCCCGCGATGTTCTCACCAAAGTGGGCATCCGCTCGCTGAAACAGGAGGAACTGCCGGCCTTCGACCGCATCTGAACCCGGATTTTAACCACGAATGAACCCGGATATTCACTCATCCTCGTCCTCGTTCTCGTCCTCGATTCCGTACTCTCGATTACGAGGACGAGGAGGAGAACGAGGACGATTGCGTGTTCGATGTTCCCCCTCTTTAATTCAGCCTTTAGCCTTTAGCCTTCAACATTTCTTTTTATGAGCCCCATGATCTACATCTCGCTCGTCGTTCTCTACGTCTTCGTCATGCTCGCCATCGGTTACTGGTGCATGCAGCGAACCAAAAACGTCGGTGATTTCTTTCTGGGCGGCCGGACGCTCGGGCCGTGGATGAGCGCATTCGCCTACGGCACCACCTATTTCTCCGCCGTGCTCTTCATCGGCTACGCCGGACGGCTCGGCTGGGGCTTCGGCATCCAGACAATGTGGATTGTCATCGGCAACACCTTCGTTGGCACCCTGCTCGCCTGGCTTGTCCTGGCCGGACGCACGCGCGAAATGACGGCCCGGCTCAATGCGTTGACCATGCCGGAATTTCTTCGCGCCCGATACAACAGCGCACCGCTCCAGGTCATCTCAGCGGTGATTATCTTCGTTTTCCTGGTGCCGTACTCGGCATCGGTTTACATGGGCCTGAGCTATCTGTTCCAGAAAACGCTCGGATTGCAATACAACGAAGCCCTCATCTTTCTGGCCGCGTTGACCGGCGTTTACCTCGTCATGGGCGGCTACTTCGCCGTGGCGGTGAGCGATTTCATCCGCGGCATCGTCGAGTTTTTGGGCGTGTTGATCATGGTGTTGCTGCTCGCGAGCATGAAAGGCGGGCTGGTCGCATCGTTCACCGCGTTATGCGATCCCAAATACATGCCGGCCTTCCACGCGCCGCCGCCTGCCACCGGCCCGCCCTTCCCCGGCTGGGTCATATTCGTCTCGCTCGTGCTGATCACCAGTTTCGGTCCCTGGGCGCTGCCGCAGATGGTGCAGAAGTTTTATTCCATCCGCAGCAAGGCCGACGTGAACCGGGCGATGATCATCGCCACCGTCTTCGCGCTGTTCATGTCGTTTGGCGCGTATTACAGCGGCGCGCTGACACACCTGTTTTTCACCGATCCGAAGACCGACCTGGCGCCCATTATGGACGCGGCAACACACAAGCCGAACCTCGACCTGTTGATGCCGCTTTTCATCACGAGCTTCGTGCCGCAATGGCTGGTGCTGGTCATCCTGCTGATGGTCTTCTCAGCCTCGATGTCCAGCCTGTCATCGCTGGTGCTGGTGAGCAGCTCGGCCATCGCGATTGATATTTACGGCGCCTTCGGCAACCGGGAAAAGAAATCCAAATCCACCATGATCCTGATGCGTGTGTTATGCGCCGTGTTCGTGCTGCTATCGCTGCTGATCGCCGTGAGCAAGGTGGATGTGATTGTGAACCTGCTGGTCATTGCGTGGGGCGCGTTGAGCGGCGCATTCCTGGCGCCGTACCTGTACGGCTTGTTCTGGCGGCGGACGACGAAAGCCGGCGCCTACGCCGGCATGATCTCCGGCGTCGGCACCGCCGTGGTGTTGTTTTTGTTATGGGGCAAGCCCTTGATCCCCGTCGCCGGCGCCATTGCCATGTTCCTGCCCCTGATTGTCGTCCCGGTGGTGAGCCTAATGACCCAACCACCTAAGCCTGAAATCATCGCCGCCGCCTTTGGGGACAAGCCGCAGAGTCTTTAACCATGAAAGGCACGAACTACACGAAATCCTTACCGCAAAAAACACAGGAGGCACAAACTTTTTGACACGAATTTCACGAATTCGCAAAAATCTAGCCCGGCATCTTCTCCCGAACATTCTGCATGTTCTTATATCTTTCCATCGGTGGCTTAGGAGTACGTCGGATTTGAAACCATTTGCCAAACCCGCTTCTGTTGACTGTGGCAAGACTGAGGGAAATGAGGAACAAAAGCAAAAAATAAAGTCAAAGTGCGTGTAAATCGCTTGCGCCACGCGGTTAAGCTCTGCGCGCTTTCCAGGCGGCGGACCATTGGCGTAGGACGGCTACAAACTTTTCGTCCCAGCGACGGTTGAGCATGGTTATGAACGACCAACCCTGGCGCACGGAAATCCGCAGGGCCCAGACCAACAGCACCACGGACAGGATCTCGTTGAACCAGGAGTCCAGCCGCCATTGGCCTTTCCACAACCACATCCAGTTTTTATTGAACGGGCCGTCGTAAAAAATCGGCCACAGGTCGTCGGGGTCCGGTCCCCGTGAACCAACGATGTCGCACAGCAGATGCAAGTGGAACACCAGGAATGCCAGCAGCAATACCCGCCAACGGTGTTGGGAGAAACAGGCCATCAAAACCGCAATCAAAACGCCGCCGAACAGGCCGTGCAGCAGAAAGTGATGGTAATGCTCGTAGTACACGGTTTCCCGGTGACCCAAGGCCCGGTTAATGGCGTCCGGGATGATTCCGAGCCCGTCCAGGTCCGGCAGGACACCGGCCAACGTGACGAGCCCGCAATCGCGCGAGTTGTCGGTCGTTTTGGCGGCAATTATCCAGCTCATGAAGAAATGCGTGCCTGGAGACATGGGCTTTATTTACACGAGAATGAGGAAAACATCCAACATCGAACTCCGACAAGTCGCGAGCAGGCATCCAACGCCCACCAGTCTTCGCTGCGCTTCGCCTCGGCAAGACATCCAATGAATGGAAAAAATCAGGGCTTCGCGGAGTCCGCCCTCCGACAATTCGTATTCATCCGTGTAATCCGTGTCTAGACGCGGTTAAAATCTCTGCGTCCTTTGCGCTCTTTGCGGTTAAAAATCCGCCTTCCCTCACAAGCGTTTGCGATACACCTGCTGCGTCTTCTTCAGTTCGTATCCGAGTTTCTGATAAAAGGGATGGCTTTCCGAGCGATTGATATTGCTGCGCACACTGATGAACTCCGCCCCGATTTCCCGGGCCCATTGCTCGGCCGCCCCGACCAGACGGCTGCCCATCCCGGACCTTTGCGCCGCCCGGGCAACCACCAGCCCGGCAATCTCCGCCCGAAAACCGGATTCGATATAATCGGCGCCGAAGGTATGCAACCAGCCGCAGACTTCGCCGCGATCATTCTGCGCAACGAGCAGCAAATGATTTTTTTGAGCCGTAACCCTCCGGACGCGCGCTTCCATGGCTGACGCGTCACACGGATAACCCAGTTCGTCCGCGAGCCGGATAATTGCCGCAACGTCCTGCAGGTTTGCCGTTCTAACGGTCATTTGGTTTTGGCCTGACCATCCCAAACTGGGCAACAATCGCCGGAAGTCAAGCCCCGACAAAAAAAGCGAGGAGCAGGAGTAAACATTCGCGTTCAGCTGCACTGATTCTCCATGAAAGCCTGGTTTTTCTGCGCAAAGTTTTCCTGCTCGTCCTCGTTCTCGTCCTCGTCCTCGACTTGCCCGTTTGGATTACGAGAACGAGGACGACGACGAGGACGATTTGGTTGAGGCGTCAACCGCGCCGTGTCCATCCGTGGTTAAATTTTCCGTGATTTGAGGGACCGCGGTTACTTGGCGGCCTTGGCCGGGACTCCGACGCAAACCCAGATTGGTTTTCCGACGTAAGTCTGGCCGGAGGGATGGGCAATGATGGTGGTGTGAAAATCATAATCGATCGTTGCCTGGCCCAGCCGGGCGTTGAGCGTTTTCAGCCGGTCTTCGAGTTTTCGCCGGAGGGCGGGCGTGTTGTCCGGCAGTACGGTGACCGCCCTGACGTAGCCCGCGCCGTTTCCAACCATCAAGGTTTTGCCCATCTGTGGCTGGGCCGGCTTGGCCGGAGGAGTTTCGGGGGTCTTGAGATTGTTGAGCTGTTGCTGGCAGTCGGCGACGTCCGCCTGGAGCACCCGGTAGCCGGACAAGAATTGCCGCACCGAATCGGGGAGATTCTCAATCAGAATGCCGCCACTGATCCCGTCCACGGAACAGAAAGGGAAGCCGCCGAACGAGGGATTATCATCAATGGCCGTGACCCGGACCGGGCGGTTCGTTCCCGTCCGGGCCTGGGCGGCAACCTGCCGGGCAAGGATGGACTGCTGTTGCTTTTGGAGTCGCTTCTGGTCATCCAGAAAATGCGCGGCCTTTTCCGGCGTGTAACCAAATTGGCTCTGATAAACCGCCGGCATATCGCTCATGGGAATCTGGACCACTCCCTCCTGATAACTCACCACCGCGTAGGCGGGCGTCACACGAGTGATGGTGGCGTTGGTGTATATTTTGTCACCGACCGACAATGCTGCAATTTGGATTTCGTTCGTGGTGTCAGCCAAGGTGGACAGTGCGGACACAATCAACAGGGCGAGGACCGGAATCGTTTTCCAGATCCCACCAATTCTTTGGGAAAAGGCTTGCATAGCCTAAATGTCAGCGTCCCGGCGGCGGAGTCAACCAGCAAATGAGCCAAGGCAACGCCGCCGAGTGTCAAAAGTCGAGAGACGAGGGCCTCGGTTTAACCCGCCTGGCTTCACACACTCGTGAAATCCGTGTCCATCCGTGCCCATCCGTGGTTAAAAAAAATCAGCCATAAATACAGAAAGTTGTGGACAAAAAATGGAAACGGGTTTTCAATCGCGTTGCGTCCCTGAAAAGACGCTGGTTCCTCATCCTGCCTGACGCCGTTCGTGTGAACGGTGCCCAGTAATTCCTGTTGTGGCGTGCCTTTGGTCCCGTTGTTCCGATTTTTGGCTGCGCCATGGCATCACGGTTAACCCTGCCCGCGGACTCCGCGGAGCACGAAAACTTTTTGCGGATATGATCGAGTTGTTGGATGGCATGAATCTCGGTGGGGCGAGCGTCCTCGCGAGCCGTCGTCGCTACGCTTTGACGCGCCAAGGCCGGCTCGTCAGTCGCCTCGCTCCACCCAATGCCACCTGCCAGCTGTTGGCGTTCAATTTTGCCCTTGTCTTCGCGT
>CAZKTW010000262.1:0-5151 GCA_964555775.1 uncultured Bifidobacteriaceae bacterium | reverse complement strand
CACGATGGCGGTGGCATTGCTGGTGTAATTCGCGGAGAAGTTGTTTGTTCCATTGGGCAGGGTCACCGGGCAGGTCCACGAGGTCTGGTTCGGGGTGAGGCTCGCGGACGTGACGTAATTATTATTGCCGTTGTTGTCAACCGAATAGTCATAGACGGTCAGCGCGCCTCCCCAGCCAACCGGTCCGGTCCAGGTGAACGTTGGGGTGTTGGTCACGTTGATCTGCCCGTTGGTTGGAGAGGTAATGACCACCGGCGCAAACAGATTGCTGGTGATGGTGGAAGGGACGGTGACCTTAAAAGTGTATTGATTGGTCGAGACGTTATTGGTCATCAGCAGGGTCCAGCTATTATTGGTGATCTCGTGGATGAATGCCTGAAAATCCGGAAAAAAGGAACTCCCGCTGCCGCTAATGCTATTGTCGGGATTTAATTGGAAATGGATGCCGGAATTGATGGTGGAAGACGGCGACCAGACAAAATAGGCCGTGTTTGTGGGGCTGGGCGTGGTCGAATTTGTGCTTATCCAAGGGAAGCAAAAGTATGAGCCATAAAGGTGCATATCCATCTGCAACCCGGCGCGAACGCTCGGGGCGACGAGCAAGACAGCGGTGATGAGTGGGAATAAGGCGCAAGAACAAAGTCTAGCGCCCGCGGACAGGCAATTTTTCATAGGTTCCTCTGATTTCTGATTTTTGCAGCGCCTTCCAGGTTGATTTTAGGACCGGAACCCTCTCTCCCTTTGTCGCAAGCGCCACAAATGCAACTTACTACCTTAACTTCAAACATTAGTACACATGGTTGATCCAAAAACAACAACAAAAGCGCCTGAGGGAGATGTTTTAAGCCGGGCTGATTTGCAGGCTAAATCAATCAGGAAAATTCTTACCGGCCGGGTTTGGTTGCGGCAGCGTGGGGCCGGGTTCGTTCGCAGGGTTCCGGGCTGAGCCGCCGGTTCAGCGAAATCCTGCGGCGGAATGTTGTTTCTGGGCAATTTCGTCGTCCGAATGGGTGCGGTTGCCCGCCAGGTCAACCATGGTGATTGTCACAAATATCATCAGATGTTTTCCAACCGTGGTCTTGGACTGACTCTGAAAAAGCCGCCTTAGCAACGGTATGTCGTCGAGCATTGGCACCTTGTCGTCCATGCTCTGGACTTGGGTAGGAGCCAATCCTCCGAGAACAACGGTTTGGTTGTCCAATAATTTTATGTGCGCATCGCTTTCCTGAGCATGAAACCGGGGCGAAATTTCCGGCAAATCGACGCGATTGCCGGTTGCGGTGAAAGCCTGAACTGTATTGGTTGTTTTGTCGTAACCTGAAAATTCTTTCAGGGATGCGGTGACCTTTAAATCAATGGTGTACCCATCGGGCAAAGCGGAAGCGATCACATCCAAAACCGGACCGCACTCGACTTCTGTGGTCTGAGGAATTATACCTGATTTGGCTGAAGACTCCCGGTAGGCAAAATTGGTTACGATGGTGAAAATGGTTGTGGCCCGCATCTGGGTTTGCCGGCCGTTGAGGGTGGTCACTTCCGGTTCCGCAAGATTTTCGAACCCTTGGCTTTGCTCCAAGGAGTGAATCACGACCCGAAAATTGGGGTCGGTTAAAATTCCGGCCACGTTGGTGGCACCCGTTGGAATGAGATACGTCCCAAAATATTGGGGGGTCGGTTCAGGAACTTCGATGAACCTGGCTTTGATGTGGATTTGCGGTGCCGTCATATTCAGCACTTGGACGGCGCTCTCGACGGTGTCCAAATCCTGTTCGGTCGCGCGGACGAACAACAAGCCCAGCCCTTCGTTGAAGAAGACGCTCTTCGGCGGGTCCAAATTCAAGCCCAGCTTCGTAAAGAATCGCTTGGCGGCCTGACTGATGTTTGCCGTTTGATCAGTTGTAGTCACAATTGCCGGACCGCCCGAGGAATGGGTTGGTCCGACTTCTGGAAATGCATTCACGATCGCTACCGCAGGGCTGCTGGGAGTGCCATTCTGGCCGCCGCCATCACCGCCTATGGGGCTGGCGGAACCAATATTTTGTGTACCCAAACTTTGCAGACCTAAATAGAAGGTGTTTTGGTCAACCTTGAAAGTGCGGGTTTCAAGTTTGACAGGGTTGCCGGTTTCGGCAGAGGTTGAGTTGGCGTTATTAACGATGAATTTGTGCACGGCAACCTCGCGGGTCTTCTGTGCCGGAAACCCGTTCAATTCCGTAACCATTTGCTCAACCGCGTCCAGTTGCTGCGGTGTGCCTCGAACCAGCAACAGCCCATTGTCTTTGAACCAGAAGCTGGTCGGCGGCAGAATTGTTCCTGAACCGGCCAGCAGTTTCGAGAATTCGCGCAGATATTTATCTGGTGGACTGGAATCAGTGAGACCTGTTCTTTTTTGCAAGCCGGCAAGGCCCGGGCCGCGGTTAACCATGAAGCCGCGTGTATAAATATTCGTAGCAGATGGCTCTGCGAAGATTTTATTTGGAGAGCGGCTGTTTTGACTGGCAGGAGCAGCGCCCATTGGGACCGCTAGCGCAGTAAAGGCCAGGATGCCGAAGAAAGACAGGAGAGTCAGCCCCGCCTTGCAGGGGGCGCGAAAGTCCATTAGGCGCTCGACTCGCTGCCGCAAGGCACTGCGTGATTCCAAGATGCCCACCAGGCACAGGCTGGCCAGCGGTCGGTGGAATGCCAGTTTCGCCACTTCGAGCAATGTGGGAGCGTAAGTCTCAGCCTCATCCCGCAACGCCAGCATAACGGCATCGTCCACGGCTTCTTCGCGCACGCGGCGGATGCGGGAATTGGCGAACCAGAGCAGGGGATGCCACCAATAGACAATCTGCACCAGTGCTTGCGCGCAATTCATCCAGACATCACCGCGGCGAAGATGGGTCAATTCATGGAGCAACACTGCCCGTAATTGGGTCGGTGAAAGTTTTTCTACGAGTGATAGCGGCAGCAATATCACTGGCCGGAATAATCCGCATACTGCCGGCGACATGGCTCGATCCGTCAAGCCCAAGCGCACAGTGCCGCGTACGCCGGTCAAGTATTTTACTTCTTCAAACAATTCGCCGAGCCACGCAGGCGCCGGCGTCGCGCGGCGCACGTCGCACGCAACCTGTCGCCACCGCAACGTCAGCCAGAACAACAGGCCGAGGCTGACGGCACTCCAGGCGAGAACGGTCCATGCCGCCACGGACACTGGTAATCGTGGCGGTGGAGTGAAGGCAGGCATTGGTTGCAGCGGAAGGTTGGGAGTGGTATCGGCCCCATAACTGACAACATATCTGGTAGTCTGTGGCTTGGCAGGTGTGGCAATCGCCGGAAAAAGCCACCAGACAACTCCCGTGGGCAGCGCCAGCGAAGGTGGAAGCAGCAGTTTTACCAAAAGCACCAGCCAGAGCGCATAGCGGACGGCGGCGCGTACGCGTCGGCGCAAGGTAAAGTCAGCGATAAACAGGATCGCGATCAACACGCTCGATTGCCACAACATCGGCCACGCAAAATGAAGCGCGTTTTGGCCAAAACGATTCAGGGTTTCGATGAGTGGGTTCATTTTTTGGAGGTTTTTTTCTTCGCCTTAATCAAGGATTCCAATTTCCCCAGTTCTTCGGGGCTTAGGTCGCGGGCATCGAGAAGGCATTGGACCATTGGGGTGAGCGCACCATTGAAGGCGTGCTTGAGGGCGTAAAACAGTTCGCCACGCTGTGCCTGTTCGCGGGTGACGGCCGAACGGTAGAGCGTCAGGTTGCGGACCTTCTCGGCAGCCAATAGACCCTTGACCACCATGCGGTCCATCAGCGTGCGGACGGTGGAATAGGTCCAGGCGGTCTGGGGGTGAAGTTTTTCCTGGATCGCCGGGGCGGCACAGGGTTCGTGGTCCCAGACGGCCTTGATGATGGTCCATTCTGATTCGGTCAGTTCGATGAGCGGCTTGGGCATGGCGCGACTTTGCTTGACAGTTGTAGAGCTGTCAAGCCCAATCTCTACAAATGTAAATTTAATGTCGATCTGCGAACGAATCGGTTCCCGTTGGAAAGGTTCCCGCTATTTTCATTTATCGGGCGGCTTGCCGCCGGATTGAATTTGTTTAACCAGATCATTGTATTTGGCAACGACATCGTTCCGGTCTTTCACTTCGTGGTTGTATTTTTGCGCGAGGTCGTTGCGCTGGGCAACGAGGTTGGAGATGGCTCCATTCTGCTTGTCAATGCCGGCATAGGCTTCCTTCAGTTTCGCTTCCAGCGCGTCCACGGCAGCTTTGTATTGCACGATTTCGTTGGTGGCAGTCTCGTTGGCGAATTGCAATTGCACGATCTCAGCCTTTTGTGAAATGGCCAGTTGTTCGTTGGTCGCGGCGACGGCCTTGATTTCGGTGATGCGCGCGTCCATCTGGTTCACCTGGTGATTCAGCGTGGCGATGGAATTGGTATAGCCCTGGATGGCGGCATCGCGGTCATAGACGATCCGGTCAAGGGTCTGAATTGCGGTGCGTTGAACGGTTTGCTCGTACCATTGCCAGGCGCAAAGGCCACAGAGTGCCAGCGCGAGGATGATCAAGAGATTTTGTTGGAAGTGCTTCATGGTAATTTCAAGGATGATCCGGGGGCCGCATTGACGGCGATGGCTACGCGCTGGATGCCGGCGCGTTTCACCAGATCGAGCACAAACACCACGGAGCCGTGCGTGGCGTCGTGCGCGCCAGTGATATAAACCGGCAGGTTCGTGTTCAGGCTGTAACGGTTCGTCAGCAGGGTGAACAATTCGGGGAAGGCGATGGGTTTGTCGTCCGCGGAAACCTGGCCGTCCTGGTTCACGGTGAGATTCACGATGTCGGGCTTCTTGGTGGGAGCGGCAAGCGTGGCGGTGGGCAGATTGGATTTGACCGTGCGGACAATCTGCATCTGCAAGCAGACCATCATGAACGACGCGAGCAGGAAAAACATGATGTCAATCAGTGGAATGATTTCCAGCCGCGACTTTTTTTCCGGGATGGGCGTGCGGATTTTCATTTTATCGTAGCGGCGTCTCGGCAGAGCGCCGCATTATTTCAATTCCTTTTCAGTTGGCGGCTTTCTGCCGAAAGCCGCTACGTCGTTTTTGCTGTCGGTCATGAACGAAACCTTTTGGATGCCGACCGCGCGGACGGTTTGATAC
>CAZKTW010000261.1:0-5153 GCA_964555775.1 uncultured Bifidobacteriaceae bacterium | reverse complement strand
TTTTTCAAACTGGCGCTACCCGGCCAATCGAATTCCGGCGGGCGCAGCTCGAAAAGCTTTCTGTCGCGCTGACCCGCGACGAAGACAACCTGCTTGCCGCGTTGAACTCCGACCTGCGCAAATCTCCCAGCCAGGCCTACACTTCGGAAATCGGATTTCTTCAGGCAGAAATCCGTAGTGCGTTAAAGAATCTGACAAAATGGTCTGCGGCGTCGCGTCGCTGCACGCCGTGGTTTGTTGCGCCGGCACGTGGCTGGGTGCAGCCCGAACCGTTCGGCGGGGCACTCATCCTCGGCCCGTGGAATTATCCCGTGCAACTGCTGCTCACGCCGCTGGTGAGTGCCGTCGCGGCGGGGAATTGCGTCATGTTGAAACCTTCCGAACTCGCGCCGCGCACGGCGGAAGCCATCGCGGCGCTGGTGCGGGAAACATTTGCGGAGGAATATATTTCCCTCGCCACCGGCGACGCGAATGTGGCGGAGGCATTGCTGGCCGAGCGGTTCGACAAAATCTTTTTCACCGGCAGCACCCGCGTGGGGCGAATGGTGTTGGCGGCGGCGGCGAAGCATCTCACCCCCGCAACTCTGGAACTCGGCGGCAAATGTCCGGTCATCGTGTGTGCCGACGCAGCCATCGAGCAGGCGGCCAAGCGAATCGCCTGGGGCAAGTTTATGAACGCCGGCCAGACGTGCGTCGCGCCTGATTTCGTTCTTGTAGAGCGCGAGGCCCGCGACACTTTCGTGGCGGCGATGAAAAAGGCGTTGCACGAATTCTATGGCGACGACCCGGCCCGGTGCGAGGATTACGGGCGCATCGTCAATCAGGCACACTTTGAGCGGCTCGTGAATTATCTGCGTGACGGGAAAGCCGTCCACGGCGGACGGCATGACGCGAAGGATTTGTTTATCACGCCAACGATTCTGGCCGACGTGTCCCCGGACGCAGCGGTGATGCAGGAGGAAATTTTCGGGCCAGTTTTGCCGGTGCTGGAATTTGACAAGCTCGACGACGCGCTCGCCTTGCTGCGCGGAAAGCCTGCACCGCTGGCGCTGTATGTGTTCACTCGCGACCGCGCCACGGAAGCCCGCGTGCTCGCGGACGCGCGGTCTGGCGGCGCGTGCGTCAACGATGTCGTGTCGCACATGATTGGCGCAGGACTGCCATTCGGCGGATTGGGCGAGAGCGGGATGGGTTCGTATCACGGGCGCGCGGGCTTCGACACGTTTTCGCATCAGCGCGCTGTGTTGCGGCGGGCGACCTGGCTCGATACGCCATTCCGTTATCCGCCGGAGCGGCTTTCGCTAAAAAGTTTGAAACGGGCGATGCGCTTTCTTTTGGGCGACTAACCTTGCTTCAATTGCCGATTTCGTTTAGCCATTGAGAATGTCGCGCCGTGTCATCATCATCGGAGCAGGCCCGGGCGGGCTGGCTTCAGCTATGTTGCTCGCGAAGGCTGGCGCGGATGTCACTATTTTAGAAAAGCAGCCGCGGGTGGGCGGCCGCACGTCAGTTATTGAGGGCGATGGTTATCGTTTCGATCTCGGCCCGACGTTTTTTCTTTATCCGCAAATCCTTCAGGAAATTTTTCAGGAAGTCGGCCGCGATATGTTCAAGGAAGTGCCGATGACTAAGCTCGACCCGCAATACCGCATCACCTTCGGCGCGGGCGGCGAGTTGAACGCGACGCCGGACCTCGAACGCATGGTGGCGGAGATCGCGAAGCTGTCGCCGGCGGACGCGGGGGGCTTCCGGCGGTTCATGGCATACAACCGGGTCAAATTGGAGAAGTTCGCGCCGTGCTTGCAGACGCCGTTTCCGGGCTGGACGAGTCTGATCAACCTGCACCTGCTGGCGGTGCTGCCGTTTCTGAAGCCGTGGAAATCCCTGCACGCGGAACTGGCGGGTTATTTCAAAGACCCGCGGCTGCAACTCGCGTTCACGTTTCAATCGAAATATCTCGGCATGTCGCCGTTCCAATGTCCGAGTTTGTTTTCGATTTTGTCGTTCCTCGAATACGAGCATGGCATCTGGCATCCGACAGGCGGCTGCAATTCCATTACGCGCAACATGGCGCGCGTGGCGCAGGAACTCGGCGTGAAAATCCAGCTCGACACGGCGGTGGAGGAAATCCTGTTTCAAGGCCGCCGTGCCGTGGGCGTGCGCACCGTGCAAGGCGAACAACAGGCCGATGCCGTGATGGTGAACGCGGATTTTGCCAACGCGATAACGACGCTCGTGCCGAACAAGCTGCGCCACCGCTGGAGCGATGCAAAGGTGGCGAAGAAGAATTTTTCCTGCTCGACGTTCATGCTGTATCTCGGTGTGGAGGGGAAATTCGACCACCTCGCGCATCACAACATCTACGTTGCGAAAGATTATCGTCGCAACCTTGACGAGATCGAGCGGCAGCACGTTTTGTCGGCAGACCCGTCGTTCTACGTGGCGAACCCAGTGCGCACCGACGTCACCATGGCGCCGCCCGGCCACAGTGCTTTGTATGTGCTGCTGCCGGTGACACATCAGCATCCGAACGTGGACTGGAACAAGGAGCGGGCGCGGTATCGCGGCGTGGCGCTGCGCCAGCTCGAAAAACTTGGCGTCACGGACATTGAGAAGCGCATCCGTTTCGAGCGCGTGGTGACGCCGGCGGATTGGGAAAGCAAGCTGGACATCTATCGCGGCGCGACCTTCAACCTCGCGCACAACTTCGCGCAGATGCTGCATCTGCGCCCGCAGAACCGCTTCGAGGAATTCGAACGTATGTATCTCGTCGGCGGCGGCACGCATCCAGGCAGCGGCCTGCCGGTCATCTTCGAGTCGGCGCGCATCAGCTCAAAGCTGTTGCTGGAAGATTTGAATTGAAGTTGCGACTCGCACGAGCGCAGCGCAATTAATTTCCCTGAACCACCATGCGCGTCCGCGAATTTTCCACCGAACTCTGGCTGCCACTACCGCCGGAAAAGCTGTTCCCGTTCTTTGCCGACGCCGCGAACCTCGACGCCCTCACGCCGCCGTGGTTGAATTTTCACATCGTCACGCTGCCGCCTATTGCGATGTGCGAAGGCGCACTGATAGATTACCGCCTCCGCGTGCGTGGCGTGCCGTTGCGCTGGCGCACGCGCATTAACGTCTGGCAGCCGCCACATCGTTTCGTGGACGAGCAAATCCACGGCCCTTATCGGCAGTGGATTCATGAGCACACCTTCGAGGCGCGCGACGGCGGCACGCTCACCCGCGACTTGGTGCATTACGCCGTGCCCTTGGATTTTCTCGTGCATCGCTGGCTGGTGCAGCCCGACATTGAAAAAATCTTTGCATTCCGCACGCAGGAATTGCGCAACCGATTTTCAACACTGCAAGATTGACGCCACCACCCGCACCGTCAGCAATTTGTTCGCGCGCCTTCTTTGTTCGCCAGCCCGCCGAGACTGGAGTAAATTCAGCCGGTGAAGCGCATGATTATTTCCTTCCTAATTCTAGCAGTGGTCGTGGTTTTGGTTCTTGTGGCCTATCGAACATCGCGCGTGGGTTACGAATCCGCGCCCTGTCAGGTCGTGCGTGCCAGCGGCAAGTTTGAGTTGCGGGATTACCCGGCGCTGACGGTCGTGGAGACACCCATGGCGCGCACCGGGAACAATGCCGATGGGAGTTTCATGCGCCTATTCCGCTTCATCACCGGCGGGAACGAGGCCAAACAGAAAATCGCCATGACGACGCCAGTGTTCATGTCCGGCAGCGACTCGAACGCAACGATGGCGTTTGTCCTACCCGCGAAATTACAGGCCGGCGCAGTGCCCAAGCCCACGGACGGATCGATGACCGTGCGGGAATTGCCGGCAGGCCGGTTCGCGGTGCTCCGCTTCCGGGGCGGGCGCAACGCAAAGAACGAGGCGGCGGCGTTGCAGCAGTTGAAAGACTGGATGGCAACGGAAGGCTTACGCGTATTGTCGCCGCTGATGTTCACCTATTTCGATCCGCCGTGGACGCCCGGCTTTCTGCGGCGCAATGAGGTCATGCTGCGAACGGAGGCGGGCAGGCCGTGACCGAAAAATGCGGTTATGATTTTTTTGCAAAGTGCTGATTTGATTCCATGTCTGATGCCAAATTGATTCTGGTCACGGGGGCAACGGGCTATGTCGGCGGGCGGCTCGTGCCGCGTCTGCAGGCGGCGGGTTATCGCGTGCGCTGCCTCGCGCGCGATCCGGCGCGGTTGCAGGGTCGGACGTGGTTGAATCAAGTGGAACTGGCGCCCGGTGACGTGCTGCAACCGTCTTCGCTGGTCGCGGCTATGCGGGATGTTAGAGTGGTGTATTACCTCGTTCACAGCCTGGGCGGCGGGGGCGATTTTTCGGAACGCGATTTGGTCGCCGCGCGCAACTGTGCCACCGCCGCGAAATCAGCCGGCGTGGAACGAATCATTTACCTTGGTGGACTCGGCGATCCGCAAACCGACCTGTCGCCGCACTTGCGCTCGCGTCACGAAACGGGCAAAGCCTTGCGCGCGGCGGGCGTGCCGGTGACGGAATTTCGCGCGGCGGTCATCGTCGGTTCGGGCAGTCTGTCGTTTGAAATGATTCGCTATCTGACGGAGCGGCTGCCGGTGATGATTTGTCCCAAGTGGGTGTTCACGCGCATCCAGCCGATTGCCATCCGCAATGTGCTGGACTATCTCGTGGCCGCGCTGGATTGCGTGGCGAGCACTGGGCGCATTCTCGAAATCGGCGGGCGGGACGTGCTGACTTACGCCGAAATGATGACGGGTTACGCACGGGCGCGGGGACTCAACCGGCGGCTGCTCGCCGTGCCAGTGCTGACGCCGAGGCTGTCGTCTTACTGGGTGCATCTGGTCACGCCCATTCCCGCCAGCATCGCCCAACCGCTCATCAAAGGTCTGGGCAATGAAGTCATCGTGCGCGACGCGCTGGCCTTAAAACTTTTTCCGGCAATTCAACCGCTCGACTATGAAACCGCCGTCCGGCTGGCGTTGGTTAAAATGGACGCGCGCGATGTCGAAACCGCGTGGACGGACGCGCTGACTTCCAGCCAGGGTGACAAGACGCCGGTGACGCTCATCAGCAACGAAGGCATGATCATCGAGCGGCGACAACGAATGGTGTCCGCCCCGGCCGACGCGGTGTATCGGAGTTTTTCGC
>CAZKTW010000260.1:0-5181 GCA_964555775.1 uncultured Bifidobacteriaceae bacterium | reverse complement strand
ATGGAATGCTGTCGGGAATTGTGGGTAATGCAAAGAGCCCTCTGGCGCTTTGCCAACGGACGAAATGTCCACGAGATTTCCAACTGCACTTCGGTGTACCGATGACAACATGAAATACGGTATCCTCTGCGAATCTCCGCGTTCTCCGCGCCTCTGCGTTGGATCTGTTGTGCATTCCTGCGGCCATTCCTTTCAATCCCAGATCAACAGCCGCACCGGGGTCGGGTTGCAGGCATTGCAGGGATTGTTCAATTGCCGACAGTTAGAGATAAGACCGATCAAATCCATTTCTGCCCGCAACTCGACATAGCGGCCGCCGGCGCTCACGCCGGCCCCGGCCGCGACAACCACTTCGCAGGCAACCACCAAATAGCCACAATGTAGAGTCGAACCTGTGGTTTGATCCAATTCGGCCACAGGCCGAACGCTACACAAAATGATGCGGCCTCCGGCAACGGGGGCCGTTCCTTTTTAGACACGAATTGCATGGATGGATACTCCTTCGCCAAGGCTTCGGAGGACAGGGAAGTCAGCGCAAACTCCAATATATCGCGAGCACACGGTTGACTTGGAAAGGCGAAGAGCCAAAACGAGATCGCCAACATGCCAATATCAAGAACCGACCCGTCTGGGATTTTTGTTTTGAAGATACGAACCGCCAATCGTATTTTAATGAACAGGCAGCATGACACATCTATGAGAGTGGGCACATTAGCAACCTGCGTTGGTATTCTGTTGTTTCTTTGCGGTCTCGCCTTCGGGCAACCCGCGAGGACCTCCTCCGATGCCGACACTGCCTGGAAACAATTGCAGCAGGCGGCTGTTTTACCCGGACATCAACCGACTGATGAACAAGTAGTCGCCGCGGCCCTTGCTGCTTCAGAAAAAGCCAATGCCTTTTGCACTCAATTCCCCGGCAGTTCCAACGCACTGGCAGCGAGGATAATCGAATGCACCATGTTACAAACGGCCTATAATCATGGAGACCAACAGGTATTCATCAAATGGCTCAATGTACAGTCTAGTCTGGCTCCCAAATTGTCTGCCGATGAAATCTATATTATCCGCCTGCCGGTTCTGCGGGCATTAATAAAACGTTTTCCCCAGAAGGAAGGGTACTACGAGAAGTTGCTTTCTTTAGCCACGATGGTTCCTGAGGATAAGGCGCGGCCCATTGCCAATGAAATTCTCAAAGACCCAGTTTCCGACGCCCTAAAGGAAAGGGCAAAAGCGCTGCTTCGCCGCCTTGATAACATGGGAAAACCGGTCGACATGAAGTTTGTGGCAATGGATGGGCGCCCAGTGGACCTAAGCCAGATGAAAGGCAAGGTGGTGCTCATTGATTTTTGGGCGACCTATTGTGTGCCTTGCGTTGAAGCAATCCCTCAGCTAAAAGAGACCTACGAAAAGTTTCATTCCCGGGGATTTGAAATTGTCGGCATCAGTGCCGACAAGGATGAGAAAGCACTCAAGAATTTTGTTCAACGACACGAGCTGCCCTGGCCCGAATATTTTGAGCGCCAGAGCCCGCAAAATTTTGAGGCTGAATTTGTCATTGATTCTCTCCCCACGCTATGGCTCGTGGACAAAAAAGGTAATTTACACGAAACATCAGACGCCTTCCCAGACCTTCAAGCCAAGATTGAAAAACTCCTGTCTGAGTGATTCGCTGCCCGGTCAGGACCACTGGCCCCTTTACGGCGACGCCTTGGCGGTGGCGGTCAGGTGCGCGATATCCGGCGGCAACTTGCGTCCGCGCGCGACATCCTGGGCGGCAGTCGCCTGCACTTTCTCCAGCAAGGCCACCCGGAAGAATTCCGCCAGTGGCATCGCGGATTCGCCGGCACGATTGGCCGCCCAGCGCACCGCCGCGAACTCATCATGTGTTAATGCACACTTCAGGCTCCGGAAAGCCTGTCGATTCATTCCCGCCGGCTTGGGCCCTTTCGGGCCGGACAAATGTTGTCCCACCAAATCCGGAGCGTGGGGCTGATGCGGTGTCGTGTTCATATGTTGATTCAAATTTAAGGCGCTCAGGCCATGTTCCGCAAGCCGGCACATCGGGGGCGAATGGCCAACAGATTGGCTTTGCGGCCCCCGACTCTTTCATGAAAATACGCCAATATCAAGACCCGGTGACAAAGTCGTTCTGCTGATTGAGAAACGCGCAAGCCAAATCCCCTGGCAGGGGGCAGGGCTGAAGGCTGAGGGCTGAAGGCTGAAGTTGGGGCCCGAAAATGGGAGATGGGAATGTGGAAGGCGGAAGGCGCTGAGGACAGCGCACGCTACAACAAACTGAAACAGCGTGTTCCGCAGATGACGCAGATTTCAGCTTCAAGTTTTCAGTTTTCAGTCTTGGTGACCTTTGTGGTTAAAAGCAGGAGCTTATCTGCGGACGCAAGCTGTTTTCTTTGTTGCCTCCGTTTCCTTCTGTGGAAATGTTCAGCTTTCAAGTTCAAGTTTCAGTCTTCCCTGTGCTTCAGGCGGTCCAGGATGACAAGGCCGAGGTCGGATACAAAAATCAGGACGACCAGGCTGTCCATCACGGTCACCAACGGACCGGGCGGCATGAATTGTTCGCAGCCCCAGAGAAAGAATCCAATGCCGAGCAGGACGCCCTTGATCATCTCCCGCCAGCGCCAGCCCGTGCCCGGTTGCGGGAACGTAACAGTTTGCGCAGCCGGGTGGTCGTCTGCTCGCGATCAAGCCGGCTGGCGGCCACATCCAGCGTCAACGTCTCCCACGCATCCACGTCCAGCTTTTCATTTGGCAGCAAATCGTTTTCGCTCAGAAAGACCAGGCACGTCGCCAGCGCCGTGCGTTTGT
Organism: uncultured Bifidobacteriaceae bacterium; assembly: GCA_964555775.1. Lineage (GTDB taxonomy): Bacteria > Verrucomicrobiota > Verrucomicrobiia > Limisphaerales > UBA11358 > UBA11358. The sequence goes on along the minus strand of CAZKTW010000260.1, from coordinate 2,355 downwards.
TGCCGTCCACGAACGGATGATTGCGGCAAAGATAAAACAGATACGCCGCCGCGATTTCCAGCGGATCGGTAAACAACAGTTCACCCATCATCGTCGCCTGCGGTGCGGCCACCGCTGATTCCAGCAACGCCTCCTCCCGCAGCCCCGCGCCGCCGCCGTGCATGGCCAGCACTTCGGCGTGAATCGCTTTCACCGCCTCCACCGTGGGATGCGCGAGCGGCCGCTTCATGACAGCCGCCGGAACAACTCCGCATTCTTCTTGATCAAACGCTTCGCCGTGGCGGAAGCTTTCTCCGGAGTGATGACGGGGCGCACGGGTGTCAGCACAATCGAGCCGCCTTTGTGCAGGCTGATGCTTACCTGGTCGCCTACCTTGATGCGCGCCAGATCCATCAGGGCCGAGTCAAAAATCAGTCCCTGCGAATTGCCAATCTTCGTAATCGTCTTTGTCATGCTGTTAAACTATGTTTTACGTCTGGTTCTGTCAAGCCAGTTGGCCGCGTAAAGCTGCGCCACGCGGTGGATCTGGAAAGGCTGAATTCTAAAGGCTAAAGGCTGAAGATGGCAGTTGGGAGATGGGAAACATTCAACGCTCAACATTCAACGCTCAACATCGAAGGACAAAGGGGGACGGAAGAAAGGCTAAATTCAGGGGGAGCTTTCAGTTTCAAGTTTTCAGTGTTCAGTCCTGAAGTCTGCGTCAATCTGTGTTATCTGCGGACGCAAGCTACTTTCTCTGTTGCCTCCGTTTCCTTCCGTGGAAATGTTCAGCATTCAAGTTTTCAGTTTTCAGTGTTCCCGTTGCTTCAGGCGGTCCAGGATGACCAGGCTGAGGTCGGATACGAAAATCAGGACGACCAAGCTGTCCATCACGGTCACCAGCGGACCGGGCGGCATGAATTGTTCGCAGCCCCAGAGAAAGAATCCGATGCCGAGCAGGACGCCCTTGATCATCTCCCGCCAGCGCCGGCCCATGCTCAGTTGCAGGCTGATGTAGGAGGCGCCGATCAGCATGAATGACAAGGCGCCCGTCCGCTGGTGAAACGGGGTCAGGCGCAGATGGTTCAATGCGTCAAACACCAGCAGCGTCACCAGCCCGGCCAGCGCCGATATCAGCAGCAAGGCACTCAGACTGCGTAGTGGTTTTTTCATCGGTTGAAATGCCCGGAGGCCTTAACGCAGAGACGCAAAGAACGCAGAGAACCACAAAGAAGACCAGAGTAATTCCAACCAACCGTGGCATCGCTTGGCAAGCAGCCGGTAAAAGCGGCGGAGGGCCGCCGCACTCCAAAATGTGTGCCGATGACAGCCTGAAATGCCATGGCCTCTGCGAATCTCTGCGCTCTCCGCGCATCTGCGTTGGAACTATTTTGCATTTTTGGCGGTAACTCCTTTTAATGCCAGATCAACAACCGGACCGGCGTCGGGTTGTAGGCGTTACAGGGATTGTTCAATTGCGGACAGTTCGAGATGAGGCCAATCAAATCCATCTCCGCGCGCAATTCGACATACCGCCCGCCGGCGCTCACGCCGTCCTCGAACGACAAGCCGCCCTGCGGCGTCACCGGTACGTTCATGAAAAAGTTGATGTTGTGGGTGAGGTCGCATTTCGTCACGCCCCGGCCCCACCGCGAGATCGTCAGCAAAAAAGTGTCGCGGCAACTGTGCATCCAGCGTTTCTCGATGGCGTAACGCACTTGGTTGCTCTCCGCCGCACACGCGCCGCCGATGGTGTCGTGCCGGCCGCACGTGTCGGCGACGATGGCGGCCAGGACGTTTCCCTCGCTGGACATGAGCTTCGTGCCGGTGGTGAGATAGATGGAACCCTGCTCACGGATGGTGTCCTGCGCCGAGTAGCGGTCGGACAGGTCGTGCGCGTTGTAAAACAGCGTGTCCACCGCCTGGTTGCCTTCGAGATCCACGATGCGGAAGGTCTGGCCGCGCTTGATCTCGTGCATCCAGCCGTCACCGGCGGGTAACGTGAGGTCATAGACGGCTTTCGCCGGGTCCAGCTTGCTTTCGGTCAGAATGAATGTGCTCATAGTCAGGCTCCCATGAAAAGGCGTTCGGTTAAAATGAAACTGCGCTGGTTTTCATTGCGGAAATTGCGGCAGAAATCGTCCGGTCCCGGCGGCGGCGTTTGCAGCACGGTCAGCTTGACCGGCTTCGGCGCATATATTGGATTGGGATCGAGCGGATGCTGGCACGTGTTCAACACCACCAGCACATTCATTTCCGCGCGGAGGTCAACCTGGTCACCGGCCTTGGAATTGCCCGGATGAAAATGCATCTTACCTTCGGCGTCCACGTCCAGCCGGCTGAAAAAATTCACGTTCGCCACCAGATCGCGTTTGC
>CAZKTW010000259.1:0-5197 GCA_964555775.1 uncultured Bifidobacteriaceae bacterium | reverse complement strand
CACATCGTGCAGTTGATTTGCGACACGATTGACGAATTTGTTCCCAAGCTGGGCGGCGATTCCCGCAAGCTGATCGATTTTGTCAAAGACCGGCCCGGCCACGACCGCCGGTACGCCATCGACGCGTCGAAAATCCAGCGCGAACTGGGCTGGACGCCCGCGCACAAATTTGAGGATGGCATCCGGGAGACCATCCGATGGTATCTCGACAATCAGGCCTGGGTTAAAGCGGTGTTACACAAGAAATAGCGGTAGCAGCCGAAGTAAGGAGGCTCTGAACGAATGATTATTTCCGAGGGAATTTGAGCCTTGTTACCCGTTGCCACTGGGTTATGCGCGGCAAGCCTTGGCTGCTACGGAAGAAGGCGTTTCCAAATGGACGGTTATGGCTTCTGGTGATGGTGGGACGCCGGTACCTCAAATTTCGCCATTTTCCTTGGTTTTGCTCGTGTTACAAGCTGGAAACGATGAGGTTATCGCTTTACAAACGGCCTTTTTGGGCGAGTATAGACGCGTGCGTACCCGCTTGTGTATTTCGGCAGGAATAGCATTTTTGCTTTTTTTCTCGGTCAGACTTTTTGCAGGGGGTGGTGGGTTGAACGTTGCCGTGGTCGTCAACCAGAACAGCACGAACTCGGTGCAGCTTGGCAATTATTACTGCGAGCGGCGCGGAGTACCTCCGCAAAATCTTCTGCGCATCAACTGGCCCGGCGGGAACGCCGCCTGGACCCGGTCGGATTTTGAAACGACGCTGCTCACTCCACTCGTTAACATGCTTTCGAACCGCGGCCTCACCAACCAGATTGATTATGTCGTCCTGTCGATGGACATTCCGTATCAGGTCACGGACCCCAACGGGGTCAACTCGACGACCGCCGCGTTGTTTTACGGGTTCAAGACGGACGATTGCACCAACGACTGTCCAGCGGGCATTCCCAGCTGCAATCTGCCCGTGGCCAGTTCCAATGCTTATTCGGCCAGCGAATGCATCTTTCGCCAGACGCCGCCGATTGCCGCCGGCAGCAATTCCTGGCTGGTGACCATGATCACGTCCAGCAACCTGGTGCAGGCCCGGGGGATCATCGATCGGGGCGTGGCCAGCGATGGAACCTTTCCCACGCAAACGGTCTGGCTGGCCAAGACCAGCGACACGGCCCGCAACGTCCGTTACCAGGAATTTGACAACACCATTTTTGACGTGCGGGTGGCCGGCGATGCTTCCATTTTGCGGACCAATTCCGATTCGCCTTACGGGCTGACGAACCTGTGGGGCTACCAAACCGGCCTCTATCAGTTCAACATTCTCTCGAATGTGTTTGTGCCGGGAGCCATCGCCGACAGCCTGACATCGTATGGCGGAGTAATCTATCAGCCGAACGATCACACGACCTTGCTGGTTTTCCTGAACGCCGGCGCCAGCGGCAGTTATGGTACGGTGGTCGAGCCGTGCAATTACCTCGAAAAATTTCCATCACCACAGGATTATTTCTATCAAGCGCGCGGTTTCAGCCTGGCGGAATGTTACTACCAGAGTCTCGTCAATCCGTATCAGGGGTTGATCGTGGCTGAACCGTTGGCCGCGCCCTTCGCCCGGCCGCCCTCCGGCGTGTGGACCAACCTGCCGGCCGGCAGCGTGTTGAGCGGCATCACCAATCTCGTGTTTCAATGTGCCGCCGTCACGCCTGACCGCCCTGTTCAGCAGGTGGATTTGTTTGTGGACGGACGGTGGCTGCAAACCCTGACCAATATTCCCCCCGCCGCCGGCAACCAGCTCTACGTAACCCTCAATGGCTGGATTGCCTACTACACGGTTCCAACCAACGCCACGATCAAATCGGTGGCAGCCAGCCTCGCCAATACGCTGAACCAGATGCCTTACATTCTCCAGTCAAAGGCGCTGGCAGGTGCCTTCGGCGACCGCATCAGTCTGCAATTTACCGATATCAACACGCCCGGAGCGCAAATCCCGGTCAGCGGCGGCTCCACGTTGGGCACGGCTTCGGTCCTGACCACTTTTGTCGCTGGCGGCGCAACCAATTTTCTCGACACGGTTGCCGACGGATTTCGCGGCTGCTCGGCTGCCAATCCTCCAGGTGTAGGTGCGTACCTGCAACTGGTGGTGACCAAAACCAACGGCACCCAGGTGACACTGACTGTGACCAACAATGCCCCGGGCACGAACATTTCCGGCCTGACCCAGCAAATGGTCGATGCCATCAACAACAACAGCATATTGCAGGCGGCCGACGGACTGGTGGCCGAGGACTTCATTCCTTATGACCCGTACGGCATGTCGTATGCAGAATTCAATCTGCGCGCGCGAACCGCAGGCTGGCCGGCTTCGCAGATTCAGGCGATCTTCAGCGGTTCGGCCGGCTTGAATATTTCTCCCACCGGCACCCAGGTGTTGAACCAGAATCTCAATGACCTTGAACCGCGCAATCATCTCTACATCACGGCCGGGGTCACCAATCTTTCCCTGACGTTTCCCCTGGATACCACAGCGCTCGCCGACGGCAGCCATGAACTCACGGCGGTGGTTTATGAAGGCAGTCACGTCCATACCCAGGCGCGCGTGAGCCAAGATGTCCGCATCCAAAACACGCCGCTCAATGCCACGTTCACCCTGCTGGCTGGCGCTTCCAATACGGTGCTTAATTTCACCCTCCTGTTTTCCGTTACCGCCAATACGAACACCATTTCCCAGATCGAATTGTTCAGCACCGGCGGTTCGCTCGGCGTCGTTTCCAACCTGTCCTCCGCCACGTTTGCGGTGGCGGCAACGAATCTGGGGGTGGGATTGCATCCGTTCTACGCCGTGGTCACCCGCAGCGACGGCAAACAGTATCAGACCGAGACCAAATGGGTTCGTATCGGCGGAACGCCGCCGCCGTTTGGGCTGACGTTGACTCTCCCGCCGCCGCCGACCCTCGTCTGGCCGGCCAGTGCGGGGCAGCCGTACGAAGTGTGGAGCGCGACAAATCTGGCCGACCCGTTCCAATTGCGCGCCACCGTCACGCCCTCGAACGCCTCCGGACTTTGGATTGATACCCTCACGGGCGCGCCGCAACAATTTTACCGGGTGCTCACGCCGTGACGTCGGATCACGGCTGTCCCAGCCGCAGCAGCCCGGATTGCCAGAATGCTGTACGGATAACGTCGGTCGTGGCTCGTCGAATGTATTGCGGCTGAGACAGCCGCGATCCGTTTCATCCGGGTCGGTTTTGGGGTTTCTCCCGAGGAAGGGACTGTGTTACTTTCTTAACCAGGACTCGACCATGCTAAAAATACGTTCTCTATTTTGGATGTTGATCGCCGTGCTTTCATTGAGTGCGCGCGCGGCGGACACCAATTCGCTCGCCTGGCACCGGGACACCGATCGCGTGGATGCCGATATGCGCGGAATGGCGTTGCTGCCCTTGCTGGAACAAATCGCCGCGGACGCCGGCTGGCATATTTTTGTCGAGCCGGACACGACCCACACAACTTCCGCCAAATTCAAGAACCAGCCGTCGGGTGAAGCGTTGAAACGGTTGCTGGGGGATCTCAATTTTGCGCTGGTGCCTCAGACCAATGCCGTGCCGCAGCTCTATGTTTTCCGCACGGTGATGAAAAATGCCACGCAACCGGTGCTCGCGCACAAATCATTGGCCCGGCACGTTCCCAACGTATTGCTTGTAAAACTCAAGCCCGGGGTGGACGCGGACGCGCTCGCCAAATTGGTCGGCGCAAAAATCATCGGCCGCAACGACAAACTCGGCCTTTACCGTTTGCTCTTTGACAATGCCGACGCCACCGATGCCGCATTGGCCAGTCTAAAAGGCAATCCCAACGTTGAAGCCGTGGATTATGATTACGTCTTCGACCCGCCGGCCACGCCGCAACCGATCGCGAACGCGCCGCTTGGACCCGTTTCGCTCACGCTGGATCCGGCCACTCCCGGCGACCCTTGCAATCCCGTCGTGGGCTTGATTGACACGCGCGTGCAATCCCTCGGCAGCCAGCTCGATCCGTTCCTGTTGAAATCGCTCTCCGTGGCCGGCGACGCGGGTGCGAGCCAGGACCTCACGCACGGGACGGCGATGGCCGAGACAATATTGCGGGCCATCTCGCAGGCGTCCGGCGGGAAAAGTTCCGTCAGGATCCTGCCCGTGGACGTTTATGGTGCCGGCGCCTCAACGACCAGTTGGAGTGTCGCCCTCGGCATCCAGGCGGCGGTGGACAACGGCGCCACTGTCCTCAACTTGAGCCTGGGCGGCCCCATTGACAGCTCGATTTTGGACAATGTGATTCAGCAGGCCATTGCCCTCGGCATTCCGGTTTACGCGGCGGCTGGCAATCAACCGGTGTCCACCCCGACGTATCCGGCGGCGACTCCCGGCGTCATTGCCGTGACGGCCTTGGGCCAGCCCGGCCAACTTGCGTCCTATGCAAACTTCGGCAGTTTTGTTTCCCTTGCGCTACCGGGTGCGAGTGTGGTCTATCTCAACGGACAGGCGTATATCGTCCAGGGAACCTCACCGGCGACCGCCTACGCGACGGGCGTGGCGGCGGGGACCAAGGGGGCAGGTTGTCTGCCTTGGGCGCAAATCCAGGGCTCGATGCAGCAGAAATTTGCCGTGCCGCAGAAATGAATTGGGATCTGGTGTTTGGCGTCTTGGTTCCGGGGAAATAACTTCGGGCAATGCACCAGCTCCGAGAGCCGAGACCCCAGACCCAAAATTCAATGTGACAAACAGCCGAACTTGCTGAAGGCGGCGATGTAGGCGAGCACCGCGACGATGAGCAGCCACGGTTTGCCGGCCATGACCAGCAGGATGCTCCCGCACAGAACCAGCCCGATCAACCCGTAAACTAGTATTGCCAGAGTCAGTTTCATTGATGTTGATTATAACGCTCTAGCACCCGCGCGCAAGAGGGGTTGTCAATCGTAGCTTATCCGCATACATCCACCCACCCACAGCAGTATGGTTGCGGAGGGCAGGGATAAGGGATTCTCAATTGAAAACCCCCGCGTTCTTTTTGCCTCGGCGGCCGTTTTTTTCAAAATTCAATTTGTAAGTTGGATTTGACAAAAAAGATTTTCTTCGCATGTTTGCCCCGCCCGGTGTACAAGCGCGGGGCAACAAATGAGCAAAGCTCTCATCATCGCGGAGAAACCGTCCGTCGCCGGCGACATCGCCAAGGCGCTCGGCGG
>CAZKTW010000258.1:0-5201 GCA_964555775.1 uncultured Bifidobacteriaceae bacterium | reverse complement strand
TCAATGGCCAGCCCTTCACGCGAAGCTGGATCTCACAGGCTGACATTGTCTCCGGCGGCAAGCTGGTGCTGACAATGGGGCCGACACCCAACAAGAATTTCGGCGCCGCGCCGCAGGATCGTCCGCCACAATTATGAACTGATGCGCGTCTCCATCAGGAATGGCCGGCCGGCGCTGCCGGAAAAACCCCGGGTCGGCCATTCTTTTTGAGCCTGGGCAGGTGTGATCCACCCAACGAATATATGAATTTGATCTCGCAACGCCTTGCCCGCTTTTTAAGGCCGGCGGGAATCGTTTCCGTCTGCCTGGTCTTTGCGCAGACGGAAGCCGGTTATGCGGAAGGCAGCCGGATCATCCCCGGGCACGTCGTTCCCGTGACCCGCCACCTGTCGGCGTTGAATTCGTTGCCGGCAACCAATCACCTGAACCTGTTCCTGGGCCTGCCGTTGCGGAACCAGCAGGCTCTGGATGGTCTGTTGCAGGAATTGAATGACCCGGCCAGCACCAATTATCACCAGTGGCTGACACCCGGGCAATTCACGGAAAAATTCAGTCCCACGGCAGCGGACTACCAAAAGGTGTTGCAGTTCGCCGGGCAAAGCGGATTCACCGTCACCGGCACTCATTCAAACCGGATGATGGTCAGTGTGGATGCGCCGGTTTCCAGCATTGAAAAAACCTTCAACCTCACGCTGCGGCATTACCCCCACCCGACCGAAAACCGCAACTTTTACGCGCCCGACTCGGAGCCGAGCGTGGACACCAACATCCCTATCCTGCACATCGCCGGTTTGGACAACTTCACGATTCCGCACCGCCTCGGCGGCGGCCTCAAAGTAGTTCCGCTGGATACCAATCAGATTGTCGCCTACGCCACCGGCTCCTCGCCGGGCGGTTTTTTCATGGGCAACGATTTTCGCAAGGCCTATGTGCCCGGGGTCACCAACACCGGCGCCGGCCAATACATCGCCATCGTGGACGTCGGCGGTCCCTATTATCCCAACGACGTGTACATGTATGAAACCAACGCCGGGCTTTCCACGAGTATCGTCGTCACCAACATCATAACCACCTTCACCCCATATTGGACCAACGCGCTCACCGGCAGCAGCGTGGATGAAGGCGAGGAAGTGCTGGACATTGACATGGCGATGTCCATGGCGCCCGGGGCGACGATTTTGAATTACGAAGGCGACGCCCACACGGTTTTCAACCAGATCGCCATTGACAACAAGGCCAAGCAAATGACGCTCAGTTATGGCTTCGGCATCGATGCCATCATCCAGCAAATCTTCCAGCAATTTGTGGCGCAAGGCCAGGCGATGAGCCAGGCCTCCGGTGACGGCGGCGCGGACCTGGACGGCGGAACCGGCCTCACGGGCGCACCTTACTCGACCATCGTGGGCGGCGTGTCGCTGACCACGAGCAGTGCCGGCGGGCCGTGGCTCTCCGACACCACCTGGGGCGGCAGCGGCGGCGGCATCAGCGGTTACGGCATCCCCACCTGGCAGCAGGGAATCAACATGGCCACCAACCTTGGATCCGTCTCGTACCGGAATTATCCCGACGTGGCGATGCCCGCCGACAACATCTTCACGATTTACAAAAACGGCACCGTCATCGGTGCGACCGGCGGCACCAGCGCCGCTTCACCGTTGTGGGCAGGATTCATGGCGCTGGTTAATCAGCAGGCAGCGTCACTGGGCAAAGCTCCCGTCGGTTTTGTGAATCCGGCCCTCTACAACATCGGCCGGGGACCGCGCGCCACTTACACCAATTGTTTCCACGACATCACGACCGGCAATACTTTCAACAACAACAATCCGCTGCGCTTTGCCGCCGTTCCCGGCTACGATCTGTGCACCGGCTGGGGCTCACCCACCGGGAGCAACACCATCAGCGCGCTCGTCGGAACCGGCACCAACGATTTTACGTTCTATCCGTCGCAAGGTGCCATCAGCCTGGTCGCCGGGGCTTCGGCCAATGTGGCGATCACCCTGACGCGCATGAACGGCCTGCTTGGAAGCGCGAGTTTTTCAATCACCGGTCTGCCCGCCGGAATCACGGCTGCTATCAATCCCGTCAGCACCACCAGCACCACGTCCATGGTCATCTCAACCCGCAGCAATACCGTGCCGGGCAGCTATGGCGCGACGCTCACCGGGACTCTGGGCAGCCTGACCCACACCGTTGCCCTCAATATTACCGTCGTTGCGCCCATTCCCGGCACCATTCAGGTTAATCTGGCCTCCTTTTACAATCGAACCGGATTTTATACTGACGGTCGCGCGTTCAGCATTGGGGTGGATGGAAGCTACGCCGCCTATTCCGCCAACTTGCTGGGCACGACGCTTTCCTGGAACGGCCTTGTTTTCAATCTGGGTCCGTCCAATGCGCCGGATGTGGTTTACTGCGCCAACCAGATCATCCCGTTGCCGGCGGGCCGCTTCAATGCGCTGCAAATTCTCGCCACGGGAGTGCAAGGCAGCCAGGCCGCACAAACCTTCACCGTCACTTATACCGATAATTCCACCGCCACGTTCACGCAAAGCTTCAGCGACTGGGCCAATCAGCAGGCTTACTCCGGCGAAACCATCGCGTTCACCATGCCCTACCGGGATGTCAACTCCGGAGGTTCGGAGGCGCTTAATGTCAGTGTGGATGGTTATGCTTTCAGCCTGGATCAAACCAAGACGGTCAAGAGCATTGCCCTTCCCAGCAACTCAAATCTCGTCCTTCTGTCGGCGATCCTGGCCAATGAACCGGTCAGCGCGCCGCTGTCCGCCTATTACAACCGCGCCGGCATTTACACCGACGGCACCACGTTCACCAATCCGGCCACCGGCGGTCTCGATGGCGGGGGCGCGGCGTATTCCGGCACGCTGCTGGGTGGATCGCAAACCTGGAGCAACACCATATTCAACTTCGGTCCGGTCAACACCACGAATGTCATCGGCGCCGCCGGGCAGACCATTCCCTTGCTCGCCGGAAATTATTCCCGCCTGCGGATGCTCGCCACAGGTGTGCAAGGCGGCCAGATTTCGCAGTTATTTGTCGTCACTTACACCGACAGCACCACGGCAATCTTCGTGCAGAGTTTGAGTGACTGGTTTTCTCCGCAAAACTATGCTGGCGAATCCAAGGCCGTGATAATGGGTCACCGGGATTCCAGCAACGGCTCGACGGACAACCGGACCTTTTATCTTTATGGCTACTCCTTCGCGCTCAACAGCGCCAAGACCGTCCAGAGCATCCGCCTGCCCAACAACGCGAACGTCGTCGTCACCGCCATCAGCCTCGTTCCCAACTGGCAGCCAACGTTTGGCGCCAATCCGTTTACCCTGCCGGTTGCCGATGCCGGCCAGACTTATTCGGGAACGATTGCAACCAATGTCAGCGATCTGAACGGTGACACGCTCACCTGCGCCAAGGTCAGCGGACCAGCCTGGTTAAACGTCGCCGCCAATGGAGCGCTTTCCGGGATTCCCTCCAATGCCGACTCAAATACCAATGTGTTTGTGGTCAGCGTCACGGACCCCGGCGGTTTGTCCAATACCGCAAGCCTTCATATTTATGTCAACGGCGCGCCGGCATTCCTGGCGAATCCCTTCAGCACCCCCGCCGTGGTTGCCGGTCAAAATTATTCCGGCAACCTTGCCACCAATGGCGCTGATCCGAACCCAACCGACAGCCTCACTTTCGCCAAAGTCACCGGGCCTTCCTGGCTGGCGGTGGGCAGCGATGGCACCCTGTCAGGCGAGCCCTTCTCCGCCGATGTTGGCAACAACAGTTTCATGGTCAGTGTGACCGATCAGCGCAATCTGGCCGGCACGGCAACCTTGAACGTCACCGTGCTGGCGCCCCCCCCAATCCTGTTGACAATCGCAGCGGGCGAATCCAATTTGGCGCTGAATTGGGAAGGCGGCATCGCACCTTATCAGGTGCAGATTTCAACCAATTTAGCCACTCCTGGATGGGTTAACTTTGGAACTGCCGTTGTCACAAACAGGGCTTTCGTCATCCCAAGCAACGCCGCGGCATTTTACCGGATCATCGGGCAATAGCGCCTGCAAATAACAACCATGAAAAGCACCATCTCGATATTAATTCTAGCCACATTAACCGTTGCGAGTCCCGCGATGAGCCGCGCGGAGCAGAATTCCTCGCGATTGTCCGACTACATCCAACCGTTTGTGGGTGCACAAGGCGAGGGCAACACGTATCCGGGACCATCCGCGCCCTTTGGCATGATCCAGATCAGCCCGGACACCGATGCCACGAACGGGGACACCGATTCCGGCTACGAATATACCGACCCGACCATCCAAGGTTTCAGCCTCACGCATTTGAGCGGCACGGGCTGCCCGGATCTCGGTGATTTCTTATTTGTACCGCAAGTCGGCGAACCGGCTTTGGTTTCCGGCTCGAAAGATCATCCCGAGGATGGCTATCAATCCGCGTTTTCTCATGCGGACGAATCCGCATCTGCCGGTTATTACAAAGTGAAACTCCAGAAGTCGGGCGTGCTCGCCGAACTTACGACGGGAGAGCGGGCGGGAATGTTACGGTTTACTTTTCCCGCGAATGACCAGGCGTCCGTCCTGACCGACTTGGGCCACGTCATCGGCCCCTGGAAAGTGGCCGAATCGCGCGTGCGCATCGAGGATGACTCCACGATCACGGGATTTCATCTGGTCAACGGCTGGGCAAAGGAGCGGAATCTTTATTTTGCCGCGCGCTACTCGCGGCCTTTTGACGATGCCCAAATCATCAGTTCCGGAAAGCCGGTGATCTATAATACGTATCGTTTCCGCAGCCACAACGAAGCCGCCGGCACAACCCTGCAGTTTCTGGCAAAATTCAAGACGCACGCCGGCGAATGCATTCAGGTAAAAGTCGCCGTGTCCGCTGTGAGTGCCGCCAATGCGCTGGAGAATCTTGACGCGGAAATTCCCGGCTGGGATTTTGAAAAATTACTGGCGGCGACCCGCAACAAATGGGATCGCGAACTGAGCAAGATTGAAATCGAAGGTTCGCCGGCCCAGAAAGAAATATTTTACACGTCGCTTTATCACGCTTTCCTCGCGCCGAATCTTTACGAGGACGTGAACGGCGAATACCGCGGCTTTGACCAGAACCTTCACGCGGCCAAAGGCTTCACCGAATACACGGTGTTTTCGCTGTGGGACACGTTTCGCGCC
>CAZKTW010000257.1:0-5223 GCA_964555775.1 uncultured Bifidobacteriaceae bacterium | reverse complement strand
TGAGGTCGGGATCGGGTCCGCCGAGCTTGGCCGCGACCATGATTTCGCGGACCAGCTTGGCGGTCATCTGGCCTTTTTTCTGCGCGTTGATTTCGCGTCCGGCCTGTTTCCATTGTGCGCCCATAGGGTGGCCTAGTGTGGAAAGATCGCCGCGCGGGTCAATGCAAATTGCGCGGGTTGAGCGGCAGCCGATCCGAAACGGACCGGGCTTGAGCTTTGGTGCGCTTTCGCGTATTGCTCGCACATGCTTGTGGTTCACGTTCAGGTCCACGTCAAGCCGGAGTGTGTGGAGGCTTTTAAACAGGCGACCCTCGCCAATGCGCGCGAAAGCGCCAAAGAGCCGGGCGTGGCGCGCTTCGACGTCGTCCAGCAGCAAGACGACCCGACTCGCTTCGTGCTGGTGGAGGTGTATCGCGATGCCAACGCCGCCGCGGCGCACAAGGAAACGAAGCACTATCCGGTCTGGCGGGACGCCGTCGCCTCCATGATGGCCGAACCGCGCTCCAGCGTGAAGTTCAACAGCCTTTTTCCCGCCGACCAGGAGTGGTGATGGAAGCCCGTTTTGAATTTGCCACCGCCACCCGCATCGTTTTTGGCGCGGGTGCCGCGAATAACGTCGGCGCCATCGCCAAAGAATTTGGCCGGCAGGCGCTCATCGTGACCGGACACGACTCGAAGCGCGCAGAACGGCTCCTGGCCAACCTGCAATCCGTCGGCGTCAGGACGACAACCTTTTCCGTCATCGGCGAACCGGAACTGGCGACCGTGCAACAAGGAACGAAGCTGGCAAAATCCGAGCTATGTGAACTGGTGATTGGTTTCGGCGGCGGCAGCGCGATCGATGTGGCCAAGGCCATTGCGGCCATGCTGGCGAATGACGGAGAATTGCTGGATTACGTCGAAATCATCGGCCACGGCAAACCATTGACCAAACCGTCCGCACCGTTCATCGCGATTCCGACGACGGCAGGCACCGGGGCTGAAGTGACGCGCAATGCCGTGCTGGCGTCGCCGGAACACAAGGTGAAAGTCAGCCTGCGCAGCCCATTGATGCTTGCCCGGGTGGCGGTGATTGATCCCGAACTGACTTATGATCTGCCACCGGCCCTCACCGCCAGCACCGGCATGGACGCGTTGACGCAACTCATCGAGCCGTTTGTTTGCAACCGCGCCAACCCGATGACCGACGGGTTGTGTGTCGAGGGCCTGCGCCGCGCGGCGCGGTCGTTGCGCATCGCCTTCAGCAATGGCAGGGACAAGGACGCTCGCGAGGACATGGCGGTGGCGAGCCTGTTTGGCGGGCTGGCTTTGAGCAATGCCGGTCTCGGCGCGGTTCATGGTTTTGCCGGGCCGATTGGCGGCAGTTTTCCCGCGCCGCACGGCGCGATTTGCGCGGCCTTGTTGCCACCCGTGATGGCCATGAACCTCCGCGCCCTGCGCCAGCGTGATCCCAACGGTTCGGCGTTGTACCGCTACGAAGAAGCGGCGCGCTGGCTGGCCGGCGATATGAAGGCCAAAGCGGATGACGGCTTGAAATGGGTCCGCGCCCTGGTCCTCGATTTGAAGATCCCGCGCCTCGGCAGCTTTGGCATTCAACGCGAACACTTTCCCGACCTGGTCGCGAAAGCGGCGAACGCGAGCAGCATGAAAGCGAACCCGATTGTGCTCACCCCGGAGGAACTGACCGAAATTCTGGAATCGGCGTTGTGAGCCGCCAAAATGGATTTAATCTGGAAAACCGATTTTGTGGTCGCGCACACTGCCTTCCTGGCGCGCAGCTTGAAGCATTGGACCGGGCGCGAACTGGTGTCCGGTGTTTCCGACCCGTTGGAGCTGGCGCAAAAAGTCTTCGAAGCTCCCTTTGTTCTCGTCTCGCATGACACGGAACCGGACCCCGTTTTGAACTACGGCAACCGGACGGCCCAGGTGCTGTGGGAGATGCCGTGGGCGGAACTGACGCGCACACCGTCGCGGCTCACCGCCGAGGCGCCCAACCGCGAGGAACGGGCACGGCTGCTGGCCGCGGTCGCGCAGCGCGGGTTCATTGATGATTATTCCGGCGTGCGCATCTCGAAGACCGGACGGCGCTTTCGCATCACCCGGGCGACGGTGTGGAATTTATTGACGCCGGATGGCCGGCCCTGCGGTCAGGCGGCGATGTTTGATCGCTGGGAGTATCTGTAAGCCGCGGGCTTGTGATTTGCCGCGCGTGCTTTAATTTGACCCCGCAAGACCAATGGTGTGAACGCCGCCGATACCAATCCACCCGCCCCGATTTCCGCATCCCGGGAGCGAAGCCTCGTCTGGCTGTTGTGTCTGCTGGCCGCGATCCACGTCTTTGTTTTTTCCGCCACCTTCCCCTTTTTCAATAATGTGGATGAACAAATCCATTTCGACCTGGCGGTGAAGTATGCGCAAGGGCATCTCCCGCATTCGCTGGATCCGATCTCCGCCGAGGCGGTGCCGTACGCCGTGCTGTACGGCTCACCGGAATTTGTGGGCATCCCGGCCAACCTGCCGGACGGGCAATTCCCCCCGCCACCGTGGCGGCAGCCCTTGGACCGTGTCCGCCAGACCCTGGCGGACAAAACGCAGGCGTGGAACAATGTCATCAACCACGAAGCGTCACAGCCGCCGTTGTATTACTCGCTCGCAGGTGCGTGGTGGCGGTTGGGAAAAGGGCTCGGTTTTCACGACAGACCCTTGCTGTATTGGCTTCGGTTCCTGAATATTTTCCTCGTCGTGGCGCTGGTCTGGCTGGGTTATTTGGCGGCGCGATTGGTTTTCCCGGAACGAAATCTTTTGCGGGTCGGGGTTCCGTCACTGCTGGCCTTCCTCCCGCAAAGCACCTTTTATTCGATCCAAAACGATGTGCTGTCGCCGCTGTGTTTTGGCGCGGCCTTCATCTGCCTCGTGAAATGGCTGCGCGCGGATGCGCCGGGTGTCCGGCTCGGAATGCTCACCGGGCTGGCGCTGGCAGCAACGTTCCTCACCAAAATCAGCAACCTGCCGTTGCTGGTCGTGTCCGGCCTCGTGGTGCTGTACAAAATGGTGCGCCTGGCGAAAGCGGAAAAATTGCGCGCCGCCGGCCCGGCGCTGGCGGCGCTGGGGTTGTGCGCTGTCCCGCCAATGCTGGCCTGGCTGGCCTGGTGCAAACACTCCTTTGGCGATTTCAGCGGCACGGCGGCAAAAATCCAGTTCCTCGGCTGGACGCAAAAACCATTCGGTGAATGGTGGCATCATCCTGTGTTCACGCCGCACGGTTTGTGGACCTTTTTGTCGGGATTGCTGGCGACGTTCTGGCAGGGCGAATTCCTCTGGCACCGCCAGCCGCTGGCCTCGCCGGTCGTGGATGCGATTTACGCCCTTGCCTCCATTGGCCTGGTCGTTGCGGCCATGTTCACGTTGGCCACCCGGGTCGCGACCGCGTCGCAACGGCAGGCCCTGTGGTTCAGCCTTGCGAGCGTGTTGGCGGCGGTGGTGTTTCTGGGGTTTCTGTCCATCCTCTACGATTTTCACGACTGCTTCTATCCGTCGAGTGCCCACCCGTATTTCACGTCAGGCCGATTGATGCTGGGCGCCTTGATCCCCTTTATGCTGCTCTTCGTCTTCGGATTGGACTGCGCGCTCGGACGCTGGAGCCATACGGCCAAATTCCCGGTACTGGTCGGAATCATTCTGTTCATGCTGGTCGCAGAGGTCGTCATTGACTGGCCGGTTTTTCCGAATGCCTACAATTGGTTTCACCTGTAAGGCAAACAATCAGGGCATCCTCCGCTGCATCTCCTTGTGTTCACGCCTGGATTTGAAGTAAGCTCCCCTTTCGTATGTTGACTCTCTCCGACATCAGCAAGGCGTATGGCGGGCGGGTGCTTTTCGCCGAAGCCACGTTGCAGGTAAACCGCGGGGACCGCATCGGGCTGGTCGGCCCGAACGGCGCCGGAAAATCCACGCTGTTTTCCATCATCCTCGGCACCGAGTCAGCGGATGCGGGCGAAGTCATCCAGGAACGGAACGTGTCCTTCGGCTATCTGCCGCAGGAAAGCGCGCCGGCCGGCGACGAATCCGTCGTCGAACTGGCCACGGCCATCACGCCGGAATTCACCAAGCTCCGCCGCATCATCAAAGCCTGGGACGCCGACCATCCCGTCGAAGCGCAGCACGTGGAGGACATTCACGACAACGTCCACGATCGCTTCAACGAACTGGGCGGTTACCGGCTCGAAGCCAAGGCCAAGCAGATCCTTGCCGGGCTTGGTTTCCGCGAAAAGGATTTCGACCGGCCCGCGCGCGAGATGAGCGGTGGCTGGGTCATGCGCGCCCATCTCGCCCGCCTGCTCACGCAGGAGCCGGATTTGCTGCTGCTCGACGAACCCACGAACCATCTCGACCTCGAAGCGCTGCTGTGGTTCCAGGAATATTTAAAAACCTATCCTGGCGCGATCCTCGTCATCTCGCACGACCGCGAATTTTTGAACCAGTTGGTCGGCGGCATCGTGGAAATCCGCCAGAGCAAGCTGGTCCGCTATCGGGGCAATTACGATGAATACCTGGTGCAGCGGGAGGCCAGTGAAATTCAGCTCCTCGCCGCGTACAAAAACCAGCAGCGCGAAATCGCCCACATGATGGATTTCGTGAACCGGTTCCGCGCCAAGAACACCAAGGCCGCGCAGGCGCAGAGCAAGCTCAAGCAGATCGAGCGGATGGACAAGATCGAGGCGCCCACGAATGATGACAGTAAGATCGGCTTCCGATTTCCCCAGCCGCAGCGCGGCGGCCAGAAGGCCATCACCCTGGAAAACATCCATCAGGCCTACGGTGAAAATGTGGTTTACCGTGGCATGGATTTCAAGGCCGAGCGCGGCCAGCGCATCGTGCTGGTCGGCCCGAACGGAGCCGGCAAATCCACCCTGCTAAAGATTCTCGCCGGGGTGCTGACCCCGCAGAGCGGCACCCGCACACTCGGTCACAACGTCAAGGCCGGCTATTATTCGCAATACCGCGTCGAAATGCTGACCCCGCAACGCACGGTGCTGGAAGAAGGCCTGGACACGCCGCAACGCGTGACGGAGCAATTCGTCCGCACGCTGCTCGGGAGTTTTCTGTTCCGGGGCGATGACGTGTTCAAAAAGGTCAGCGTGCTGAGTGGTGGTGAAAAAAGCCGGCTTGCCCTCGTGAAGCTGCTGCTCGACCCGCCGAACCTGCTGCTCATGGACGAGCCGA
>CAZKTW010000256.1:0-5224 GCA_964555775.1 uncultured Bifidobacteriaceae bacterium | reverse complement strand
CTTGATGCAGCACGGTGACTTTGCGCGCGATCTGGCGGACAAAGGTCATGTCGTGCTCGATGACAATGATGCTGTGCTTGCCTTCGAGGCTCAACAGCAGCTCGCCGGTCTTGTGGGTTTCCTCGTCGGTCATGCCGGCGGCGGGCTCGTCCACGAGCAACAGCTTCGGGTTTTGCGCCAGCAACATGCCGATCTCCAGCCACTGTTTCTGGCCGTGCGACAGCGAGCCGGCCAGGTCGTCTTGCTTCGCGGTCAACCCGATCGTCTTCAACACGGCCTCGATGCGGTCGCGCTGCTCGGAAGTCGTCCGCGCAAAGAGCGCGTTAAAAACACCGCGCGGCCCCTTGAGCGAGAGCAGGAGGTTTTCAAAGACCGTGTGATGGATGTAAACCGACGGTGTCTGGAATTTCCGGCCGATGCCGAGGCGGTTGATCTCCGGCACGTTCATCGAAGTCAAATCGGTGTCCTTGCCGAACTCGACCTTGCCGGTGTCGGGCCGGGTGCGGCCGGTGATGATGTCCATCATCGTGCTCTTTCCCGCGCCGTTCGGCCCGATGATGGTGCGCAACTCGCCCGCGTCCATGTAAAAATTCAGGTCATTGATCGCCTTGAACCCGTCGAAGGTCTTGTTCACACCTTCGAGCAGCAAAATGAATTGTTTCTTGGGCGCGGTCATTCAGGCTTGGCAGGTTGAACACTTTCGGCGGCGGGAAAGGCAAGCGGTTCCTCCGGTGGTTTTTTGGCGAAACGCTTTTGGTAAATCGCGCGCAATTGCGCCGGCAGACCGACAATTCCCCGGGGCATGAAGACGGTCACCAGGATGAACATCGTGCCGAGAAAAATCAGCCAGAGGTCGGGATACGCGCGCGTGGCCCAGCTTTTCATGGCGTTGACCGTGAAGGCGCCAATGACCGGGCCGATGAGCGTGCCGCGGCCGCCGACCGCGCACCAGACGACGGCTTCCAACGATTTGTCCGGGGCCATTTCACCGGGATTGATGATGCCGACCTGTGGGACGTAAAGCACGCCGGCCACCGAGGCGATAAGCGCGGCGAAGACGAAGATGAAGAGCTTGAAATTCGCCGTGGAATAGCCGGAGAACATCACGCGGTTTTCACTGTCGCGTATAGCGCGCTGCACCTTGCCCAGCTTGGTTGTCGTCAGCCATTTGCACAGCAGATAAACGAGCAACAGGGCGACGCCCGAAGCGATGAACAGGAGACGTTGCGTGGCCGGTTCGCGGAGGTCGTGGCCGAGGACGTATTTGAAATCCGTGAAACCGTTGTTGCCGCCGAGCAGCAGGCTGTTGCGGAAAAACAGCAGGCACGCCGCGTAGGTCAGCGCCTGCGTAAGAATGGAAAAATAGACGCCGCGAATCCGCGAGCGAAACGCAAGGTGGCCGAAAAGTCCCGCCAACGCACCGGGCAGCAGCATGGCCATCAGCAACGCGAACGGAAAACTGGAGAACGGCTTCCAGAACGCCGGCAGCCTGCTCCAGCCGAGGAAGACGAGGAAGTCCGGTATCGGCTGATGATACTGGCCGAGATCGCCGATCATGCGCATCAGATACATGCCCATCATGTAGCCGCCGAGCGTGAAGAAGAGCGCCTGGCCCAAACTCAACAAACCGGTGTAGCCCCAGAGCAAATCCACGCTGATGGCGAGCATGGCGTAGCAGAGATATTTGCCATAGACGGTGATCGTGAAATTACTGACGTGCAGCCAGCTCCCTTCCGGCGTGAGCGCATTCAGGCAGGGCAGGAGGACGATCAGCAATAACGCTGCCGTTCCAACCCCGATCAGTTCCCATTTGGAGGACAAACGCATGTTTTTATTTGCGATTTACGATGTACGAATTACGAGTTGCCGGACGATCCTTGAATTCTCGAGGCGGCGGTGCGCCTAAAAAGACTTTGCCGCGCATCAATCGTAAATCGCAAATCATAAATCAATCGAGGCTGCGGCTGCGGATGGAAAACAATCCACCAGGCTTCCATTGGAGAAACAGGATGATACAAATCAGCACGACGATTTTGCCCGTGACCGGCGAGCCGGTGACCTGCTGTAAAATCTGGTCACTGGTTCCGATGCCGACAGCGGCGTAAACCGTGCCCACAATGCTGCCGACGCCGCCGACCACGACTGTCATAAAGCTGTCCACGATGTAGCTCTGGCCGAGGCTGGGGCCGACGTTGCCAATCTGCGAAAGAAACGCGCCCGCCAAACCAGCGAGGCCGGAGCCGAAGGCGAAGGTCATCATGTTCACGCGCGCGGTGCGGACGCCCATGCACGAGGCCATGTCACGGTTCTGCATCACCGCGCGGATCAGCAAACCGAGCGGCGTTTTCGTCAGCAGCAGCCAGGTGCCGATGACGATCACGATTGCAAAGCAGATGACGAAGACGCGGTTGTAGCCGAGCGAAACATCGTTGATGTCAAAGTGTCCGAGCAGCCAGCGAGGCGAGTTGACCTGCACGTTATTCGCACCGAAAACCATGCGGAAGAGTTGCTGCATCACGAGCGAAACGCCCCACGTTGCGAGCAAGGATTCCAGCGGACGGCGGTAAAGAAATCGGATGACGGTGCGTTCCAAAACCAGACCCGCCAGCGCCGCCATGATGAAACTCAACGGCAGTGCGAACAGAAAATAGCTTTCGTAAAACCACCCGGTGGCATTCATACCGGGAAGGCTCAAGCCAAAGCCGAGCGGATGACCGAAGAAACTGAAGGGCAGATTCACCGAGAATGAGAAGCCGGTGCCGAAAATATTCTGCACGACATAACTCGTGTATGCCCCGATGGCGATCATCTCACCGTGCGCCATGTTGATGATGCCCATCAGACCGAACGTGATGGCCAGCCCCAGCGTGACGATGAGCAAGATGGAGCCGAGGCTCATCCCGCGAAAGATGGTTCCGAAAAAATTAACGGCGGCGATATGCTCACCAATCCGGCCGGCGGAAATTTTCGCGGCCTTGAGGACTTCCGGGCCGGCGGTCTTGCTTTCGACGAGAGCATTGACCATGTCAAGGCTGCCGATGGTTTTCAGGGCGGCGAGCTGTTGCAGGGCGGCGATTTGAACCTTCGGGTCCGGGTCGGCCAGTTGCAGCATGGCGATGGCTTCTTTGATATTCTTTTTGACCGCCGCATCCGTTTCCCTGGTCTGCCGCGTTTGCAACACCTCGATGTTTTTCGGTTTTTGTGAATTGCCCAGCTTCAGCACGGCGGTGGAGCGGGCGGCGGGATCGGGATCGGAAAGCGCGAGCGTGTCCATCGCCTTGTTGATGAGCGAACGCAGTGCGGCCGTGGTTTCGGCGGAAGTCAGATCGGTCGCGGCGAGATGCAGTTCCTGTTTTTTGTCGTCGGTGAGAAATTTGCCATTGTCAATGCGGATGGCGCGGGCCTTGCCGTCGGCATCGGTCTGGTCTTCGAGCAGGATGGGAAGCTTGGAACCGTTGCCGGAGTCGTAAATGAAAACGCCATCGCGCGTCCAGGCGATCAGCACATCATGCACGAGCTTGGAGCCGGTTTCGGAACTTTCAAGGAGCAGTTGCTGCTGCTCCGCGCCCTCGGACTGGATGGCGCGGCAGAGTTTCTCGCGAATGGCAGCCTCGTCCTGCGCCTGGGCGCTGACGAGGAAAAATGCCGCGAATAACGGGGCCAGTATGGATCTCAAGGCTCGGATCATTTTGAAAACGGGCGGAGGTGTTGGCCTCCGCCCGTGTCGTTGACTTCAATGCTGGTGGAACTTCCGGCTGAATGGACGCAGCCAGTCGGGTCCAGCATGACTTCTTATTTCGCAGACAACTTCGCGTCGAGGTCTTTCAGCATGAACGGTTCGCCGTAAACCTGCGGGAAGGTTTCAAGAATCTTGAACTGGCCGTTGGCCTTGGTTTCACCAATGAACACGTCTTTGGTCACGTGATGGTTCTTCTGCATGGTGACCTTGCCGCCGGGGCCGTCAAACACAACACCGCCTTCGAGCACCGCGCTCACCTTGTCCACGTCGAAGGAGCCGGCCTTTTCCACCGCCGCCTTCCAGATATAAACACCGTCGTAGGAAAGCACCATCGGGCTGTCCATGGCGCGTTTTTCCTTCACCACGCCGGGATGGGTTTGAGTTTTGAGCCAGGCGTCCCATTTTTTCAGGAAGGCTTTGTTCGCCGACGTGTTGATGGACATGAAGTAGGTCCAGCAACCGAGTTCGCCGACGAGATCCTTGGTGGGCAGCGCCCGGAGTTCGTCTTCCGCCAGGCTGAACGAAACCACCGGACAATCCGCCGCGCTCAAGCCGGCGGCGGCAATTTCCTTGAACAGCGGGACGTTCGAGTCGCCGTTCACGGTGTTCAGCACACAGGCGTCACCACTCGCGGCGAACTGTTTGATGTCCGCGACGATCTGCTGGAAGTCCGTGTGGCCGAACGGAACGTATTTGCCGGCGGAAATGACCTTGCCGGAATCGTCCTTGCGGAAGCCGCCGCCGATGTTTTCAGCCGGGATGCCGTGGAGCAAAAGATATTTGTAGAGGATCAAATCGGTCGTCTGCGGATAAACGTAGTCGGTGCCGAGGAGATAGAACTTCTTCTTGCCCATCTTGAGCATATAATCCACGGCCGGGGTGGCCTGCTGGTTCACGGCTTCGGCGGTGTAGAAAATGTTCTTGGACAGCTCCTCACCTTCGTATTGCACCGGGTAGAACAGCATGCCGTTGTCCTTCTCGAAGACCGGCAGAACCGACTTGCGGCTCACCGAAGTCCAGCAGCCGAAAGTGACGGCCACCTTGTCTTCTTCGAGCAACTGCTTGGCTTTTTCGGCGAACAGCGGCCAGTTGGACGCGCCGTCCACGATGACCGGCTCGATCTTGTAGGCCTTGTCGCCGACCTTGACGCCGCCGGCGCCGTTGATTTCGTCAAAGGCAAACAACAGCACATCGCGCAACGACGTTTCGCTGATGGCCATTGTGCCGCTCAACGAGTGCAGGATGCCAACTTTGACCGTGTCTTCGGCCAAAGCCCGGGTGGTTAGGTTCAAGGCGACCGTGAGCGCCATCAATTTCAAGAGGGATTTTTTCATAGCAAGGTTGGTCTGAATTTTAAGGTCGAATAATTTTTGATTTGTTTGATTAAATTAAAACATGTATGTCGCACCACAGCCGATGATGAACTGGTGGTCCTTTCCGTTTAATCCGCCGGAATAGGTCGTATAATCGTAGCGGACTTCCGGC
>CAZKTW010000255.1:0-5236 GCA_964555775.1 uncultured Bifidobacteriaceae bacterium | reverse complement strand
GCACCGCGGAGGATTTCCGGCGGAGCCAGGAATTGGTGACGAACAATACCATTTCACAGCAGGAATTTGACGCCGCGCAAGCGGCGAGCAAAAGCGCAACGGCGGATCTAAACTCGGCGCAGGAAAATGTGGGGGTCGAGGCTTCCAAGGTGGATGAAGCCCAGGCTCAACTGACCGCGGCCGAGGCGGAGGTCGGCATGGCCCTGTCCCAATGGCGGGAAGCGCAAACGAATGTGGTCGCGGCGGAACTCAACCTTTCCTACACGAAAATTCATGCGCCGTGCGACGGGCAGGTGACGCGCAAGGCGGTCGAAGCCGGGAATTATGTCCAGACCGGCCAGCAACTCATGTCCATTGTGCCGCGCGAGGTCTGGGTCGTTGCCAATTTCAAGGAATCGCAACTCAAACACATGAAACCCGGCCAGCCCGCACGCGTGGCCATTGATGCGCTGGGCGGCAAAACGCTGCGGGCACACGTGGATAGCGTGCAGGCCGGCAGCGGCGCGGCTTTCAGCCTGCTGCCGCCGGAAAATGCCACAGGCAATTACGTGAAAGTCGTGCAACGCGTGCCGGTGAAAATTGTTTTCGATGAGCCGCTGCCCGCCGATCACGTAATTGGGCCCGGTTTGTCCGTGACCCCGGACGTTCAAACCAGATCGTTTGCCCTGCCGGGATGGGTGATTGGATTACTGGCGCTGGTTTTGACCGGCGCGGCGGTGGCCGGATTCCGACTCATCCTCCGCCGAAAATTCAGCGACCGGTAATTATTCATGCCCGATGGCGCACATCCTGACTACTGGCGACCGCGCCACAATCCCTGGCTTATTGCGATCGCGGTGATGATGGCGGTGTTCATGGAAGTGCTCGACACGTCCATCGCCAACATCGCGCTGCCGCACATCGCCGGCAGCCTTTCGGCGACGACCGACGAATCGACCTGGGTGCTGACAAGCTATCTCGTTTCCAACGCGATCATCCTGCCGATGACCGGCTGGCTGGGCAATTATTTCGGCCGGAAGCGCGTGCTGCTGTCCTGTGTGATGATGTTCACGTTTGCCTCGGTGTTGTGCGGGCTGGCGTGGGATTTGCCGACGTTGATCGTGGCGCGCATTCTCCAGGGCATCGGCGGCGGCGCGATGGTGCCCATTGCCCAGGCGGTGCTGCTGGAAAGTTTTCCGGTGAGCAAGCGCGGCGCCGCCATGGCGATGTTTGCCATGGGCGTGGTCGTGGCGCCGATCCTCGGCCCGACGCTTGGCGGCTGGATCACCGACAATTATTCCTGGCGCTGGATTTTTTACATCAACGTGCCATTCGGCATCGCGGCCGTGTTCCTGCAACAATGGCTGGTCGAGGATCCGCCCTACATCAAGCGCAACGCGAAGGCGGAAATTGACTTCATCGGGTTCAGCCTGCTGGCCGTCTGGCTGGCCACGCTGCAAATCACTTTGGACAAGGGACAGGAGGAGGACTGGTTCCAATCCCGCTGGATTTGCTGGCTCACGGCCATCTCGGTTCTTTCGCTGATCGGATTCATCGCCCGGGAATTCACCACCGAGCATCCCCTGGTGGATCTACGCGTGTTCAAAAACCGCAACTTCACCGTCGGCGTGCTCCTGATGACGTCGCTGGCTGCGATTCTTTACGGCACAACCGCCGAGCTGCCGCTGTTTTTGCAGACCTTGATGGGTTATCCGGCGTTGCAAAGCGGTTACGCCATGAGTCCCCGCGGCATCGCGGCGTTCATCACCACGTTCATCGTCGGGCGGCTGGTGGGCCGCGTCCGGATGCGGACCATGCTATTTTTTGGCTTCACGCTGCTGGCCGTGTCGTCGTTCATGTTGAGCGACATTAATTTGCAGGTGAGCCAGATGCGCGTCATCTGGCCGAGCGTGGTCAACGGCATCGCCATCAGTTTCATTTTCGTGCCGTTGACCACGGCGACCATGAGCCAGTTGCGCCAGCAGCAACTGGGCAACGCCACCGGGATTTACAACCTCACGCGCAATCTCGGCGGCAGCATCGGCATCGCGTTCGTCACCACGATGCTGGCGCGTGGCGCCCAGGTGCACCAGGCGCTGATGGTCGGGCATTTGACCCCGACCGACCCGCTGTTCACGCAACGGCTCGCCACCGCGCAGCATGCCCTGGAACGGCACACGGATTCCGCCACGGCCACGGCGCAGGCCTACAGCATGCTTTACAACACGCTGGATCATCAGGCGCACCTGTGGGCGTTCGTGGACAACTTTTATTTGTTTGGGTTGCTGGCGTTGGGCGGCATCCCGTTGATTTTCCTGTTCAAACGGGTCAAACGGGAGCCGGTCCCGGCGGCGGCCCATTGACATGGCACAAGAACCGCTGAAGGATGATTCTGCCGGGCATCGGAATCCGCGTTCAGTGCCACTGGTTTTGATGACAAGACTTTTCGGGGTATTGGTTTGCCCGCCTTCGGACAACGTGTTACATGAACTGGTGCTGAAGCAAAACGGCAGCGGGTTCAAACCGGCCAATGATCCATTCATGGGCAAAGTGAACTGGAACCTTCGTCAGGCGGCGAAAACCGAGTGACCGGGAGGAGCAATTCGGATGTGCTTTCGTAAACAAATTATCAGCGGCATGATTATGCTGCTTCTGTCCGGGTTGCCGGGGCCGCTTCCCGCACAGGCGTTGCCTTGCGAACCCTACACCTGGAGCAATGTCGTCATTGGCGGTGGCGGTTTCGTCACCGGCGTCATCACCCACCCGCGCCAAAGAGATCTGATGTATGCGCGCACGGACGTGGGTGGCGCCTATCGTTGGGACGACTCCGCGCAACGGTGGATTCCGCTCACGGACGGAATCGCGGACGTTGATTTTACCGGCATCGAAAGTCTCGCGGTGGATCCTTCCGACTCCAACCGGGTTTATCTGGCGGCCGGAATTTACAGCCGGGGGAAGGCCGCGATTTTGCGCTCGACCGACCAGGGCCGCACCTGGTTGCGCACGGATGTTCCGTTCAAGATGGGCGGCAACGAAGCCGGCCGCTTCAATGGCGAGCGGCTGGCGGTGGATCCCAATGACGGCAACATTCTTTTTTTTGGTTCGCGATGGGACGGTTTGTGGAAAAGCACCGACCGCGGCGCCACCTGGCAGCCGGTGGAACATTTTCCAGGCACTGCAACTCGCGAAGCTTCATTGGCCGAAACCGCCGATTCCCGGCCCTGGTTCGGCTTTAATCAACAGCCGGTTGGCATTATTTGCGTTTTGTTTGTCCCGCCCGGCAGCCAGCCCGGCCAGCCAACCCCGACGTTGTACGCCGCGGTCTCCACCCCGGAAACCAATCTCTATTGCAGCACCAACGGCGGGACCGACTGGCAACCCGTGGCGAACCAGCCCATCGGATTGCGCCCCAATCATCTCGTTCGTTCCCCGGATGGAATGTTGTATCTGAGTTGCGGCCGGGAACCCGGTCCTAACACCATGACCGATGGTGCGGTCTGGAAATTCAACCCCCAAGACAGCGTCTGGACGGACATCACGCCCATGAAACCTGGTGATCAACCTTTTGGTTATGGCTGTGTCGCAGTGGATGCGTTGCACCCGTCCACCATCATGGCCACCACATTCGCCCACTGGAATCCGCACGATGAAATTTTCCGCAGCACCAACGGCGGCGCCACCTGGACGCAGCTTTGGAATGACAATACCCAATGGGACCACTCCGGCGCACCTTATACCCGGACCCGGTCTCCGCACTGGATGGGCACGATCGTCATCGACCCGTTCAACTCGAACCGGGCATTGTTCACCACCGGTTATGGCATCTGGTGCTGCACCAATGCGACCGTCGCCGACTCGGACCGTGCCACCTGCTGGGTGTTTCTCGATGAAGGTCTGGAAGAAACCGTGCCGCTGGCGCTGGCCAGTCCGCCGCAAGGCGCACATCTGTTGAGTGGCGTGGGCGACATTGACGGTTTCCGGCATGACGATCTAAGCCAGTCTCCCGTGGAAGGAACTTTCTCCGGCCAACGCTACGGCAATACGGAGAGCCTGGCATTTGCCGGAAAAAAACCGGACCTCATCGTCCGCACCGGCACCGGCGGAGGCCGCGGAACAAACCGCATTGTGCATGCCTCCATTTCAGAGGACGGAGGCAAAACCTGGAAAACGCTCGGCAGCGATCCCCCGAACAGCAGCGGCGCCGGAACCATCGCCATCTCCGCGGATGGCAAGACCATCGAATGGACGCCGCGCCGCAGCGCCCCGGTCTATTCCACCGATCGCGGCGTCAGTTGGACCGCCTGTGCGGGCCTTTCGCCCGGCATCAGCGTGGTCGCTGACCCAGTAAATCCGGCGCAGTTTTATGCCTGTGACCCGCGCACCGGCCGTGTCCTGACCAGCACCAACGGAGCCGCCTCGTTCGCATCCACCCCGGCAACCTTCCCCACGGCGGAGAACTTCGGCGGCGGGGGTGGCTCGGGCGCCATGTTGTCGGCCACGCCCGGCCTGGAAGGTGACCTCTGGCTGGCGTTCCGCTCCAATGGGCTTTGCCATTCCACCGACGCAGGGACGACCTTCACAAAACCGGGCTCCGTGCAGGAAGCCTATTCGCTCGGTTTTGGCAAACCCGCCCCCGGGCGGAAATATCCGGCGCTGTACCTCATCGGCAAGACGGGCAATGTTCAGGCGCTCTTTCGCTCTGACGATGCCGGAGAAAACTGGGTGCGCATCAACGACGAGCAGCATCAATATGGCTGGATCGATCATGTCACCGGCGACCCCCGCATTTATGGCCGGGTTTATTTCGCCACCGGCGGCCGGGGCATCATCTACGGGGATCTGAAGCCCATCGCAAAATAATTAATTCATGAAAAGAAACTCTCGTTCCCTGGCCCGCCTTCTGCCAGCGCTCATCCCCGCCCTGGCGCTGTTGTGCCCTGCCATCGGCCAGGCCGGAAATTACACCAACTTCAACGTGGCCATCTACATCCCCGTCGGTGTCGTGCAACGCTTTGCCGACCCGGAAACCCTGACCAACGATTGGAACCGCATCCACCGCCAGCTGAAGGTGGACAAGGTCTATATCGAGGTCCAGCGCAACCGGAACCTCGCCGGCGACGCCTTGCTGGAGCAGGTCAAAAAATTCTTCCTCGACCGCGGGGTGCAGGTCGCCGGCGGCATGGCGCTTTCGGAAGGCGGCAGCGGCCAGTTCCGGTCGTTCTGTTACACCGATCCCGCCGACCGGCAGTTTGTCAAG
>CAZKTW010000254.1:3577-5239 GCA_964555775.1 uncultured Bifidobacteriaceae bacterium | reverse complement strand
CGACCGGAGCCGCCGCGCCTTATCCGTGGCCCAAGTCACGTGATGGCACATTCGATTTCAGCCGGTTTGGTGTGCGGGTGCCGACGATTCTGGTTTCGTCCTATTTGCAACCGGGCACGGTATTCCGCGCACCATCGGGACAAACTCCGTTCGACCACACGTCAATTTTGGCCACTTTGCGCGACTGGCTGAATCTGGATGCCGATCCCAAGAATCCGTTCTTGAACAGTCCGCGCATCAAGAGTGCGCCGACGCTGGATGTTGTCCTGAAGCTGGATGACACAAACAAGAACACGAACTGGCCGGACATCACCGCGACCTGCACCATTGGCGACGACGACAAATCGCTGCAAACGCCGTTGAACGGGGTGCAGCACAGTTTGATCGCCGGTGCCATCCGTCAAAACAGCGACAATCCAACCGACCCGGCTACGGTTACGCAATCAACCTTTCAGGCGAAAGGTTTGCAAACGTACGAAGACGCCCTCAACTTCATGCACCCAGATGCTCCGTGACGCGCCGATGAGAACCTTGCTTGCCAAGTAGCGTCCGCACGGCAACATGGATTGGCACGATCCACAACGTCCGAAGAAGCTGGGGATTCGCCCACAATTTATATGCGGTTGATATTTGTAGATAAAGGGAAAGAATTTTGTGATGTGCTGCGCTGGCAGTTCAGATCCCACCCTGAGATTGAGGTCGTATGCGGGCGATTCGAGGATTTGCCCACTTTTGATTGCGTCGTGACGGCTGGCAATTCGTTCGGTCTGATGGATGCGGGCATGGACCTGGCTGTGGTCCGTTATTTTGGCCGCCAGGTGATGGATATTATTCAGAACCAGATTCTAGACGATTACCTTGGAGAGCAGCCGGTCGGCAGCTGCATCATCGTGCCAACCGGTCATCCGACACATCCGTTTGTTGCACATGCTCCAACCATGCGTGTGCCGATGAACATCAAAGGCACAGACCACATTTACCTCGCCTTGTGGGCGACTCTCACCGCCGTCCATCGCCACAATCGTTCGCAATCGCGGAAGATTGATTCGGTGGCGTGCCCCGGGCTCGGAACTGGCACAGGGGGGGTGGATGCTCTCGAGGCGGCGCTCCAGCTGTTTTTGGCTTATGAGCATTTTTGCCGTCCGCCACAGTTTATCAATCCGTCGGTGGCCCAAGAGCGCCACGAGAAGATATATTATGGCGGCCATTGGGGATTCGCCCACCCGCGAACAAAAAGTACTTAACAAATCAAGGCATGACAGAATCCGCTCCCGAACATTTTAACACTATTGCCGCGATTAAATTTGGAAACCGCTGCCGGATGACCCAACGAGAAATTCGGCTGGACAGATCAATCTGGTCAAAGACCTCCAATTCGCGTAATAAATTGGCATGGGCGCATTCTACGGATCGATCCATATCAGAACCGAAAACTCTGCCGCAGTTCAAAAGGCCCTCGATCAGTTAGCGAAAGAAGCTAATTGCAGATTCCTTCTTGGTCCACCGCTCAACGGCTGGATCAGTGTTTTCCCAAACGAAAGTGGACAAAACGATCGGATTTCGGTCGAAATCGCAAAGCGTCTTCCCAATGATATTTTTCATCTGATCGTCCATGACGATGATATTTTTGGCTATTTCTTTTTTCGCGATGGGAAGTTGATC
>CAZKTW010000254.1:0-3567 GCA_964555775.1 uncultured Bifidobacteriaceae bacterium | reverse complement strand
CCTGATTATTTCGAAGAAGTCTCTGATGAGGAAAAGCAACAATGCCAAGGCAAGCCCGAACTTTTTCAAGACCTGCTGGTCAAACCGGAGTCCTTAGGGAAAATTCAAGCCCTTCTCATTGCCGACAAAAAAAATGAATTTGTTTTTGAGCACGAGCGCATGGCGCAGTTTGTCGAATCGCTCGGCCTGCAAAATGCTTTGAGCAGCTATGAATATCTTCAGGCTGGCGAGCGGGATGAAATCATAGGCTGGAAGCAATTCGTTCACATTCCAGACTTGAGCGCCGAAAAGGCGGCGAAGCGGGCCGCCAAAGCCCAGATTGCCGCCGAGAAAAAGCGTTTGCAAAAGGAAGGCCTTCTCCTGGCCGAAATAAAACCGCCCGCTCAGAAAGGTCCCGGCCTGCCAATTTCAATCGCTTGGGGAACCGATTCCGCCACGAACGGGCTCCTGCTCGTGTGGCAATCCTATCACCTAACCAGGCCGGTTGACGACCCAGAGCATGCGCCGGAATTTTTTACCATTCAACCGCCTTGGAATGTCCCTCTTCAACCGGTCGGGCTGAAGACCAACTGGACGGCTCATGTTTTTTGCATGAGTCCGTCCGCTAAGTGGCTGGCCGGCGGTTTCGCGGCGGGTGACTGGAAAATGCGCGTCTGGGATTGGCAACGTAAGGAATTGGCCTTTGAAATAGCCCATACGTGTGCTGTTGACTCGGTGTCATTCAGTCAGGATGAGCAATGGGTTTACAGTCTGGGAGGTGGCGAGTTTATCGTCAGCTCGATGGCGGAGAAACGCCCGGTCATCAACGTCAAGGGTCTTGGTGGGGCCAGAAAAGCGGCAGTCCATCCGTCTGGCAAATTCGCTGCCATCGCTTTTCAACAGGAACTTGCAATCGTTGATTTGGAAAAAAGTGAACTGGTCAAAAAACTTTGTGTTGGTCGAAAGGTCGAAACTATTGATTTCTTTGCCAAGGATACCTCGGGCACGCTCATCCGCAGCTGCCTGGAGACATTTTTGGAGTCTCCCAAAATCATGCAGAAACTTGGGATTAACCCGGAATTACGCACGTCTATTTTACAGGATCCCAAGGCGGTTGAACAATTGAGCGCTGAGGCGCAACAAAAAATCAAATCAATGGTAGAAAAAGTCCGCGTGAGCTCACTCAGGTCATTTGAAACCAAAGAGAGTCTATTTGACGTGCAATTCAGTCCGGCTGGCGAACAATTGTTTATTGCAGGCAATGGAATGCGGATATTTGATTGGAAAGAACTTCTGTTGGCGGCGAAGGATGCGCCTGCCCCGGTTTATTCCGTTGATGCACCCAAGGATGACGAGAATGATCTCAATTCTCGGCCTTTGGCTTACTGTGTCCGCTTTGACCCCGGGCGCAATCTTCTTCTTTCAAGCTGTTTGGCCGGGGTGATTCAGTATTTGAACGTCAACAATGGCGAATCCGGCACGCTTTTGAAACCGCCGGGTGAGGTCTGTATCTGGCATTTCGAGTTGACCAGCGACCGGCAAGTGCTGTGTTGCCATTGCAGTTCTCGCCCAAAAATCAGGAATCAAAACAAAAGGGTTAATTACCTCCAAATTTGGAATTACCCGGCACTGTGCAAAGCCGCTGGATTGGACTAAATATTAACCGACCATGAGCCCGATATTTGCCGATGCAATTGACCTCCCTCTGGTCCTGGGTCTCGGGTTGGTTGTATTGATACCATTGCTGTTGTTCGAGATTGGTATCGAGGCGTTAATCCTCAAGAAAGTCTGGTCCATCCCATTCAGAAGTTTGTGCCGTTTCACATTTATTGCCAATTGCCTCTCTTTGCTCGCCGGCATTCCCGTCAAGATTCTGAATGCATGGCTTTACAGCTTTTTGTTGCCCGAGGATCTGCCAGGATTTTTTGCCCGCTACCCGTCGGCTGTCGCCGTCGGAACGCTTATTTATTTCGGAGTGACTATTGGTGTGGAAGGTGCATATGCATTCCGATGGCTGCGAAGGAATGAACATAAAATCGCTCCCGGCAGAATTTGGAAGGGAATTCTGCTGGCAAACCTGGCGAGTTACGCCGTGGTCGCACCGTTGCACTATTATCTCACCCGACCGCTTCCACAATCGATACACGAGTTTACGCAAAAGGCCAATTGGTCCAGTCATCCGGCAGTGAGGCTGTTTTTTACCGATGGCACGAACGACAACTTGAAGTCGATGCAATTGGGCGGTTCGACCCCGGAGACAATCGTTCCCATGACCGTGAGAGATTATTTGCTATCTGCCGATCTCAAGCTTTGCCTGTTTCGCGGCACCAACGGCAATGTTTACCTTTACCGGCCAGTGACGGCACAGTGCAAATTCGTCCTGGAATCCACTGAACGTTTTGTGATGAATCAGCTCGCATTTAGCCCAACGGGACAATATGTGGCGTATGCCAACGAAAACAGCAATACACTTGAGGTGGTGAATCTTGAAACCGGACAACACATTGACCAACCGCTCATTCAAAAGGAAGGTTTTGGTGAGGCATCCGTTGCGTGGTCAACAAATGAAACAAAATTCTATGTGGGCGGTTTTGGAAAGGCGGGAACAATTCAATGTGCGATTCAACCCACAGCCCTGCTTTCGACCGAAACACTGACGCAAACTCCCGAAACGCAGACCAACGCACCGGACGTGTTGACGTGTTATGGTCGAACTGGCAGCGGCGGTTGGTATGGTTCAGATGATTGGGGCAGATCTTACAACAGCGATTCATGTGGAAATTTGAGTGTTTACACCGAACCCGGACTCGGAAGCCATCTCAGAATCTATTCCGGGACCAACTGGCAGGCCCAAGTCGAATATCTTGCAGTTAATCCCGGACTCCTGCACATCGCCCAGTTTTATTTTGGTGATGTCGCTTTTTTAGAGGGTTGCAATGAGTGCCTGTTCGAAGCCAACGGTTACATCTACCTGCTGGACATCCACAATAAACGAGTGGGCAAAGTGGTGCGGGGTGGACGCTTTATTCTATTGACGCCGCGTTATCAAAAACACCTCTAACAGCAAAAATTTCAAATTATCAAATATGAGCGTATCCCAACGAACAGCCCAAAACATCCGGGAAAGGCTGCTCAAAAAATCAGATCGGGATGGGCTGCGAAAACGGCTGTCCCCACGCTTGCCCGCCGCAGAACCGCTCGCCGACAGGCTGCCTCTGTGCAACGACCATACTGCCGCCGGGCTTGAGAAACGTCAGGGCTTCCTCAAAACAATGGGAATTACCGTGGATTGTCTGGCAGGCGCAGCAGGGCGACCGGCGCCGGATACGCTCTCCAACAACATTGAGAATCTCGTTGGATTTGCTCAGGTGCCGGTGGCCGTGATTGGCCCACTGCGAATCAACGGCATTGAGGCCAACGGTGACTTTTTTGTTCCCATGGCGACCAGTGAAGGCGCACTTGTGGCGTCGTATCACCGCGGCGCGTATGTCATCAGTCACGCAGGCGGCGCCGCGGCCATGTGTCTGACGGAAACGATTTCCCGGGCACCTTGTTTCGTTTTCAAGTCCACCTTTGATGCCTGTTCGT
>CAZKTW010000253.1:0-5290 GCA_964555775.1 uncultured Bifidobacteriaceae bacterium | reverse complement strand
GGCCGCGCGCGCCGATTTTGTCGGTGCTGATGCCAATTTCCGCGCCCATGCCGAATTCGCCGCCATCGGTGAACCGCGTCGAGGCATTCCAGTAAACCGTCGCCGAATCCACCTCGGCCAGAAACTGTTTCGCGTGCGCCTCGTTCTTCGTGACGATGCTGTCCGAATGCGCCGAGCCGTACTGGTTGATATGGTCAATCGCTGCTTTCACCCCGTCCACCACGCGCACGTTCAGGATGTAATCGTTGTATTCGGTGTAAAAATCCTGCTCGGCCACGGGCCGGATGGCCGATTGCCGGTTGCCGATTGCCGATTGAACCAAGCCCAGCGAAACCGCGTCGCAACGCAGTTCGACTTTCTTATCCGCGAGTTGCTGCGAAATCTGCGGAAGAAATTCTTCCGCGACGGCCTGGTCCACCAGCAATGTTTCCATCGCGTTGCAGACGGCCGGACGTTGGACCTTTGCATTCATGGCGATTTCCACGGCCATTTTCAAATCCGCATCCGCGTCCACAAACACATGGCAGACACCCTTGTAATGCTTGATGACCGGCACCTTGGAACATTCGGCCACGGCGCGAATCAGGCCCTCGCCGCCGCGCGGCATGCAGAGATCAATGTACTGCGTGAGCGACAGCAAAATGGGAATCGCCTCGCGGTCGGGAACGGGCACGACCTGGATGGCGAATTCGGGAAATTTCGCGAGCGCCTGCTTCCCGGCCTCAATCATGATCTGGGCGATGGTCTGGTTCGAGTTCAACGCCTCCTTGCCGCCGCGCAGGATCGTCGCGTTGCCGGATTTAAAACACAGGCTCGCCGCGTCCGCTGTCACGTTGGGACGCGATTCGTAAATGATCACCACCACGCCAATCGGCGTGGAAATTTTCCGGAGCTTCAAACCATTGGGCCGGACGCGTTCGTCCAGGATTTTTCCGACCGGATCGCCCAGGCCCGCAACTTCGCGCAGACCTTTCCCCATACCCGCGATGCGTTGGTCATCGAGCTTGAGACGGTCGAGCATGGCTGAAGCAAGGCCGCTCTTCGCGGCGGCCTCCATGTCGAGGGTGTTGGCTTGTTTGATGGCGGCGGCGTTTTTTTCCAGCGCCGCGGCCATCGCCAGCAGACACGAATTTTTCTCCGCCGTCGTAAGCTGGGCGAGTTCGCGCGACGCCGCCTTGGCCTGGCGGGCCAATCGCGTCATCTGCTCATTCAAAGTCATGCGGAGAGAAGGTAAGCCAAAAAGCCAAAGTGAAAAGGGCGAAGTTTCCGGCACCGTCAACGCCGACCCGAACGCTTTTCAAAAACTTTTCCGGCAATTCATCAGACTGCAGCCCGCAAAATCCGCTAACTAGTTGCCAATAAACGGAAAGCCCAGTTTAGCGGTCTGATGAATATTTGCAACGTGATTGCCACCAACTGGTTATCAAAAAAGTGCTTGGAGCAAACGATGGCGCTGCCATCGGGTGGCAAGCCTCCCGGCCCCACCGGCCCGAGTGTTGATGCGTCAGTCAGAATCATCATGAAACTGCGTGCCGCGATTGAAGCCCGCGTGCCGGTCGGTTATGAGGATGCGAAAGGATTTCATTTCGGGGCGGATGCGGCGGAAGGTTCTTTTAAAATTTAAATCGGCGGCGCCAACAGTTTTCTGATGCGCAGCTGTGATGATGCAGGTTTTGGATTTTGATTCGGGCGGACGGTCGTTTTTTCAGCGGGATTCTCCATCCCCACCTCCTTGGCGACCGTCGCCCGAATCGGTTTTACCCGGCGGCAACGCCCCGGGATTGGTTTAATTCGGGTGGCGGTCGTTTTTCAATGGGCATCCCCTGCCCGGCCTCCTTGCGACCGTCGCCCGAATCTTTTTATTTCAATACGCCTAAAACATAAAGCTCACGCTGGCCTTGAACAGGACCGGCGCCACCACCTGGTTGCCGGTGACATTCTGGAAAACAGGCAATTCCACGTCGGCATACAGCTTCACCGGATGAATATGAAATTCGATGCCCGGTGAAAGCAGGATGCGTTGGTAGCCCGAATTTTCAGAATTGGCCGCCGCCCCGCTGTCACTCGTCCGTTCGGAAAAGATGACCTGCCCCACCGGCGAGATTTTCACCCGGCCAATGGACCAACCCTTGTAATCGATCCCGGCCGCCGTATCCAATTCCACGCCCGGACGGTATTGGGCCTGGATCAGCACCGGCACATCCAGTTGCAATTGCGCGAACCAATCCCAATTTTGGTTGCGATCCAGATTGTCCCGGTAAAAACCGCCGACCAGAATATCCGTGCTCCCACTTCCGATCTGGGTGTCGCGATCCACGAGATCGGGTTTGTAGTTATCATTGCCGGTCGGCAGTTTGACGCCGAAAGTCACACCCGCCGCCAGGTCCGCCGTGAATCCGGTGTACAGGCCCTCCACCCGGATGTCACCAAGACTTCCCCAGGTGGTGCTGCCGGCGTCGGTCTTGAAGTAGCGGTAGGCAAACGGCACCTCCGCCTGTACGCCCCAACTGGAGTTGAACATGTACTGCAAACCGGCCGTGACGAAGTCCGTCCGAATTTCCTTGTCGTCATTATTGCCCGAGGGTGCCTGGGATGTGCCGCTCCAGTTGCGGTTCTGATCCTGATAGTCATATTGCAGGAAAGCCATTCCACCCTGGCCATTGGGAAACATTGAACTGGTGCCCACGTCAAAAACGCCGCAGCCGCAGGCGCAGGCATGAGCCAGACCCGGCGCGAGTATTCCGGCCAACAGACCACAACCGGCTTTTACCGTTATTGCAGAACTAAATTGATTATTCTTTTTCTTCTTCATTTAAAAATTTCAAAGTTGCGAAACCACGCCACCAGGCTGGTCTCAGGTTAAAAGGAAAACCAACACCCATGCCGATACGGCACCGGCCATGGAACGGCTAAGGATTAAGTGAAAATACCGCGAGGCGGAGGGGTCGGCGGCTGAAAGACAAGCGATTCGGCAAATACATTTATCTGGGGCAAAAGTTTGAACTGTGACGGACCTACCAAAACGAAATTGTCCGGGGACGGCGGAAATTCAAGCCGGCTCAATTGAAGGGTGTATTCGGACTTCGTTTCGGATTTTTTACCCGCGGCGATGGCTTTGCAGAGGCAGCAGGGATGTTTGCCATCAAAGGTACAGGCCACCGCTTCCCCAACCGAATGCGTGCGCAGATTGTCCGCGAGCATCGTCGTCCAGGCCACCGTTTGCAACGCAGCCCAGTGTGCGCCGG
The DNA here is from genome assembly GCA_964555775.1 of uncultured Bifidobacteriaceae bacterium. GTDB lineage: Bacteria > Verrucomicrobiota > Verrucomicrobiia > Limisphaerales > UBA11358 > UBA11358. Next base: position 2,045 of record CAZKTW010000253.1, on the reverse strand, counting down.
TCATCACCACCAGCGCCACAATCACACAACCTTTGCCGAACCGTGCGAACACGAAGGCAAGCTATACCGCCTTTGCCAAATCACAAGCGCCAATAATGAATCGTAGCAGCCGAGGTAACGAGGCACATTATTTTCGATTTACGATATGCGATTTACGTGGCGCACCCGAATCGTGAGGTGATTCGTAAATCGTAAATCGAATATCGTGAATTTGGTCAGAGCCTCGTTACCTCGACGGCTACGATTCAACGTTCAGAAATCCAGACCAATGTGCCGCTTGGTAATCTGTCGAAGAGTGGAACCAGATCATTTGCCGCCATATGAATGCAACCGTATGAGGCCGGCCGGCCAATCGTGGTCTCATCGCCGGTGCCATGAATGTAAATGTAACGCGCGTGCGAATCCACGTTACCGCCACGGTTGAAGCCGGGTTCGAGCCCGTCCAGCCAGAGAATACGCGTGGTGATCTTGGCCTCCGGCATTCCCTGCCAGGTGTACCCCATCGGCTGGCGGCCTTTGAAAACCGTCCCCACCGGCCACCCGCCGCCGATTTTTTCCACGATCCGGTGCAAGCCCAGCGGCGTGCCATTCGAGCCTTCCACCTGGCGGATGCCAAAACGCGAGGTGGAGCAACGGAATCTATTGACCGGGTCATATACCCGATTTTCACAAACAGGGCAGCAAAACGCCCGGGGTTTTTCGAAAAGCACCGCGGTCTGGCCGGCAACACTCACCAGCAACATCCGTTGTGACGTTGGAACCCCAAGCTGCCTGCATTTGCTAAGGCAATCGGCGAAGGCGCGTGAAAGGTTTCCGGGCACGGAAATAGTCGGTTGCCTATTTCAATTTCTTCACGAGCACCTTCGAGTTGCGCCCGCTTTGATCGTATTTCTCACGCCGCGCGGCCGGCAGATCGTCGGGCGTGCCCTCGGCGAAACCGCCCTTGGACTGAAAATAGGTGAACGCCTGCGTCGAGAGCGTGAGCAGTTCGCCCAGGCCCATTTCGCGCGCCTTGCTTTCCACATATTGAATCAGCTTCCGCCCGATGCCCTGGTTCTCGTGCGACGGATTGACGTACAGGCAGGCCAGCTCGCCCTTTTTTTGTTCGGGATAAACGTGCAGCGCCACACAGGCGACCGGGTTCTTATCAATTTCAAAAATGAAGTAGTCGCCCAGGCTTTTCTCAATCATCGACCGGGTCCGCTTGACCAGTTCATCCGACTCGACCGCCGCCTTCGTCAGCAGTTGAATCGCCCGCACATCCTTCTTTTTGGCCGCCCGGATTTGCTGGTATTCGTTGGCGTAAATGAGCGTGCCAATGCCGTCGTTGGAAAACACCTCGGCGAGCAGCCCTTCGTCCACCTTGCCATTGATGATGTGGACGCGCGGGATGCCGGCCTTGCAGGCGCTGGCGGCGTGTTGCGCCTTGGACAGGATTTCGGGCGCAAACCCAGCGCTGTTTTGCGACAAAAGCTTTTCCAATTCCGCCACCAGCATCTGCCGGATGAGTTTGCCGCTGTAGATCAAGCCGTCCTGCGCCGTGATAAAAATCAATTTGATGGCCTTGAGCGCGTCCGCCACCGCCACCGCCACGCCATCGGAATTCACGCGATACGTCTTGCCGTCGCCGTCGAATCCCAGCGGCGGAATGACCGGCACCACCCCCTGCGCCAGCAGCGACTGGAGCATTTCCACATCCACGCGCTCGACCTTGCCGGTGAACAGATGGTCGACGCCCTGGATGATGCCCATGGGATGGGCGATGATGGCATTGGTGCTGGTGGCGCGCAGGTCGTTGGCCGAAAGGCCTTCGAGAATCTCATGCGTGAGCCGGTTGGCGGCGGTGAGCGCCAGATTGAGCGTGGCCGCGTCCGTGACGCCCGAGCCGTCCAGATTGGAGGCCGGGATTTTCTGTTCCTCCGCCAGCGCCTTGATTTGCGCCGACGCGCCGTGGACGAGCACCACGCGGATGTTCAGCGACCGCAGCACCGCCACGTCCAGCAGCAGCGTGGCGAAGTTTTCGTCGGTGACAATGGCGCCGTCAA
>CAZKTW010000252.1:0-5299 GCA_964555775.1 uncultured Bifidobacteriaceae bacterium | reverse complement strand
TGTTCGGTTACGCCACAGCCATCCGGTCGCTGTCGAAAGGCCGCGCCTCTTATTCCATGGAACCGCTGACGTTCGAGCAGGTGCCGAACAGCGTGCTCAGCACGATTCTGGATGCGGCAGCCAAGAAGCCGGCGGCCAGAACCTAGGTCCGCCTGTAAATTTTATCTGCAAGCGGCCTTCGGAAACGGAGGCCGTTTTTTTGTTTCAAAGAAATGGTTTGTCCCAACGGGGCAATGTCAACCAGCTCAGGGTTGAGCGGAGCGATACCCTGCGAACACGAATCAGAATCATCATCAACCCCAACGGGGTTGTGGCAAATCGTTGCCCGCCGGCGACGCAACCCCGTTGGGGTTGTGAAAAATCCTTGCACCAGACCCAAGGTAGCCTCGCCGACTCGGCAACCTTGGGCTGGGAGGCGCAATCCCGTTGGGATTAGTTAAGACACGTTTTAACAACCTCCCACCTGTCCAAATGTGGTGTTAGGACATTCTCCAAAATGGCGCCATGCAATGAATCCCATTTCTTGGGCCACAAAGACGCCGTTTGGTAGGGTGGAAGGGATTGGACCAAAAAAACTTAAAAAATATATTGCATTGGCGGGGGTGTTTGATAGATTGCGCGCCCGCTTTCAAACGACGGCGGGACCGTTTAGTTTAACATTAACAGACAATTGTTCTTTGTATGGCTGCCCAACGCATTCGCATTCGACTCAAGGCTTATGACCAGCGTGTCATAGACCAATCGGCGCGTGAAATCGCCGACACCGTCAAACGCACCGGCGCGCGTGTCGCCGGGCCCATCCCGCTGCCGACCCGCATCGAGCGCTTCACCGTCCAACGGTCGCCCCACGCGGACAAGAAGTCGCAGGAAACCTTCGAGCAGCGCACGCACAAGCGGCTGATTGACATTCTCGACCCGACCGCCAAGACCGTGGATGAATTGAAAAAGCTCAATCTCCCGGCCGGCGTGGACATCACCATCAAGATTTAACGGTGTAACGATTCAACGTTTCAACCCTTCAACGATTTATTGATTATGCCACTCGGACTTTTAGGAAAAAAACTCGGCAGCACGCGCGTCTATAACGCCAACGGGGTGTTGATCCCCGTCACCGTTGTCCTCGCCGGTCCCAATCGCGTCCTGCAGGTGAAGACCCAGGCCGGCAAGGATGGTTACAACGCCGTTCAACTTGGCTTCGACGATCAAAAGGAGCAGCGCCTCTCCAAGCCGTTGCTCGGCCACATCAAGAAGCAAAACGGCGTGGCGGTGAAACGCATCAAGGAATTCCGGAATTTCTCCAAGGAAGTGAAACCCGGCGACGTCGTTGGCCCGACGCTGTTCGCGCCCGGCGATTTTGTGGATGCCATCGGCGTCACCAAGGGCCGCGGTTTTGAAGGCGTCGTCAGACGCCATCGGTTTGCGGGTGGCGATTCGACGCACGGCGCCAAGGGCTGGCACCGCCGCAGTGGCGCCATCGGCCAGCGCCTGTTCCCCGGCACCGTCATGCGCGGCATGAAGATGCCCGGTCACATGGGGCAGGACACGCGCACGACGCAGAACCTGGAAGTCATCCAGGTGCGCGAGGCGGACAATTTGCTGCTCATCAAGGGCGCGATCCCCGGAGCGGAAGGCGACTACGTTGTCATCCGCGAATCCAAGAAACGGCCCAAGGGCTGGAAGCCGCCGGTCAGTATTGCGCCGATGAAGAAGAAGGGCGCCGCCGAGAAGAAGGCTGAAGCCAAACCCGCGGAAGCCAAAAAGTAATTTGAACGGCCATGAAAATTGCCATTAAAAACATTGAAGGGAAAAAGTCGGGCGAACTCGAAGTGAAGTTCCCGCTGATCGAAGACGGCAAGGGCACGCAAGCCGTGCACGACGTCGTGGTCGCCTATCAAGCGGCCCAACGCAGCGGCACCGCCTGCACCAAAAACGTCGGCGAAGTTTCCGGCAGCAACAAGAAACCGTGGCGGCAGAAGGGCACCGGCCGCGCCCGCGCCGGTTCGCATCAATCGCCTTTGTGGGTGGGCGGCGGCGTGGTTTTTGGACCCCGGCCCCGCGACTTTGCGAAGAAGGTTTCCAAGAGCACCCGCGCCCTGGCGCTGCGCAAGGCGTTGAGCGAGCGGCTCAAGGCCGGGGACGTGGTGGTGGTGGATGAATTGAAGTTGAGTTCGCCCAAGACGAAGGATTTTGTCGGCCTGATGTCCACGCTCGAGTTGACCGGCACGACGCTCATTGTCGCCGCGGCGGACAAGAACCTCACCCTCGCCTCGCGCAACGTGCCGGACGTGGCGCTGGCCACGAGTGATTCGCTGAACACGTACGACATTTTACGGCCCGACAAGCTGCTCTTTACGAAGGGCGCGTTTGAGAAGATTGAAGCCCGTCTGACCAAGGAATAACATGAACGCTTTTGAAATCGTCAAAACCGTCCGCCTGACGGAAAAAGGCACGCGCCAGGGCGAAAAGTACAATCAATACACCGTCGTGGCCGATCGCCGCGCGAACAAGACGGAGATCCGCCAGGCCGTGCAGGAACTGTTCAAGGTCAAGGTCACGAAGGTCAACACGTTGAACGTCCGCGGCAAATTCCGCCGGCAACGCACCTCCCAGGCCGGCCAGGCGCCGAGCTGGAAAAAAGCCATCGTGACGTTGAAGGATGGCGACAAGATTGTTTTGACGTAGGCGAACTTTCAATTTCAAAGGCGTGGAGTGCATTTCACTCCGCGCCTTTTTTTTGTGTGGGGTTTGGAGTCCCGCCTTCAGGCGGTTCCCTCCAAAGCTGATAGATGGGTACCGTCTGAAGAGGGAGCTCTGAACGCTTGGGGCATCATTCTTTTCCTCCTGGGAGCGCCGGCGTCCCGCCGGCGTGTTGCTAATCCACTCGCCGGCGAGACGCCAGCGCTCCCAGAAACAGCCATTCCGCTTCGTGGCGGTAATTTCTGTTTTGGCGGGTAGGATCGTCTTTGTCCCTGCCTTCACGCGAGGATTTGACATGACCTGGATTTGGGTCCAATTAAAGTTTGCCCGTGAACACAAAAACGCCCAACCGTATCCTGCACGTGGACGGTGACAGTTTCTTCGCCAGTTGCGAAATTGCCCTCAACGAAATCTTCGCGGCTGGCCAAGGACGGCAATCAGTCGCAGTTCCGGCATTGATTTTGATCCCAAACGTCCGGAAGCCTTAACGCAGCGATGCAGAGGACGTCGAGGACCGCGCAGAAAATTAAACTCAGCGAAACTCCGCGTTCTCTGCGCCTCTGCGTTGGAATGCCCCACTATGATTCTACCGGGTGTGTGCTATGTTGAATCAACGGAATCCTACCAGAGGACCCACCTGAAGCAACCGGGTCCGCCGTTGAAAGGAAATGGCGATGTCGCCGCCGAAGATGGAAAATGCAGAGTCTGGCACCCGCTGCAAAACAGCATTGATTGTGGAAGGCGGGGCGATGCGCGGAGCGTGGGCGGCCGGGGTGCTGGCTTATCTTCATGAACGCGGGCGGCGACAATACGATTTCGTTTATGCGGCTTCTTCCGGCGCCTGCTCGGCGGCTTATTTTGTCGCTGACATGTGGGAGCCGGGCCTGGCCATCTGGCGCGATCTGGCTTGCAACGTCGTTCGCAAAAGCAATCTCCTTCGCCACAAACCAATCATTGACCTGGCATACCTGGTGGACCATGTCATTCGCAAGCGCGTTCCGCTTTCCGTCGCCGCGCTGCAACAGGCGCCCACCCGCTTCTTCATCGTGCTGACCGACTGTCACACGGGCGAACCGGTTTACTTTCACGTCTGCGACGACCGCGTCTTTGCGGCTCTGCGGGCCACGGCTTCCATGGCCTTGGCGACGCGGGGGTTTGATTATGTGGACGGCAAGCCTTACGCCGACGGCGGGGTGGCGGATCCCATTCCCCTCCGCCGGGCGATCCAGGATGGTGCGACGGACATTACCGTGGTGCTCACGCACAATCCCGCCTTCCGCCTCAAACCGGTGCCGCGCTGGATGGGGAAGCTGGCCTACCCGGAATTTCCGATGGTGGCCCGGGCCTGGACCGCGCGGCAAAATGTGAATTACAACGCCGCCCTTGACCTCATGAAACGGCCGCCGGCGGGAGTCCGGCTCCGGGTGTTCCGTCCGCTCCGTCCGCTGCCGGTAAGCTCGTTCACGGCGGAGCCGAAGCAAATCGCCGCCGCCCTGGCCTTGGGCCATGACGAGGCGTTACAACAAATGGCGAACATGGAGGAGAGATCGCTGGGCGGTCCGGTTTCCGGTTAATGGGAATCTTCGTAATCGTGGCCCGCAGGAAACGTTGCACCGGCGTGCTGCCGCCGATCTCCTGCCTAGCGTCTTTTCAAAAATTGTGTAGCCGCCAACGTCAGTCGGCGCAACTTGAATAATGGAGAACGATCTGGGGCGAACTGACATTCGCGGCTACGAGATTAATTAAATTGCCCTTAAAGCGGGCTAGAATGAATCCGCGCCAATCCCATGGTTTTGGATTTGTTCAGCCCGGCCAAAATTTGTTAAAAAACCTCTTGCAACACGTCACGCATTTGATATTTTCTCCGCTCCGTTTCGTCCCAAAGATTAAACGGACAGCATGATTGCGGACCGATAACCGATCCCTTACGGGGACGGGAATGATGGCTCGCCGACTACCAAGAGTTGCTGACTTGGATTGTTTTGATTTTATGCCAGTTAAATCATTTAGACCGCTAACGCCGTCCACGCGATACATTACGATCGCGGACTTTAGCGATATTACGAAGACGAAGCCGGAAAAGCGGCTGGTCATCACGCGGAAGAAAACCGGTGGTCGCAACCACTATGGTCGCGTGACCACGCGCGGCCTGGGCGGCGGCCATAAACAGAAGATCCGCCTCGTGGATTTCAAACGCCAGAAACATGGCGTGGAAGCGACGGTCGCGGCGATTGAATACGATCCGATGCGTTCGGCACGCCTGGCGTTGCTGGCATACAAGGACGGCGAGAAGCGTTACATCATCGCCCCGGTTGGCGTCAAGGTTGGCACGGCCATCTCCAGCGGTCCGACCGCCCCGCCCGAAATCGGGAATGCGCTGCCACTCAAGGCGATCCCCATTGGGTCGTCGGTTCATAACATTGAAATCGTGCCCGGTCACGGCGGACAGATGGTCCGTTCGGCGGGCGGTGCGGCGACGTTGATGTCGCGCGACGAGGGTTACGCGCAGTTGCGCCTGCCCTCAGGTGAGATTCGCAAATTCAATGCGGAGTGCTATGCGACCATCGGCCAGGTCGGCAATACGGAGCACGAAAATGTGATT
>CAZKTW010000251.1:0-5382 GCA_964555775.1 uncultured Bifidobacteriaceae bacterium | reverse complement strand
CGAAGATTCTCCGGAGCGCGGCTGTGTCTGAAAGACCAGCCGCAGCGCTGCGCAAGGGTTGAATCCAAGGAGGTTCCGAACCGGCTTTGCTGGCGGAGCGCTGCGGCTGGTGCTACGCCCACAGCCGCGCTCCTTTGGTTGCGGTTCCGCCGCGCTGTGCCCTGATGAATCGTTCCGGCTGAGACGAACTCGTGCATGCCCGGGTGAAACTTGTAAGCCTCGAATATGCCGCCGCTGAATCAGTTCCAACGTTTTGACGCGCGCGACTTGATCCGTCGCGGCCTCGAGCCCTTTCCCGAAATCCGCAAATGTGTGGACGCGCTCAAACCGGACGAAGGTTTGATTGTCATCGCACCGTTCCCGCCGTCAACGCTCATCGAACGGCTTTCCCGTGCACGGTTTTTACGTCGTGCAACGCGGCGCCGTGAACGTCCACCAAGTCAGCGCCATGGGCAAGAAGCAGATGATTCATATCTTTCGCACGGACGATTCCTTTGCCGAGGTGGCGCTGCCCTCGGCGACCGGTTATCCCGCCGATGCCCGGGCGCTGGAGCCGACGCAGGTATTGCTCGTGCTGAAGGACGGCATCCTGGGCCTGCTCAAACGCCAGCCGGAACTCGCATTGTGGATGCTCGGCTCCGTGAGCAGCAATTTGCGGGTGTTGGTCGGGCAACTGGAAGATTTGACGCTGAAAAATGCCGGGACGCGGCTGGCCAACTGGCTGGTGAAATGTTGTCCGAATCCGCAAAGCGGATCGCCGGTGAATATCGAACTGGCCATGACCAAACGCGTGCAGGCGACCGAGCTCGGCACCGTCAGCGAAACTTTTCCCCGCACGCTCGCAAAGTTGCGCGAACAAAAACTGCTCGCCGCCAAAGGCAAAACCATCACCGTCCTTTCCCCGGCAAAACTGAACGCGCAGCTGCGGCGCAATCTGGGGGAATGATATCCCGCCCATGCTTTCAGGCGGACTGGATTAACACGTCCCGGCACAGTTGGTACGCGAGCCGGTAGCAGCGATGCCTCGTCGCCCCGGAGTGAAGGCAACGCCACCGTCGCCAACCCTTCGGAACTCGTCCGGGTGCCCATTGTTTTCACAAACCTATGTGGATTTGCCCGTATATTAGACAGTTAACCCGCATGTGGCGCCGATAAAACTTCGATGGTGCCGAAGAATATGGTTTCAAACTGGCGGGGTAATGCTTCGGGCTGAAACCCATTCTTGCGAGGCTGCGTATAAGACTTCGTCTTGCGCGGCACGCATTATGACCCAACGCGCTTGACCTGAATGCAAATTGCGAAACGACGGCTCAACACATTTGCAAACTGCAATCCGCCCTTTCTGGCTCTCGACCCTCGTCTCCCACCGCCTTCGGCGTTGAATGTTTCCGCCTTTCTCAACCTTTCCCACCGGCCCCGGCATCTGGCCTGCTTAAAGCGGTTGAATATGAAGCCGGCGAAGCCGGGAACTGCTGTGAGAATCCTGTTCATCATCCTGCTCCTGTCCACCAACGCCCTGGCGATGGATCGTTGGACCGCGCTGGCCATGCTGGAGAGCGGCGGGGATGACCATATCGTCGGGCCGGCCGGAGAAATCTCGCGCTATCAAATCCGCCCCGAACTGTGGCCGGGCGGCAATCCGCAAGACCCCGGCATCGCCTTGACCAACGCCCAGCACATCATGTCCCCGCGCCTGGCCGCCTTTGCACAAACCCATCGCCGGGCGGCGGATGATTTTGAATTTTACATCCTCTGGAACGCGCCCGCGCAGATCAATCACCCGCGCCCGGCGGTCACCGATCGCGCCCGTCGATTCGCCAACCTGGTGGGCTCCACAAAACCTCGGAGTTGAACTTTCGATGTTGAGAGTTGAATGTTGAATGTTCGATGTTTCGCTTCGAGGACGAGGACGAGAACGAGGACGATTCCCGACGCCCCTGCCGTTGAATGTTCCACCTGTTCTGACTCCCAACTTTAGCGTTTAGCCTTCAGAATTCAGCCTTTGCCCATCCCTCGTCACTCGCCAGTCGCCACTCCCCTTACGGTGCAGGTTCTGCCAGCAGTTTCTTGACGACCTCTTCGACGTGATCAGGTTGCAAGCCCACGATGCGGACGATGCCTTTGCGGTCAATGATGGCGTAGGTGGGATAATATTTCACGGCCCAGGCTTTCTCAGATTTCAATTCGGGATCGCGGGCGGCCGGATATTCAACGCCATGTTGCTGGGCGTTGGCGGCAAAGGTTTCCTGCCCGCTATCGGACGTGCAGACGCCGATGACGACCAGGCCCTGAGATTTGTATTTTTTCAGGAGTTCATTGTTGTGGGGAATGGCCCGCATGCAGGGGCCGCACCAGGTGGCGTAAAGATCGACGACAATGACCTTGCCTTTGATGTCGCCGGCCGTGATGCCGCCATTGATCCAGTTGCTGACGTGAAAGGCGGGCATGGGCTTGCCCTCGAGGGCGGCGTGGGCGGCGCGTTGCTCTGGCTTGTCGTCCCACGTCCAATCGTCGGGAAATTCCCCGGCGACGGCCGCCAGATTGCCGAACACGAGCAGACCCAGGGCGCTGAAAATTATTTTGGCTTTCATGATATTGGAGGTGTTAACACAAGCTGTGCCGGCTGGCAACCGGGAAAGCGGTTGCCGGCGTGTTTTGGCCTTTGGCCTTTTGAATTCAGCCTTTCGGCTCGACGCCTTCCGCCTTTGAACCGGCGCGGTCCTGGGCCATTTCGAAGGCGATGCGGAACTTGCGCAATTCGTCGGCAATGTCCCGGAGCCGGGCGTAAAACATGTAAATCACCCACACGCCGACAGCGAACAGCGCGAGGTTAATCAGCAGGCTCAGGACGATAATGAGATTTGGATTCATGGGTTTGATTTGTTTTAGATTTTAGCGTTTAGCCTTCAGAATTCAGCCTTCATTCTTGCCGCATGGCATTCGCCTGGTAAAGATTCCGTTAATCGGGTTGATCTGCCTTCTGGGCTAAATATTTTCCCGTAACAGTCTCCAATTCAGCGATAATTTGTTCCAACATTGTCGCACGTCATTCCTCGGCTGCGGCGCGAGCGAGGCGCAGGCCGATGGCGCAATGCAAAACAACGGTCGTCACCACACAGATCATCACGGTAAACAAGCAGATCGCGCCGGGGCCGCCACTGCCGCCGCCAATCGAGAAAATGATCCCAAAAAACATCATGAAAAATGACCCGCCCACATACTGGATGGCGATGGCCAGGGGCAGCGCTCCGCGTTTGATGATCAGGGACAAAAACGCCGTGAGGTGAAGGAACAGAATAAACTGAAGAATGGCCACGATGAACATTCCAAACGCGATCGGCTCCTTGAATATAGCTTCGAGGAACTTGCCGACGTCCTCCGGAACCAGCACCACTCCGAGGACGAAACCGGCCAGCAGCGGAAGCGTGCCGGCCAGTGCGCCGGCGACTTTGCGGTAGCAGAGTTCCGGCACTGAAACCGGCAGCATTACCAGCGACGAGAGCGTCTTCCACCGGATTTCTTCCCGGAAAATGTGCGCCGCCTCCAAGGCCAGGCAGGCCGCCGTTATGACGAGGGAAGTCCAGATGAGGACCGACCCTTCGAACTCCCGGGTAATAACGTTTCCAGATCCAGTTTCCAGGGCGATGAGATTGACGAGCGCCACCAGGAGCGCCACGACGCCGAACTTCAAGATCAAGCCAAACCTGCCTCCGCTGATGAACGTGAAATCCTTCCAACTGATTGCCCGGGTGCCGACGAGGCGGGGCGGGATCCGGCTGCGCCGTGTTGCACGGCCCAACAACCATCGGCGGGGTGTGGCCGCATCCTTTTCTTCGCGGGTGCACCAATCAAAAACCAGCCACGCCAGCAGAAATAGAAGAACTCCCAGCACCAGATTGCTTGCCACTTGAAAACCGACCGCTGGACCCGCAAACCCGGTTTGGAAAATTTCACCCAGGCGGTTCGAGGGAGTGGCAGCACGCCAAAAACCGATTATGGCGGTGAGCGCGGGCCAAACGCCCCGTTGAATATTGACGCCATGGGATGAAGCAAATTCTTGCTCCATCCCGGCCGCCCAATAATGTCCAATCAGAAACACCATTAGAACGATCAGGGTGAACGCGGCCGCGGTTGTCGTGTTGCGGAACACCACCGAAAACAGCAGTGCCAGATTGCAGACCAGGAACAAGTAGGCCAGCAAAGTTCCGTAGGAAGCCGCGATTTGAAGCAGGCCCACGCCCCCAAGCGTCACGGCGAGCAGGACGAAGGGAACTTGCACCAGCAGGAGAAGCAACGACCCAACCAGCCGGCTCGTGGATTTGCCCAACAGAATGGCAACCGAATTGAGATCCGTCATCCGCAACAATCCAAGCATCATCTCCTCTTTTTCCTCCGTGATGGCGGACGCGAAATAACTCAGCCCCGCCAGCGTGATGAATACGAGGTTCAGCCAGACCATTTCCTGAAGAAAATGCAGTCCCGGCGCGCCGAACATCCCCGCCCTCGCCAGCGACTGAATCGGCATCAACACCAACAGGATCAGCAGCAATGGCCCGGTGCGCGACCAACACATCAGAGCAGATCGGGTTTCCAACCGCAAAGAGCGCTCGAAAAGCGCCAAGGCGGGCAGCTTCACGATGGACCTCCGGATTGGGGCATCGGCGGCACCGGTGGTGCGTTATCGGCGGCTGCCACAATAACCGGCGGCACGCCCGGCTCGGTGAGATCCATAAACGCCTGATTGAGATGGCGCACGATTTCCTGGAAACCGGTTATCTGCGCTCCGCTGTCGAGCGCGGCGCGGAGCAAGAAGTTGGGATCGGTCTGCTTTTTTTGAAAACTGACCCGAAACTGCGGCGCTTTCGCCGGTTTCGTCACCTCGATGACTCCGCTGACTTTTCGCAACGCGGCTTCCACGGCCGGATGCTCCTCCGCGAGCGTGAGAAGATAATCCGCCACCTCGCCGTCGCGGTGGTTCAGACCGCTCATCGAGCCGCTGTAGCGCACCGATCCCCGGTCGAGAATGGTGACGCTGTCGCACAGCTCCGCCAGTTCGGACAGAATGTGAGAGCTGATGAAAATGGTTTTTCCCATGCGCCGAAGTTCCCGGATGATTTCCATCAGTTCAATCCGTGCCCGGGGGTCGAGCCCGCTGGCGGGTTCATCCAACAGGAGCAAGGTAGGATCGTGGACCAGCACGCGGGCGAGGCTGATCCGTTGCTGCATGCCGCGGGACAAGCCTTTGATAAGATCGTTCCGGCGCGCCTCCATGTCGGTCAAAGCCAGCACATCCCCGACAACGCGGGTGCGTTCCTGCACGTCCATCCCGTAGGCGGCGGCGAAAAAATCCAGATATTCCTGCACCGTCATCTGGCGATACAG
>CAZKTW010000250.1:0-5441 GCA_964555775.1 uncultured Bifidobacteriaceae bacterium | reverse complement strand
CCGTTGGGATAATCGGCCGGTCCGGGAAAGGCGAAGCTGATGGCCACCGGCGGCGCAGAACATAACTCCTTGATGCGCATGAAACCTTCAAGAATTTTGGACAGGCTCCGCTCCAGGTTTGTGGCTTCCGACGGCATGGTGACGGTTTCGGTCACCTGTTGGTTGCCGCGCATGGCCGAGAACCGGAAATTGGTTCCTCCCGCGTCCAACGTCATCACCACCCGGCTGTCTGCATTCAAGTTCATATGGTTTTCAGGTTGGGGTATTGTTTTTTTTGCTCCCTTTGAGCGAAAGGAGAAGCAAGTAGGCGAAACAGGCGGCAGGAACAACGAAAGACGTGCTCGTCATGCCGTTGTCCCGCAGTCGCGCCATCAGCAGCGGAACAATTGCCCCGCCGGAGATGGCCATGCACATCAGACCTGATAGTTCATTGGCACATTCAGGTTTCTCCTCCACCGTAATCGAAAAGAGCATCGGCCAGATATTGGCGAAACCCAATCCGCCAATCACCACGCCGACGATAGCCAGTCCCTTGTTGCCAAGCATGAGAAGAAGGGCACCAATCAATCCAAGGAATGCCGAGATCCGAAAGAACGTCCGTGCGCTTACCTTCACACTTCCCGCCACGATTCGTCCAAAGGTTAAAGCCCCCAAGAAAGCCACCGGACCTGCCCAAGACGCAGTGGAGGGAGCGATCCCAAAGTCTTTCAACGTCGGCAGCAGAAACCGACACATGCAAACTTCCGCCCCAACATAAAGAAAGATGCCCAAGACGGCCAAGGCGAAGGTGGGAATGCCCAAAAGCGAGAGCGAACTGACAATGCTGGGTGGGACCTCCGCCTTGGTCTCCTGTACTTTGAGCGAAAAAACGAAGATCAAGGCCAACGCCATCAAAATGAAGAAAATAGGAAACACCCCCCGCCAACCCATGTTTTGCAGCACGGGCAGGAAAGCCAAAGAAATGCCGGCCGTGGCCAAAATCGTCATGGTCGTCGAACCTACTCCTTTGATGCCCTGTGCCAGCGCGAGATTCCGGCTGTAGTCACCGGCGGCACTAACGTCCCGCATGATGGGGTTGCCGGCCACCTGGAGCAACGTGGTGCCGACACCCAGGGCAAAAATACAGGCCAGAAGAACCGAATACGTAGGATCGGAAAACGCAGGCACAGCGACGGCAACGGTGTTCAGCGCCAGACCCAGAAGCAATACATTCTTCTTGCCAATGCGGGCAGCCAGCAATCCTCCCGGCACGCTGAAAACAGCAAAGGCGATGAAGACAAAAAATGACATCAGCGTCGCCAGCGTACTGGAAATGGCAAAATTCTTCTGCACGGCATCGGACATCGGTCCCATCGCGTCGGCCACGCCCATCAGCAGAAAGGCCAGGAATATTGGAAGAGTTTTTAGTCGCATAGGTCGGGTTCGTTGTTGATTATGGTTTATGTTGTGTGGTTCCAAAATTTAGTTGAATTGCTAGGCTAATAAAAGAGTGTACTCATTGAAGGTTTTTAACACCAGTTCGCCGAAAATGGTGTCGGCCCACGCGAACCATGAACGGGTGAACCCGGTTGAGTCGTCCTTGTGGAACGCCTCGTGTATGAAACCGGTTCCAGCGTGGGTCTCTTGCAGCGTGGTCAGCTTGATGGGTGGTGTTGGTTGTCATGGGATTCATGGGTCTGCGATTTTGTTCAATTCACCTGTTGCGCAAGGCGAACGGCGTTGGAATGTGCTGTCCACCGGCATTTGGGGGGACGTCACGTTGAAGGCGAGTTTGTCTCCCCGGCGAACTGGTATCGGCAGTCCGGGGTTTGGAAGTCAATCTAAGCGAACCACCGGAGTTCAACAGACATTCGGCCTGGATCTTTTCGCGCGGATTGAAAACAATGACCTGCATGCTTTGGAATATATCTTTGCCAGCATAGTTTCCTTTGCTTCTCCAAGTTAATTTGCCGGTCGCATCATGCCAGGTGAACGCAGTGCGGCGAATCTGCCCTTTCATATAATCTGTCGTCACGCCGTCATCTTCGACCAGTGTAAAATTCGCATCTTTGCCCGGATAGATTTGTAATTGCAGCGGGCCGCCGGGAAGCTGGCTGGTGTGTTGGATGATGGGGCCGAGTGTCAGGATTGTTCCCTCGCGAACATAAACGGGCATTTCGTCCAGTCCAGCAGTTGCTTCGATGGATTGATTCCCTTTGAGGGGAATGTTGGATTCAAAGGCATACCAGCCACCCGCCGGAAGATAAAGGGAGCGTTTGTTGCCGGATTGCAAAATGGGCGCCGCCAGAAGCGAATCGCCCACCATCCATTCGTCGGACATACTGGCGACTTCGGGATCATCAGGAAATTCCATGACCAGTGGACGGATGATGGGGAGGCCGGTTTCAAATGTTTCGTGCGCCAAGCTGTAGTAAAAGGGGATCAGGCGATAACGCAGGTTGATGGCCTTGCGCATGGCATCCAAAGCGTCGGCGCCATAAAGCCATGGAAAATGAGGCTTCTCGTTGAAGACCGAATGGGTGCGCATGATTGGAAAAAACACCCCGGCTTCCATCCAGCGAGACAAAAGTTCGGCGGAAGGCTTTCCAGAAAAGCCGCCGATGTCACAGGCGCTATATGGCATTCCCGACAAGCTCCAGTTCAATAAACTGGCGGGCGTTTCAGCCAAGACTTCCCAAGAGGCGAAAATGTCACCCGTCCACGCCGCCGCGCCGAAGCGCTGGGTGCCGGGTGAGAAGGCGCGATTCAATGTCCACAGGCGATGGTTGGAATAGTGGCGGGCCATGGCTTGAGCCTCCGCCAGATTCCAATAAAAATAGGTCGTGAAGGAACCTTCGCCTTCATCATTCCACCAGCCATCCACACCCGCTGAAAGCAATCCGGTCGATTGATCCGCATACCAATCACGCAAAGCTGGATTGCTGAAATCCAGGTCCCTCTTTTGAAAGTTGTCGGAGCCTTCTCCGCGCAGAGCCCAGCTGTTGGAACGGATCATCACCAGCGAATCAGCATTGCCCAGACGGGGCTTGCGGATACCGACAAAATGCACGCCTTGACTTTTATAGTCTTGGATTTGGCTTGCCGGTTCCGGAAACAGATTGGTATTCCAGCCGAAGTCGCTGTAATCAGCGACGCCTTCCGGCGGCACGCGATAATCCGGCCTGGTTGTAAACCATTCAAAATCGTAAATGAACGCATCCGTCGGCAGCTTCAGATCCTCAAAATGTTTCAGCGTATCCTCGATATAAGCGCGGTTTTCCCACCCCCAACGGCTTTGCAGATAGCCGAACGACCAGCGCGGCGGCACCGGCGCGTGCCCCGTCAAATTCGCATAAGCGCGGGCGGCATCTTTTGGCGACGCAGCCGGCATGAGATACAAATCGGCCGCCGCACCGGGAAAAGTCCAAGTGAGGGTATGATTATTGGTTGACGCTTTCCAGGACGCGGGCTGGTTGTCATTGGCGGTCACCGCGAGCACCGCATAACCGGAATCCGACCAATAATAAGGAATGACCGCTTTCCCATTGGAAACTCCGGATTCGGCCTGAGTCTGCGGCAACATGGCTGAGCCATTTCCACATCCGTAGGCTCTGATTGGTTTGTCTTTTTCCCAACCAAGAACGACATTCACGGAAGAATTTCCGATGAACGTTTTTGAATCATTGATCGCATGCTGCGGGATCAGAGTTTTGCCGTTGGCATCTTCCAGCGTCCATTGGCCGTCGCCCGGGTTCATGAGCAGTTCACCGGCTATGGTCTTAATGCCAACCATTCCGTGCCGCTTGACGGTACGCCAAGCGACGGGAGTGCTGGCACCGGTACCGTCAAGAAAAGTTGAATGAGAGGCTTGTCGCGCTCCGTTCAGGGAAACGCTTAAGCGCAGAGCATTGGTGCTGACGGCGGCCAATTCCACTTGAGCTTCACCGAAACGGATTAACAAGCCGCATGCGGTTTTCTCAACATCCTTTGGAGCGGCGACGGTATTGCAAGCCATTGCCGCGGCAAACAGGCAAATCGTAAATCGTTTTGACAGCTTCACATCAAAATGAAGTGTGAAAAAAGTCTTGAGTCCCCGCATGATGGAGATGGCGGTCATAAACAGACCGCAAGTGGTCTGGCCGTTGTCTGAGGAAACTGTGCAATTTGCGGCAGGCATGCTGGCCATGATGATTTTCTTATTTTTGTATTTTAAGTATTCAGCAAAAGTCAGCCCAATATAGCCGGATTGTGATTATATGTTTTGAGGACGAGTTCGCCGAAGATGGTATTGGCCCAGGCAAACCATGAACGGGTGAATTTGTTTGGATTGTCTTTATTAAATGCCTCGTGCATGAAACCGGTTCCGGCGTGCGTCTTCTGCAACGTGGCCAGGCATTGTTGGATTTCCTGATCGTTGGTGCTGGTCAACCCTTGCACGATCAAGCCGAGCGGCCAGATCATGTCCATGCCGACGTGAGGGCCGCCCGGACCATTCGCGGCCTTTCCCTGGCAGTAATAAGGATTGGCATCGGACAAAACGAGGTGGCGCGTGTTTTGATAAACTTTATCGCTCGCCTTGACCGCGCCGAGATACGGCAGCGAGAGCAGGCTCGGAACGTTGCCGTCATCAATGCAATAAAAATTGCCAAACGCGTCCACCTCGTACGCATAGACTTGTCCGAGTTTGGCATGGTGCGCGATGGCGTATTGGTGCAGGGCCTGTTCCACCTCATCCGCCAGCGCGCGGCATTGACCAGCCAGAGTGGCGTCATGTGAAATTTGTCCCACCATTTCCGCCGCCTGCCGCAGACTGACAACGGCAAAGAAATTCGCCGGAATCAGATACGGAAATACCGTTGCGTCATCGCTTGGCCGGAACATGGAGCAGATCAATCCCACCGGTTTTCCCGGATTGCCGTAACCGCCTCCGGCCACAGTGTCCGACTGGGTTTCCGTGCGGCGCTGGAAGTGATAAGGTCCTTTGCCATCCTTGCGCTGCTGCTCGCGGAACGTCTGGACGATTTTGGAAATCGCCTCGCGCCAGGCAGCATCGAACGGCGCGGTATCTTTGGATTCCTTCCAGTAACCATGGGCAAGGCGAATGGTGTAACAAAGCGAATCCACTTCCCATTTGCGCTCGTGAACTCCGGGTTTCATTTCTGTCAGGTCACTTTTCCATTCGCTGACCTTGCTTGGATCTTTGTAAAAGGCGTTGGCATACGGATCCAGCAGAACGCAGCGCGTCTGGCGGTTAATGACGCCGGCGATCAATTGCTGCAACTGCGAGTCCTCCGCCATGAGAGGCAGATAAGGCCAGACTTGTGCCGAGCTGTCGCGCAGCCACATCGCGTCAATGTCACCCGTGATGACGTAGGTGTCGGGACGGCCATTGACGATCTCGAAATCAACGGTCGTATCCAGCGTGTTCGGAAAACAATTGCCGAACATCCACGCCAGTTCCT
>CAZKTW010000249.1:0-5464 GCA_964555775.1 uncultured Bifidobacteriaceae bacterium | reverse complement strand
GGCCGGCCCTGTTGCTTGGCATAATTCGACCGCGTGCCCTCGTAGCCGATCCAGAAGCCATCGATGCCCATCTCCAGGATTTCCTCCACCGTGTACTGGCTGATGGCCTTGATGCTGGAAAAGGCGAAAATCGAAGGCTTTTTGCCGCCCTGCAAAACGCAGTCGCGGAATTCCATCGCCCGCTTTTTATTGAGCAGGAAATCCTCGTCGATGATCAGAAACACCAGGCTGGGATCGAGGTCAAAGTATCGTTCCACCACATTGTAGATGTCGCGGCCGCTCGGCAGCAGCTTGATGTGCTGGCGGGAAAAGAAATGCGATGTGCAGCAAAAATCACAGCCGTTGGGACAGCCCAGACCGGCAAATATCTTCCCCGTACCCGAGACTTTCCACCCAAAAACCTTGAGCCAGCTCACAATCAACGGATGTTTGTAGGGCATCGGGATTTCGGGCTCGCCCAGCAGCCGGCGCATAAACGCCACGCCTTCCTCGCGGCAGAAAAAATCGCCGTAGGGCTTGAGCACGTCGTCCTTCAACACTGTGCCATAGCCGCCGAGCACGATCTGGCTTTTCGGCGCGTATTGACGAATCAGCGCGACCGTCTCCTTCATCTTGTGCATCAGCGCCATGATGAACGAAACCCCCACGTAGTCGTAACCTTTCTTGAGCTCCTTGATCAGTTCACGTTTGGAAGGGTATTGCAACACCACCGTCGGCGCGTCGAGATTCTCAGCGATGTAGTCCAGCCCGAATTGGACGTTCACCGTGCGCGGACTGAAGATGCCCTGCGCCCGCGTCACCTGCCGGTAGAGGAGTTCGTAGCCGACGGACGACGCATCACCGTATTGCGGCCCCATCGGGCGGCAGACACTGGTTAACAAGACTGTTTTGCTCATGAACTTGGTTTCTAGGCCGGTGAAATCACGGCCCGGGAACTCAAAATCGAGGACGATCGGACGGGTGCAATCCAGCCGGAAGCAGCAAACTGCAAATGCCACCTGAAGTCAAAGAACCGTTAAGTATATTCCACACCGCATCTTGCTCGGTGAATGACAATTTTTGTTGATGACTCGTTTTTCCAAAGTGGGCGCTGTGCGCAGCACGCCTTTTGGACTGGAATATCCGGAATATCCGGCAACACAATTTGAACTGTGCCACCACCAAACACACAGTCGTGACTCAATTGGGTGGGGCGCGGCTGCTGGCGAGCCGGCCTGGGCGCGTCCAACCGCAGCGCCGCGGCTCGCGAGGATTCCCGCCCCGCCAAAAAATTATAATACGCACCTTTACCGATGCGGACGCGGATTGCTTTCCGGCGGAAAACGTTCCAGACTGGTCCCGTTCGAATAGCGGTGAGCTTCGCCCGGTTCGCACCAATAAAATGGAAGATCAAATTCTACGGTTACTCGGCCAGCACGGTTACGTGCCAGCCAACGTCCCGGAACTGCTCCGGCACCTGCGTTGGGCGCCCTCGCGCCAACAGGAGTTGCAGCAGGTGCTCGCCGGATTGGAACGCTCGGGCCGCATCACCCGCACCAAGGGCAACCGCTACATCCTGTCGCGCGAGGCGGACCTCATCCCCGGCCGCATCCGGATCAACCGCCAGGGCAAGGGCTTTTTGCAGCCGGATGACCCGGCGTTAAAGGAAATCATGGTCCCGGAGGACGCCACGTCCACGGCCCTGCATGAGGATCGCGTGCTCGTGCGTCGCGACGTCCGCGCCCGGGGCCTTCGCCCGGAACGTCCGACCCAGGAAACCGGCACCGTCATCCGCATCCTGGAACGGCGGCGGACGCAAGTCGTCGGCACCTTGCAACGCGGCCGGCAGTTTCTTTACGTCATTCCCGACGACCCGCGGATGCCGCACGACATCTACGTGCCGCCGCCACGGGACACCGGCCGGCCGGCCAACGTCGGCGACAAGGTGGTGGTCGAAATGCGCGAATGGACCTCCCGCAACACCAATCCCGAAGGCGAAATCATCGAGGTGCTTGGTTCACCGGACGAGGAAGGCGTGGATATGCTGTCGGTGCTGCGGCAATATGACCTGCCGCTGCATTTTCCGAAGCCCGTGCTGGCCGAGGCGCGGGCCATCGGCACCAGCGTGGTGCCCCACGAACTCGCCGGGCGCGAGGATTGCCGCTCACACGCCGTCGTCACCATTGACCCGGATGACGCGAAGGACTTCGACGACGCCATCTGCCTGCGTCAGATTTCGTCCGACCAATGGAAATTGTGGGTGCACATCGCCGACGTGTCGCATTACGTGAAGCCCGGCACGGTGTTGGACGACGAGGCGCGCAAACGTGGCAACTCCACCTATCTGGTGGACCGGGTGATCCCCATGCTACCCGAGGCGTTAAGCAACGAGCTTTGTTCGTTGAAACCCGACGTGGACCGGCTGACCAAATGCGTGGAATTTCTCGTCAGCCATGATGGCCGCGTGCTCGGCACCAAATTTTACCCGGCAGTGATCCATTCGCAGCGCCGGTTCACCTACCACGAGGTGCTGAAGATATTGCAGCGGGCGCCGAACGACCCCATCGAGCGGATGCTGCACGACGCGCACGAGCTGGCGCAACGGATCCGGAAGCTGCGGTTCAAGGCCGGCTCGCTCGCGCTGGATTTTCCGGAAATGAAAATCCGTCTCGACGACCAGGGCCGGGTGTTGCGCATCGAAAAACTGGAAAATGACGTTTCGCATCAGTTGATCGAGGAATACATGCTGCTGGCCAACGAGGCAGTGGCCGGGCGGTTGATGCGGCAGAACGTGCCGGCGATTTATCGCGTGCATGAACCGCCGGACGAACGGCGGTTGAATGAATACCGCGAGGAAATCCTCAGCCACCACGTGCCCTGCGGCAATTTGAGCAAGCGGCCGGAAGTCCAGAAGCTGCTGCAAAAGCTCGATGCCCTGCCCATCGGCGGCGCGCTCAAGATCGGTTTCCTCCGCTCGCTCATGCGCGCGCGTTACGCCGTCGAACCGCTCGGCCATTACGGCCTGGCCAAGAAGGAATATGCGCATTTCACGTCGCCCATCCGCCGCTATGCCGACTTGGTGGTGCATCGCGCCTTATTTCAAGGCAGTCACGGCCCGACGCACTCGCTCAAGGAAACCGCCGACCACATTTCGGAGACGGAACGCAATTCCGCCGACGCGGAGCGCGACAGCAAGGACGTGAAACTGTATGCCTTCCTGAGGATGCAACTGCAATCCGCCGACCCGCCGCGGTACCCGGCGCTGGTCATTGACGTGCGCAATTTCGGGTTCTTCGTGGATGTGCCCGGCCTGGCAATGAGCGGGTTGGTGCATCTCTCCAGCGTACTGGACGATTTTTACGTGTTCGACCCGGAACGCAATCACCTGGTTGGCCGGCGTCAGCGCCGCATCATCCGGCTCGGCGACAAGGTGGAGGTACAGATCGCCAAGGTGGATTCGTTCAAGAAACAGGTGGATTTTCGGCTGGCCAATGACCGCACCGCCGGGACGGCACATCCGGCAAAACCACAGACCTCCGACCGAAAATTTTCACCACGGGGTTCATCGCGACCGCGCGGGGATTTTTCCCGCCGCTCCCGAGGCTCCCGCCGGCGATAAAACCTGGGAGCGCTGGCGTCCCGCCGGCGAGTCGCCCGATTGGAACGGGCCGCGGGTATCCCGCCCGCAGCGGCCTGAACTGCCAAATAAACCCACGAAATGCCGCAGGCTCTTGGATGATCGAACGTGCTGCGGCTGGGGCAACCGCGCTCCCCGTATTGCCGGTGAGACGCCAGCGCTCCCAGGTAAAGGCCAAAACTTTCTCGCTGCGTTTGCCAAATTGACGCATTTTAACCGCATGGACGACAACTCCGCGTCAAACCCAACGCCGGTGCCGCACCAGCGGCGCAAGCGTTATGCCGGCAGGAATCCGCGTCGTTTCGAGGAGAAATACAAGGAACACAACCCGCATCGTTACGCCGACACGGTCGCCAAGGTTCTCGCATCCGGCAAAACCCCGGCCGGCACTCACCGGCCCATCATGGTGGCGGAAATCCTGGAGGTGCTCGCACCCCAACCCGGCGAGGTGGCGGTGGATTGCACACTTGGTTACGGCGGCCATACCCAGGAAATTCTCGCTCGAATCCAACCCGGCGGCAAATTGCTCGGCCTGGATGCGGATCCAATTGAATTGCCGAAAACCGAAGCACGCCTGCGCGCTCTCGGCTTCGGTCCGGACATTTTTACCGCTCACCGCAGCAACTTCGCCGGACTCCCGCAGGTGCTCGCCACATTCTTCTTCTCCTTCTCCTCCCCCGAGAGAGGAGAGGGCCGGGGTGCGGAGGCAACATTTTCAGAAACTCAGATCCCCTCACCCCAGCCCACCCCCCGCTTGAGCGGGGAGAGGGAGATGCATTCGCCGACCGCCATTACAGGGGCGGACATCATCCTGGCCGACCTGGGGGTTTCCTCGATGCAGATTGACGACCCGGCGCGCGGCTTTTCCGTGAAACTGAACGGCCCGCTGGACATGCGCATGAATCCCCGGCGCGGCCAGCCGGCGGCGGCATTGCTGGAAAAAATCAAACCGGCCGCGCTCGCGACCTTGCTGGAGGAAAACGCCGACGAACCGCACGCAGTCGTACTTGCCCCTGCCCTCGCCGGAAAAACCTTCACCACCACCACCTCGCTGGCCACTGCCGTTCGCGCCACGCTGCCGCGCCTGAACCAGGAAGATGGCGATCTATCCGTCCGCCGCGTTTTTCAGGCGCTGCGCATCGCGGTGAACGACGAATTCTCCGCCCTCGACACCTTGCTGCGCCATCTGCCCGCGTGCCTGAACCCCGGCGGCCGGGTGGCCATCCTGACGTTCCATTCCGGCGAAGATCGCCGGGTGAAAAAATCCTTTTCCAGCGGTATGCAGGACGGTCTTTACGCCGATATTGCCCATGAAGTCATCCGCCCCAGCGCCGATGAACGCCATGCCAATCCCCGTTCCGCGCCGGCCAAGCTCCGGTGGGCGCGCCGGGCCGTATAATGGGCGCTCAGGCCAAATGATTTCGTATCCAGCATTTACAATGACTGCGATGAAAAGCAGGATGGTAGTCCCTTCGGAGAAACTACCATGCCGCAGGTGAGTCAAACCGCGGAAGATAAATAAAATTATGGGCGACCGATCCCCGAAATCCAACCAGAAGAAGTCCACGCAGAAAAACACCAAGGCCAGCAGTGCGGCCAGCAAGAAAAACGCAGCCGTGGCCGCCAAACAGGCCGCCAACAAGAAAAAGTAACCTGTCTGCTATCGTTTCTCCTGATTTGCAACCAGGAGAAACCGCTTCCTTCCCCATTCCCTTCGCATGCCCAAGAAAATCAAACTGCAACAGGATCAGGTCTGGAAACTCGGCGAGGAATACCATCGCATCCTGCACCTAGAACGTCTGGAAGTGGAATACAAGACCGTAAAAAGCCTCACCACCCGCCAGGGAA
>CAZKTW010000248.1:0-5468 GCA_964555775.1 uncultured Bifidobacteriaceae bacterium | reverse complement strand
GCCGCGCCGCCGGGTGCCGGCGATGGGGCGGATTTCCACCCGGCCATCCTCGCAGCGCACATGAATTTCCGGCGAGGCGCCCACCAGCGCAAACCCGTCCAGTTCGAGCAAAAACATGTAAGGCGACGGGTTCACCGAGCGCACGGCGCGATAAACGTCAATCGGGGACGCCTTCACCGGCGTGGAAAACCGTTGCGAACCGACGACCTGGATGATGTCGCCGGCGGTGATGTATTCCCTGGCCTTGAGCACGTTCGCAAAAAACTTTTCCCGGGTGACGTTGGATGCAAACGGGACCGGCGGCACCTCGGAGGGCAGGCTGACCGGGTGATGTTCGCTGGGCTGTTCGAGCAGCGAAACGAGCCGCTCGATTTCGCCGACGGCATCTTCGTAAGCCTCGGCCGGACTGGCAGCGCCGTCGAGAAAGGCATTGACCAAAACCGTGATGGTTTGGGCCGCGCGGTCAAAAATCAAAAGCTGGTCGGCGATGAGAAACACCATCACGGGCGTTTGCAATTCGTCGTGGGGCGGGCGCGGCACGACCGGTTCGACGTCGTGAATGAATTCGTAGCCGATGAAGCCAATGGCGCCGCCGGTGAATCGCGGCAACCCCGGCAGCAACACCGCGCGATGTTTTTTCATGATGCGCTCGACCACTTCGAGACCGTCACGGACCTGGAACGCGGCTGTCCCAGCCGCAGCACTGCCGCTGACGGCGGGACTCTGGAGTTCGTGGGACTGTTGCGATTGCGCACCCGCTGCGGCTGGGACAGCCGCGCTCCGAACTTCGAATTTCTCCACCACCTTCCCGTTTTCGATGACTTCCACCCGGTCGCCGGTTTGTTTGATGACGGCGCGTGGATTGCAGCCGACAAACGAGTAGCGGCCGATGTGTTCGCCGCCCTCGACCGATTCAAACAAAAACGATTCGCCCTGCCCGCGGATTTTCCGATAGGCGGACAGCGGGGTTTCAATGTCGGCCAGCAGGCGGCGGGTGACGGGAATCACGTTGCCCTGCGCGGCCAGTTTTAGAAATTCGTCCAGCGTCGGTGAATGCATTGATCAAATGATCTTGTCCGGTGCGCGGATCTCCACGCGGGTCCAGGGTTCAACCTTCAAGGTTTTGCCGTTGACGTAACCGTTGTGGCGGGCGTCCAGCTTTTTGGCCGCGCGCCGGATCCGCCAGATCGCCAGTAACGTATAGAACGCCACGGCCACTGCGTAAGCCACCATGCCCATGCCGATGGCGAACGGCAGCCGCAGCCGCAGGTGGCTGGAATAAATCAGCGCGGCGCCGATGCCGGCGGTCAACAGCGTGTTGCCGGCCAGACAGAACAGGTAAAGCGTGATGCGGGTTTCCTGCACTCGCTCGACATGCCACCGGCGGTAATTTTCCTCGCCCAGCGAATGCATGAGCCACGCGGACTGGAAATTACGCGCGGCCACCAACACGCTCGCGGTGGCCACCACGATGGCCGACAAAGGCCACAGGGCCAGAACGCCCACCAGCACGACATTCAGCAGCAAGCCCCATCTCCAGCCGAGTTTTTTGGCGATGGGATTGCCTTCGAGCACGAGGTTCGGGGTCGCAATCCACGTGCTCAGAAAATCCATTCCCCGCGCAAAAACCAGCAGCAGCAGCAACAGAAAATAATCGCGGCTGGCGAATGGCGCCGTGTCGTCCATCACTTCTTCCTTCCGTAAATCTGTTCCGGCGTTTCGAGTTGCGCCTCCGTGGTCTTGAAGGACTGGCCGTCCTTTTCCACCGAGCGGAAAAAGCACGACTGGTAGCCTTCGTGACACGCGGCCCCGATCTGGTCCACCTGGATCAACAAGGTGTCCCCATCGCAATCAAAGGCGATGTCCTTGACCGTCTGGGTGTGGCCGCTTTCCTCGCCTTTCATCCAGAATTTCTGGCGCGAACGGCTCCAGAAGTGCGTCTTGCCGGTGGCAACGGTTTTTTCGAGCGAGGCGCGGTTCATCCAGGCCATCATGACGACACGCCCGGTTTTTTGTTCCTGTACGATGGCCGGAATCAGGCCGTTCGCATCAAATTTCAGTTTTTCGTAAAAGCTCATGGTTTGGCTCAAATTGTGCCCGGCAAGGTAACAGAAATGGTGCGGCAAACCATGAAAAAGTTTATGGCCCCTGGCCGGGCCCGTTGGTGGGTGCCACCGGCGGGTTTGTGGCAAGGCCGGCGGCAATGGGATTGGTCGCGTCTTTTTCGCGGTCGGCAATGCTGCGTTCCAACCGGCGCCGGGCGTCGGCGAAGGCCGCATTGGTTACGTCATCCAACTGGCAGCGGGCCTCGGCGAAACGGCCGGCGGCCATTTTGATCCGGGCCAGATGAATGCCAACCCCGGCGCGTTCGTTGTCGTCATGGGCCGCCTGCAGCGCGTTGGTCCAGGCCGCCAGCGCATCGTTGGTGCGCAGCGGGTGGATGCCGTAATAGCTTTCCGCGTAGTCGGTCGCGAGCAGGAAATTCTGTGGATCCAATTGCATGGCCTTGCGATACAGCGCGAGTGACTTGTCAAAAACCTGCGGCTCATCGAGGCCGTAAAATTCCTTCGCGTCCTTGCGGAAGAGATAAACCGTGGTGGCCAGATTTCGATAGTACACCGGCTCGGAAGGGTCCAGTTCGATGGCCCGGGCATAATCCACGAAGGCATTGGTGATCGGGCCATGCTCACCGCAGTAATTGGCGATCTGGTTCCACGCCGCCGGGTTCCGGGGATCGAGCTGTGCCGCCGTTTCGCATTGGGCCACGGCCGCGTCTTCCTCGCCAATGTCATTCAAAAAGGTGCCATAGGCCAGATGCCCGCGCGCCGAATCCGGATAACGCTTCAGAAAATCCTGGTAATCCTTGCGGACCGAATCCAGCCGCGCCCGGATGCGCCGATTCAATGCTTCCTTGGATTCGCCGGCCCCCTGGGCGGCAAAGGCGCTGTTCTCGCGGATCCATTTGTCCACCTCGTCCAGCGCCGCATCGTCCCCGGCCATCAACCGGGCCAGTTCCTTCTCCGCCGGGTCGTCGGGATTGACCACGGCGACCGAGACCCCGGTTTTTTGCTGGATCAAATTACTGACGGCCAGCGGTTGATTGGTGGCGATCAAGGCGCCCACCAGGCCAATAAGGAGCTCATTCACAGGAACAACGTATCACTCCGGCCGCGTCCGTCGAGCCGCAAGCGGGTTGGTGAATTGGAAGGACAGCGCGCAGAGGACAAACTTCTCCGCCTCCGCCCCGGTGATTCTTATCACGGGCGCAAGTTATCATCTGACTTCAAGCATCTTCCCCGGTCAGTTGACGGCGCTGACGTTCACGCCACCTGCCGCATCATGTCTTCGCTGCCGAATGGATTTGGCGTGCGGAGGGCGCATTCCGGATCGTCACGCCACTGACCATCCACGAGGAAACGATAGTAGTGCATGCCCGGTGTCAATTCGACGGTGGCCCGCCATGTGCCATCGGTGCCTTTATGCAAATTGATGGGACGCTCCTGCCAATGCGTGAAGTCTCCCGCCAATTGGACGCTCCCCGCACCGGGGGCGGAGAACGTGAAGGTTTGTTTTTGGCCATGGCTGCCGTTGGGTGAGTTCATTTTCTTTGCCATAACTGTCTTTCCTTTCCGCGGGCCGCAAACTCCAAGCCCAAGCGCAAACTAAGCCCGCGATGGCGGCAATGTAACCCTTCACCGGCCCGGGGCGCCCGGCGTCTCAACGGCGGCCGGGCTGGAGGGGCTCCAACTTTGATGCAGCGCGGGTTTCCAAACCCGCGGGCGCTCCCGGCGTTGCGAGGCTCCGCCGATTTGGAAATCGGCGATACAGCAGTTTTGGAATCCTGCGCGACCACGATTTCGTGCCGTCGCATGGAAGCCACTATGAAATATGCGGGCTAAACCTCCTTCACCACGCCCCAATAAACATCGAGGTGTTTGCCCAGATAGATTTTGACGGCTTTGACCAGCACGGCGGCTTCGAGTTTCTGGCCTTGCGCAACCAGTTCCTTGAGCGCCATGCCGGGACGGATGTGGAACGAGCCCTGGGAAATGATCGGGCCTTCATCCAGCCGCATGGAAACAAAGTGCGCCGTGACGCCAGCGATCTTCACGCCGCTTTCATAAGCCTGCCGGTACGCCTGCGGGCCGGGAAAACTTGGCAACAGCGACGGGTGAATGTTGATGATCTTGTTTTTGTAGCGCCAGACGAAATTGGGCGAAAGGATCTTCATGAAACGCGCGAGCACGACGAAATCAATCTGGTGATCCTCAAGCAGGCGCAGGGCGCGGACTTCGGCCCGGGCGCGGTCGTGCCAGGGAACATGAATAAACGGCAGACCCGCTTTTTGAGCGCGTGCCGCAAAATCGCCGTAATTGCCAATGACCAGCGCCGCGTCGGCCTTGAGATTTGCGGCCAGGAGCGCATCGAAGCAATGAGGTTCCCGGGTCACCAGGATGGCGAACCGCTGGCGGCGGTTTGGCTCCGTGAAGCGGATTTTGATTTCCATGCCCAGCCTGCGTGCCAGGGCATCGAGTCCAGCGCGGAGACTGGCGCCGTTGCAATCCACCGGGCGCCAGGAGGCCTGCAAGGTCATGCTGAACTGGCCGCGGGTGACCTGTTCCTCCAGCGCTTCAATGTTGGCATGTTGCTCAAAGAGAAAGGCGGTGACGTGGGCGATGACCCCGGTTTTGTCCCGACCGATGACGGTTACCGTGGCGAATTGTTTCATATTGAGGCAGGGAATAGCCAAAATTCGACCAAATTGCACGGATTAAGGAAGGCGGGCAGGCATGGTGTGTTGTGTGCTTGAATTTTTCACGTAAAACCGCAACTTTCCCGGCTTTTCGCTGTTGAATGAAGGAACCTGAAATGAAGGAAACACATGGGTTTTAGTTCGGTAAAAAGTCTGGTGGCATCGGTCGCCGACGCCACGCCCGTCCAGTTTGACACCTGGCGCGAGTCGTGGCGCACCGCCGTGAACGCCGGCTCGGCGGAACCATTGCTCGGGTTCATCGCCCGGGAGCGCGGCCTGACCGAGGACGCCTTTCTCCAGAAGCTGGCGCAAACGCTTGAATGGCCGTTTCTGGATCTGCCGAAACACACCATCCCTCCGGAAACCCGGAATAAGATCTCCACCAAGATTGCATTCCAATATTCCGTGCTGCCCACGGACGTGACCGACGGCACCCTCCAGGTGGTGGTCAGTGATCCGTTCGACGCGGCGATGATGAGCTCGGTGCGGTTCAATGCGCAGATGCCGGTGCAGTTTGCCCTCGCGCCGAAAGCGGAAATCGAGAAGGCGCTGAAAAAATATTTCGGCGTCGGCGCCGAAACCCTCGACGAACTTGGCGAAGGCGAAGCCCTGGACCTGGAGATTGCCAATGACAAGGAAATCACCGAGGACGACCAGGAAGCCAGCGTCATCAAATTTGTCAACCAGGTCATCTGGGAAGCGTTCAAGGACCGCG
>CAZKTW010000247.1:0-5537 GCA_964555775.1 uncultured Bifidobacteriaceae bacterium | reverse complement strand
CAGCGTCGCTGGTGGAAAACATCATGGTGGAGGTTTACGGTTCGCAGATGCGCATCCGCGAACTGGCCGGCATCACCTCGCCGGAACCGCGCATGCTGGTGATCCAGCCCTGGGACGCGGCCTCGCTGCAACCCATTGAGAAGGCGATTCAAAAGGCGAATCTCGGCATGAACCCGGCGGTGCAGGGCCGGATCATCCGCCTGGCCTTTCCCGAATTGAGCACGGAACGGCGCCAGGAATTCGTGAAGATGACCAAGAAGATGGCCGAGGACGGTCGCGTCGCCCTGCGTCACGTGCGCCGCGACGCGATGGAGCTGTTGAAAAAGCACGCGCACGACAGCGGCATTACCGAAGACCAGGAAAAGCAGGCGGAAAAGGATTTGCAGAAGCTGACCGACCAATACAGCGCCAAAATCGACCAGCATCTGGCCCACAAGGAAAAAGAAATCATGACCGTCTGACGGATTTACGATGGGCGATTGACGATTTATGCGTCCCAGTTCCAATCGCTGCTGATGGCGTAAATCCTATATCTTCAATCGTAAATGACGGGCCGGCATCAGCGGGACGGGTTGTTGGTAAAGAGGACCACGGTTTCATCCGGCCGGGCGTAACCGAGTTTTTCGCGGGTCAACCGCTCAATGGTTTTTGGGTCGTTCCGCAGCGCTTCAATCTGGGTCTGGAGCTGCCTGGATTTTGCCTCCTCCTTTTGCAACTGGTCGTCCAGTTTCAGAATTTGCGCGCGCATCCGTTCGTTTTGATGGATGAGCGGCAGATAACACATCCCAATGAGCAGCAAAACGGCAAGCACGACCAGACCGACGACCACTTTCGTCAGTTTGCTCCAGATGCCGAGATCAACGTTCATGGCTGCGAGTAAACCATGCGCAGCACGCCGGCGAAAGCGGATTTTACCCGGCAATCCGCTTCCACGACTTCAATTTGCCGTCCGGGCTGAAGGTCAAACGCAAATACTGGGCCGGCACATAGGTTTGGGAATACATTGGCGTCAACGGGCCAAAATAGCAGCCGGGTGGTAAAAAGTAAGGTTCCGGTGCGCCGATGGTCTGGGCGTGCTGCGTGAGCCAGTCAGCGACGACGGCGCCATCGGTCAATTTTGCGGATTTGTCCGGCGGCCCGAGTTCCAGAATGGCCTGGTCGTACGTGTAATTTCCCACGCGCGCCTGCCAGTCAATTTTTGGCGCCGTCACGCAACCGGCCAACCCGAGGGCCATGAGCATGAGTGCCAGCCATTTGCCCCGGTTGTGAGGCGCGAAAATTGCCAGGTTCATGCTCCAAATTACATCGGCGCGGGACGAACGCAATCCACCACTGGTCAATTTATCAAGGCGGATTTGATTGTCAGAGCGCGGGTTAATCGCTATCAGTTGCGTGCGTGATCAAAGCGTTATTCCTGATATTCAAGCCGCTGCAAACCTGGGATGGCATTTTGCTGGGCCAGCGCAGTGTGGTCTATCTGCTGGTGCGCTATCTCTTGCCGATGATGGTGCTGGCGGCGGTGGCGGAATTTTTTGGTCTCGTGGAATGGGGGCGGCACCAGACCGACTTCCATCGCGTCCACAAATTCGCCCTGGGCGAAGCCGTGGTTTATGAAACGTTGCGGTCGCTTTTGTTGCTGGTTGTCGTCGGGGTGTGCGCCGCGCTGGTCAAAATGTTCGGGGAAACCTTTCGCGAACGGCATACCTACCGGCAGACGTTCACCCTGGTCATCTTTGGATTAAGCCCCTTGTTCCTGCTGCGGTTGCTGGATGCGGCGCCGGGAATCAATCCCTGCCTCTCCTGGGCCATTGGCATCGTGCTTTGCCTGGAGGTCGTTTATCAGGGCCTTCCACGCGTCATGGAACCCGACCCGCCGAATGCCATCGGCTTGTTTTTCATGAGTGCGCTCGCGCTGGTGGCCATTACCGGCCTGGAACGGTTCATCACTTACTGGTATTTGAGCGGACATGCCAGGCCGATTGAATCCTTCATTTCCAGCCTCGCGGCCAAACTCCCTTTTTAAACCCAATGCCCGCGCCCGTGGAAAAAAACCTGCTCACCGCCCTTGGTGAACTGGACGCCGCCGTCAAGGCCATGTCCACGGCCACTCCCAAACCGAGCCTGCTCCCGTTGTTCAACCGCATTGACGAACTGGCGAAACAACTGCCGGCCGACACCGACCCGGCGTTGCTGCATTATCTGCAAAAGAAAAGTTACGAGAAGGCGCGGCTCTATTTGCAGGGCCGCGACGCGGAAAACCAGGCCGGCAACTGCCGCCATGTTTAGTTGGAGTTCACGCTTTAGCGTGGCAGACAGCCTGAAGGCTGAACTCCAACAGCAATCCGCCCGCTTGCTACCTTCAACCTTTAACCTGTAACTTCCCTTCGATGTTGGACGACACCATTGCCGCGATTGCCACGCCGCTCGGCGAAGGCGGACTGGCGGTGGTCCGCCTTTCCGGGCCGCAAGCGCTCGCCATCGCCGGCCAATGCTTTCTGCCGGTCGGGAAAAGTTCATTGAAACCGTCGGCCGCGACGACCCACACCATCCAGTTTGGGAAAATTGTCCGGGGCGCCAAAATCATTGATGAAGTGCTGCTGGCGGTCCTGCGCGCACCGCGCACGTTCACGCGCGAAGATACCGTTGAAATCACCTGTCATGGCGGTCTTTTGCCCGCCAAGCTCGTGCTCGACACGCTCCTGGAAAACGGCGCGCGGGCGGCCGAACCCGGCGAATTCACCCGTCGCGCATTTCTCAACGGCCGCATCGATCTCACCCAGGCCGAAGCCGTCGCCGATTTGATTCATTCCCGCACCGAACTGGCGCTGGCCGCCGCCAACGAACAGCTGGCCGGCAAACTGTCGCAACGCATCAATGAGTTGCGCGATGAAATGCTTCTGACACTCGCGCACGTCGAGGCGCACATTGATTTTCCGGACGAGGACATTTCGCCAGACACGAAGGAAAAATTGCTCGGGCGACTGGAACGCGGCGTGGCGTTCATGGACGAACTGTTGCGCACTGCCAACGAAGGACAGATTTTACGGCGGGGCATCCGGGCGGCGATTGTGGGCCGGCCCAATGCCGGCAAATCGAGTTTGCTCAATCAATTGCTCGGTCATGAGCGTGCGATCGTCTCGCCGGTTCCCGGCACGACACGGGACACGATTGAGGAAACGGCGAACATTCGCGGTTTGCCGGTGGTGTTCATTGATACCGCGGGTCTCCGCGAAGCGCGTGACGAGATTGAGCAGGAAGGCATCCGCCGCAGCCATGAATCACTGGCCCGGGCGGAGATTATTTTGCATGTGCTCGATGCCAGCGAGCCGTTTACACCCGCCGACGAAAAATATTTTGCCGAATTTGCCGGCAAGAAACGGATCCTGGTGGTGAACAAAATGGATCTGCCACGGAAATTGGAATTGCCCTTGGAGCGCCGGGCACCGTCCCGGCACGAATCTCCGAACGTCTCGCAATGTGCCGAGCCGGTGCTCGGCGCTCCCATGGTGGCGATTTGCTGCCTGAGCGGGCAGGGGATTGAGTTGTTGAAGGACGCCATCAAGGAACTGGTATGGTCCGGTGAAATCACGGCCGGGATGTTGCAGGTGATGATCAACTCACGGCATCAGGACGCTCTGACCCGTGCCCGCGCAGCCACGCAACGGACGCTGGAAATATTGCGCGCCGGAGAGACGCTGGAACTGGCAGCGGGGGAACTGCGCATTGCCGTCAACGCCATCGGCGAAATCGTCGGCAAAACCACGACCGAAGATTTGCTCGACTCCATTTTCAGCCAGTTTTGCATCGGGAAATAATCAACTACCAAACTTCTACCGGTCCTTTGGGCACGGGGATGTGTTCGCGTTGCGTTGAAGCGGGTTCGGATTCACGCATGAAGGAGGCGACCATCGGTTGGGGACGATAACGCGGTTGCAACTCGCCTTCGGCGTCGAGGAATTGCTGGCGCCAGCGGGTGTAATTTTCCAGAACGCCGTGAAACTCGGCGCGGGTGGAGACCTGCACCACGCGTTTGTTGAATTCGTGGCAGGGACCGAACCGCTTGGCGTACCAGGGCGCGACTTTGCGGAACATCCGGCAACCGTGTTCCTCGCCGAACACTTCAATCATCAAATCCAGGTGCCGGCACATCACCCGCACCCGGTCGGCGAACGTGGGTTCGGGCGGAAGTTCGCTTTCAGACGCCAAATCCTCGCAGTTTTGCGCGGTAGCGTCTTGGAGTGCGCCAGTCCTCTGGCGCTCTTCAGGTGATGATTGTCGAACCGAAAGCGGCAGAGGGCTGCCGCACTCCAAAACCTGTCGGGGCCTCGGTCGATTGGTTGAAAAACTTTTCAGGTACTGCAGTGTGTGCTGGAAAATCCACGGATTGTAAAACGCGCCCCGGCCGATGCTCACGCCGGCACAACCCGTTTCATCCAGCATTTTCTTCGCCGCCGACGGTGTGATGATGTCACCGTTGCCGACGACCGGAATGTTTTTTACAGCGCCGACGACCTTGCGGATGCCGGCCAGGTTTACCGTGCCGCTGAAACCCTGCTGGCGGGTGCGGCCATGAACGAAAATGGCCGCGATCCCGGCATCTTCGAGCGCCCGGGCCAGGTCCGGCGCCGTCAGGTTGTCGTCATCCCAGCCCAGCCGCATCTTGGCGGTGACGGGAATTTTCACGGCCTCGACCATGCCTTTGACGAGCGCGGCGGTCTTCCCCAGTTCGGTCATCATGGCCGAGCCGCCGCCCACGTTGCAGACCTTGCGGACGGGACAGCCCATGTTGATATCGACGGACGCGAAGCCGAGCGCTTCGAGCTGGGCCGCCGCATCGCGCATTTCTTCGGGCACGGAACCAAACAACTGGACGGCCAGTGGCGCGTCGGCCGGGCGGGTCTCGATCAGCTTGAGCGCGTTCTTGTTTTTCTCGAGGAGCGAGCGGGCATTGACCAGGTCGGTGGTGCAGAGGCCGACCCCGCCGATCTCGCGCACGACGAGGCGGAAGGGCAGGTTGGTATAACCCGCCAAGGGCGAGAGAAACAGGTTGGACGGCAATGTCAGCGCACCGATTTGCATTGGCATCATTATAGCTTAATTAGGACATTGCGGAAGCGGCAATCCCATGTTAATGTGGCCTGCCAAAGGCAAAAAATGTTCGACGAAGACCAAAATCAAGGCAACAACAACGGGCGCGGGCCACAAAAGCCACCCGGCGGATTAAAAGTGCCGCCGACGACATGGCTGGCGTGGATTGTCATCATTGGCAGCATCGCGGCGTTGATGTTGGTGCACAACCGCATGAGCGTGCAGTCCGGCACGATTTCGGAACCGGAATTTTTGCTAAAATTCGAGTCCAACCAGATTGTCAGCGCGGTGATCAGCTACAATCCGCAATCGGCGCCGCTCACGCAAATCACAGGGAAATATTACAAGACCGAAAAGGACGGAAGCATTTCGAAACCGCAGGTGGAAGTGCCTTTCTCCGTTGAATACGCCTATCTTCCCGACGATGTGCTGAAGCAGTTGATCCGCTC
>CAZKTW010000246.1:0-5547 GCA_964555775.1 uncultured Bifidobacteriaceae bacterium | reverse complement strand
ACCCTTGATGACGCGGTGAAAACAGGTGCCGTCGTAAAAGCCCTTGTTGGCCAGCGTCTTGAAATTCTCGACGGTTTTGGGCGCGACATCGGTCCAGAATTCGATGACCATCGTGCCTTCAGTGGTGGTGATGACGGCGACTTCGTTGGTGTTTCCGGGGGTGCTCATGGTGGCGTTGGATTGGGTGTTGGTTTTGGTTTCTTCAGCCAAAGCCGTCACCATGCCAGCGACAAGGACAATGGCACAAATCAAATTGAAAGTTTTCATGAGCGCAGAATTTTCCAGACCTGCAACCAAAAGTCACGCGCGGAATTGGATATTTCAATTCATCGGCGGCGGGAACTTCTTCTCCTCCTTCTTGACCTCACTCTCCACTTCGGCCACGGGTTCGCTTTTTTCCTCAGCGCTCGCCTCAGCGTTCTCTTCAGCCTTCTCTTCGGCCTTGTCATCGGATTTGACCAAATTCAGGGCGCTGGAAATCAAGCTCCCGTGCGAAACAATGCTGGCCCGACGCCACATGAATCCCGCCAGACCGCCAGCCACCACCAATATTATCGCGGCAATAAGCAGGGTGCTATTACGGTCGATCCCGGAATTTTCCGGCGTCGGGGCGGCGGCATTGGGCGGCACTGCAGCCGTCGCAGCCGCGGCTTCAGTGGAAACGGCATTCGTGGGTGATGAAGAAATCTCCTCCGGCGGTTTGACCTCTTCAGCCACTGCGGAGACAGGCGGCGGGGTATTGGTCACAACCTCTTTATGAGCGGCCACGGTGCTTTCGGGGGGCGACATCCGTGAAGTCGTGGAGGTTTTGGGTTGCGCCGGAACTGGATTCGCGGGTGCCGGAGTTCCAACAGCCGGCGGTTTTACCTCTTTGACCGCCGCGGGGGCAGACGTTGCCGGGGCGGTCACCGGCGGCGGAACCGGCCCCGTCCCGGCGGCCGGAACCGCATTGGTTTTCGTTTCCTGGGCCCAGGCGGTCAGCAGGCCTGCGGCAAGGAGCATGACCAAAATGGAAATCCGTGCTTTCATGGACGGGAATTTTCCAGACTGGCGGATAAATGTCACGGGCGGAATCAATCCTTTTTCACCTGCGACCACGGCTGGACAGGAGCACCACCAGGCCACCCGCCACCACGAGAAAGGCCACGCCCATGGCAAAGGCCTTGGTCCGGCTGATCACGGCTCTTTCAGCCGGCGGGCTGACGGCATTCGTCTGGGGCAACAACCCGGGGGCGATCTTAAGTTGAGCGGCCCCTCCCCCGGGTCGCGTCAATGGCGCCTCGTCCACGGGGCTCACCTCAGAAACTGGCGCGGGCGCCGGCGTTGAGGTTGCGGGCGGCGGCGAACTGGCGGGCACCACCGGTTGGGGCGCGGACACCGGGGCCCGGTTGGTAATGGGCGTTCCAATAACGATGAGCGGCGGAAGGCTGGGTCGCGGCGGAGCCGGCGCCGGCGCCTTCTTGGGTGCCACCACAACGGCCTCGGGCAAAGGTGGAAACTGGGGGAAACTCACCAGCTGGGGTGGAAAACTTACCGTGCAATCAACGTATTGGCCCAGTTGCGAAATCAACACGATGACGATGGGTTGCCGGGACTTCTGCCGTTCGCTCTGGTGCTGCTTGAAAACCTGGTTCAATCCAACGTCGTAGGGTGTTCCGTGAATTTCCTCGTAGCCATCACAGAACACCACCACCGCCAGGCGCTCGGAACTCTGCACGATCTGATTCAGACGCGGCACCAGTGCCTCAAAGCTGGTCTTCTTGGCAAACCGCTGACTGCCAACAAACACGTTGATGATCTTCGCCATCGTGGCCACCTGGTCCGGCTTCCAGCGTTGCAGAGGAAACTGCCCGGTTCGCACCTCCTGATTGAAGGTCCACACTCCAATGGTGTCGTTCGAGTGCAACTGGCCACCCGCACTGGTTGTCAGAATGTTGGTGATGGCGACTTGTACCGCCGGCACCCGGCGCTTCATCTCCGCGGACGTGTCAAAAACGAACAGGAAACGGTTGTCCACTTTCCGCGCTGCCGGTTGCGCGCGCAATCCCGGAACCGCCGCCATTCCACCGAGCAATGCCGCTAGCAGCAATCCCCAATGGACCATTCGTTTTGGTTGCATTCGTGCCTTCATTTTAAATCACGTCCGAGATTCCGTTTAAACCGGTTGCGTTCCGCGCGATTGTAATCCCGCAATTCATCCTGCAATTCCGTCAGCGCGCTTTCAACCGTCCGGATGAAATTCGCGCAACTGGACGCCAGCCCGCCCACGCCCGAGACCGTTTCCCGCTCAGCAACGTCGTCCGTGACCACCATCGCCTCGCCGTAGGCGCTAAACCGGTGCGCGGCACGCTCGATCAGGTCGTCGGCGGTCCGCCCCGCGCTCGAAAACAAAACTTCAACCCCGGGATTCGACTCGTACGGCAGCGTTCCTGCCGGCGCGCCGGAACCATCGAAGAAAATGGTGATGGGAGTGCCCGTTACGTCGTGATAGCGCGTGAGCACATGAATCAATTCTTCGCGCGCGCGCGCCGAGTGACGCGGCTGGCCGGGAGCCAGTTCCGGCCAGTTGTGCAACAGGCTGTAGCCGTCCACCAAAATGCGCACCAGCGCCATGCGCGCATCATAAGCACTTTGTGAACCAAATAAAAACCTAATCTTGATCGTTGTCATGATTCCAATCCGCCGGGGCGATGGCGTTTCGAGGCCGGAATCCGGGTCAATATCCGATCAGACGGGGGCAAGGTTTGACCGGTGCGCGGAGCATCGCTCCGCCCAAACCAAGGTTGGCAACCTGCAGAGCAATGCTCCGCGCTCCAAAAACCGCAAAATGTGCCATTGTCCCAAACCAAAACGCATTGTCTTTTGGGTAAAACCCGCTTAAATCAGCCGTCGCTAATTTGCCATGGCCGCCGCCAATAACATTTTTCAAAAATCGAACCGGGGGATCGCCGCGCTCGCGGTGGTGGTGCTCGCGCTCGACCAATTCACCAAATGGCTGGTGCTGCATGCCCTCAATCTGGGCGACGAAACGATGGTCATCCCTGGTTTCTTCAAATTGGTCCACTGGGGCAACACCGGCGCGGCCTGGAGCCTCTTCAGCGGAAATAATGCTGCACTCGCCCTGGTTGCCGTGTTTGCGCTCGTGGCGCTGTTTCTCACGCGCCACCACTTCAATTCGCACACGCTCTCCGGGCAGATTGCCTTCGGCCTGATTTTTGGCGGCATCGCCGGGAACCTCACCGACCGCCTGCTGCCCAGCCGCCACGCCGTCGTGGATTTTCTCTACTTTTACCTGCAGCAACGCAACGGCGGCATCATCGATTTTCCCGCCTTCAACGTCGCCGACACCGCCATCTGCACCGGGGTCGGATTGATCTTTATCATCACCTGGAAAACGGAGCACGGACCGCGAAATGCCATCCCGCCAGCGTGAGGCCAAACTTCATGAAAAAGTTTTTGGTCTTCGTTTTCCTGATTCTGCTGGCAGTCATGGTGTCGGGTCTTTACGGCATGGTTCATGATCAAATCAGTTACACAGTATCGCCAGAGTATTATACAATATTTAAATTCCAGCAGTTTGGGATCGCGGACATGAATCTCCCTGACCGTGCCCGCGCTTCAATCGTTGGTTTTCTCGCCTCGTGGTGGATGGGTATTCCCATTGGTTTGATGGTTGGCGGAACCGGCTTCATTCACCCCGGTCATTGGCGAATGCTCAAAATAACTTTGTTGGCGTTCGGTCTGGTTATTGCCATAACTCTTTTGTTCGGCTTGAGTGGTTTGCTTTACGGTTACCTCCAGACAAAGACGATCAATTTGGCAGATTATCATGGCTGGTTCATTCCCAAAGACGTGGTTGACCGGCGCCGTTTCCTTTGCGTGGGTTATATGCACAACGCGTCGTATCTTGGTGGAACGTTGAGCATTTTTGCTGCTTGTATCTTTCAGGTGGTTGTCAGAATCAAAACGGCCCGCTGATGTCTGTGCATACCGAAAACTTCACCGTCGAAAAATCGCTCCCGGCCGGACGACTCGACACGTTTCTACGCGAAAAATTTCCCGCGGTCTCGCGCGGCGCCTGGCAGCGGCTCATCGAACAGGGCCACGTCCGCGTCAATGGCAGGAGCGTCAAACCCACGCACGGCCCGCGCGCCGGCGAACAGGTTGAAATCCACTGGCCGGAAGCCCGGCCCGCCGCCGCGCAACCGGAGGAAATCCCGCTCGACATCCTGTTTGAGGACCAATCTCTGCTCGTGTTGAACAAACCCGCCGGACTCGTGGTGCATCCCGCCGCCGGACACGAGGAGCACACGCTCGTCAATGCCCTACTCCACCATTGCCGGGGTTCGCTCAGCGGCATCGGCGGCGTGGCCCGGCCCGGCATCGTGCACCGGCTCGACAAGGAAACCAGCGGCTGCCTGGTCGTCGCCAAGAATGACGAAACCCATCTCGCGCTCTCGGCCCAGTTTGCGGAGCGCCGGGTCGAAAAAATTTACCATGCGATAGTGTGTGGTGAACTCGCGCGGGAATCCGGTGAAATCCGCGCGGCCATTGCGCGCCATCCCTCGCATCGCAAACGCATGGCCGTGCGCGATGACGATTCCGGCCGGGCGGCGCACACCAGTTATCGTGTATTGGAACGGCTGAACTCAGCCACGTTCGTCGAGGCGCAGAT
The DNA here is from genome assembly GCA_964555775.1 of uncultured Bifidobacteriaceae bacterium. Taxonomy (GTDB): domain Bacteria; phylum Verrucomicrobiota; class Verrucomicrobiia; order Limisphaerales; family UBA11358; genus UBA11358. The sequence continues at coordinate 872 of CAZKTW010000246.1, read as the reverse complement.
CCACACCGGCCGGACGCACCAGGTCCGCGTGCATTTCCAGTTTCTCGGCCATCCCCTCGCAGGCGATGAAACCTATGGTGCGCGGCAGAATGCGCGATTGAAAGAATTGACGAATTACGCCGCGCCACGCGTGATGTTGCATGCCCGAGAGCTATGCTTCATCCATCCGCGCACGGAAAAGGAGATGAGTTTTGAAGCCCCGCTGCCAAAGGATTTCCGGCAAGCTTTGAAATTGTTGCGGGCTTGACCCCTTACCTGGTCGTGTTACAACGCTTGTATGACAGAGACGCTGACCATTCGTTTGCCCAAATCGCTGGCGCGGGATTTCCGGGCCAAGACGCGCGCCGCCAAAACCAATCCCACCGAGGTTTTGCGCGCGGCCGCGGCAAATTATGTCCGCCATGACCCGGCGGCACGGAATACCGTGGTGGAACACCTCCGCGCCCGCGCCGGAACCTGGGACGGAGACATTTCCGGTGAAGAATTATTGCGGAGAACCCGCCCATGATTCTCGTGGACACCTCGGTGATTGTCGCCTGGCTGGACAAGAAGCATCCGCAACATCGCGCCTGCCTGAAGACCATTGAACATTGGGCGCAACGCGGGCGGCTCGCGGTCAGTTCCGTGACTTATGGCGAACTCGCGGCGGGCGGACGCACCCGCGAGGCGGTGGAGGAAGATTTGCGCGGTTTTGAAAAAATCCCGCTGGATACCGACGCCACCTGGCGTGCCGGCATGGCGTTCCGCCAATATCGCCGCCAGGATTCCGACGACCTGGTGCTACCGGATCTTTTCATCCGCGCGCAGGCGGCGGTGTTGAATCTTCCGCACCTGACGAATGACCGTCGCCGGACCAAGACCTTTCCCGACGT
>CAZKTW010000245.1:0-5576 GCA_964555775.1 uncultured Bifidobacteriaceae bacterium | reverse complement strand
GTGTCCGGCCTCTTTCTTTTTAACTTCCATTTTCTTCCCGCTTTCCGGCGGCAAACGAACGGCAAATCGACAAAAGCATCGTAAATCAACAGTCAAAATCGGAGAATTGTCGGTTAGCAAGTCGAGGCCAAGGCGGGTTCGTGCTGTGCTGTAAAGGCCACCCGCATTGCACAGGCCACGGCAGTCGCTTCACGGGTTCACTTGCTGAAGCTCTCCACCGGGCAAAGCACCCGGCGAGTAATTCACGCGTGATTTCTATCCTTGTCAGATTTAAAACCGCTGGCGGCGCGTGCGCTCTGTTGGTTTGATCTTCTGCATGGCCAACTTCAAGGACCTGGCCGGTTGCCAGCTTCTGAAGAAATATGAAACCATGCCGAGAACGACGGCCAAGGCTCCCAAGGAAACCGGACTTGGTTCAGGAACGGGGGTAACCGCTTCCAGACTTTGGCCAACGGCTGAATATTCGGCTGCCCAAGTCCATGTGGACGGGTCACTCGTGTCGGGGATTGATGTTATCGAAAGCGTGGACGCTCCGACCCAGTTTTGAAATGAACCATAAAAGGAAAGTTCACAGAGATATCCATAATTCATTGGGTTTTCGCCATTGATTGGGGTCGCCGGATCGCAAAACTGCATATACCCGCCCTCCGTACCAATGAACGGCGTGTTAATGGGGCTCAAAGGGTCCAGTGCAGGGAATTGCGATGGCAGTGGACCCAAAAACGTCGCGCTTCCATAATTATCAATCATCACGGGAGGCAGATTGGGATTCCCCGAAAGGTTTGGATATTGAATAATATTTCCCGAGTGCAATTCCCACAATCCCGATGGAGACGTGACGTCACCCGTCCAGCCAGGCCCGGTGCCGGTTAAGATCACATCAAAGGATCCATACGAATCAGAAACCCAGTTAACGATTGGATCGGCTTGAAGTTGGCAAGCCAGCATTACCCCTCCCAGAAGTGCGAATATTCTTTTCATACGGCCAGTGAAGGCCGCAACTAGTGTCGCTTAAAGATACAGTTTGTCCAGTTTTTTTACACTCAGCAGGATGAAAAGGCCCGTAAATGCACCAAAAACCAAGGAAATTGCTTCGGTTAGGCCAGGTTAACCACCCAGCCTGTTTTCATAACCCCTTGGCACTGTTTAACGAATTGGTGATGATGATTGCGTTCGTCTTCACTTCATTTCGGCACAGCCGTCTTCGCCCTTGCTCCGTTGCAAGCGAAGAATGGTGGTAGGTGATGGATTCGAACCATCGAAGGCATAGCCAGCAGATTTACAGTCTGCCCCCGTTGGCCACTTGGGTAACCTACCATAGCCAGTAAAATCAAGCACTTGACCGCACTTCTATCAGGTGCTTTATTGCATCATTGTATCCGCGAATTGTATCCCGCGCGATTCAACTGTTATGAACACGCAGAACAATGACACGCAAAGCACGAGTGGAAAAAAAAGCGCCAATCACCTCTCAAAAGACGGCAAATGGCGGTCATTCCCACGCGTTCCGCACTTGCTGCAATACGTCAGCAGTGGGACATAATTTGCACGATTAAAAATCAAGGGCAAGCTGATTCGTGAGAGCCTGGAGACAACCGTTTGGACGGACGCGCAACTGAAGCTGGTGGACTTTTTGAAGGACAAACACACGAATGCCTCCAAATTCGAAAAGCCGAAGTCCCGTTTTGAAGAGGCCGTTGCTCTGTTCGAGAAGCGCATACAGCAGGATTCCTCCATGAAGGAGAGCAGCAAAGGCTATCGGATGCGGTTGTTTATTGTTCGGAAGCCTGGATGCTGGCGCCCAAAAACGATAAGCCGCTGGATTTGTCCGTAGCGCCATCACAATCTCCTGACCGTCAGGAGGTGCTTGTCATCATAGGCGAGACCCGGGAGGGACACCTCCACAGGTCGCTGCCGATTCTCCGGGCCAGAAACGGGAAATTCGCCGGGTTCGGAGAGGCGACGGAAATTCGGCCCGACAGTGTCGAGGGGCGTTTTGCCCAATTCCTTCCCGAAATGACACCAACCGAGGAGGATCGCAAACTGGCGATGATGTAGCCATCGTGCAACCGAATAGGTGCGCTGGTCATGGTTTCTGAGTTGAAGAGATATCGGAGCGATAAAAGTCTAAATCCGCTTTGTCCAAATGTTTGCTGAATGTTTCCTGACAACGCACCTCGTTCGTTCCGACCCCGGAACATCCGTTCCGCTCTCGGAATGATTTGGCCACGTCTGAATTTTTCTCGCCCGCTCGATGTTGCTCGAATTTCTCCGTGAATTCAGGTGTTTAAGTGGATTTTGAAAACCGGGTCCTCCGAAAAAAGAACATGGCAGGGCCGGTGCTAAAGGCAGATCGAACGCGGTAAACCCAAAACGAGTTTGATCATGAAAACCATTATTCGCAATTTTGTCGTCGCCTGGAACGCAGTTCCAATCAGGCAACACGCTGCTTCAGTCTGGCCGCTGAAAAACTACATCCTCCTCAGCATAGTCTTGCTGACCGTGACGTGTGCAAACGCCGCTGACCTGGTCTGGATCGGCGGCACCGGCAATTGGAATGCCGCCGGCAACTGGAGTCCGGCCCAGGTGCCTACTGCCGTTGACAACGCCATCATCACGAATATCGGCACGTACACCGTCACGGTGCCAGCGGGCACCACGGCGACGGCTGGCAGCATTGCCGTTGGCGGTGCCAGCGGCACGCAAACCTTGGCCATTGATCGCGCAACGCTGACTATTGGCGGCGCCAGTGTGATCAATGCCAATGGGCATCTCGATTTTCTGGTGGCTCAAAGCATCGTTACCGGCGCCGGCAACTTGACCGTGAACGGCACATTGAACTGGGCCAACGGTACGATAAGCGGCACGGGCAACACGACTATTGGGAGTGGCGGGGTGTTGGCGATTGGCAGCGGCGGGGTGACTTTTGGTCGGACGCTGAACAATGGCGGCACTGGAACCTGGAGCGGTGGGAATCTTAGCATGTCTGCGGGCGTTGCCTTCAACAACCTGGCTGGCGGCACATTCGATATCACCGCGGATGGACGCCTTAGCGGCAGTGCCACCACGCCCATCAACAACTCGGGACTGTTTCGCCAGACCGGGGGAACCGCGAGTACTATTGTCACGGTCCCCTTCAACAACAGCGGCACCCTGGCGGTACAGGTTTTCACGTTGAGCCTCAACTCGGGAGGCACACACACCGGCACTATGAACCTTTCTCCGGGAGCCACGTTGAACTTCGGAGGCGGCGCTCATGTACTGTCCGCCGGTTCGCTGGTGACGGGCGCGGGGGTTCTGAGCCTGAGCGGGAATGCCACCACCCTCACCGCGAGTGGAGTTTTTGATGTGGGATCGTCGTTGAGCGTAACAGCCGGGACTGCAACGCTTGCTTCCACCTGCAATCTCACCGGCGCGATCCTGAATATCAGCGGCGCCAACAGTATCGTGAACTTCAACAGCTCCGGGACTGTGGCGGTGGTGAATCTGACCGGCGGCACGTTGGGTGGAACCACTCCGGTGACTGTCACTGGGCCGCTGACCCTGGGAGGGGGTACCATCACCAGCGCGCTGGTCACCGCCGCGGGCGGACTGACCATCAACGGTAATACGACGCTCAACGGGGGAAAATTGGTGAACCCAGGGCTGGCTGTTTGGAGTGCGGGCAACTTTACCGGAGCCAATGGCGCGGTATTAAGCAACCTTTTCGGCGCCACGTTTAACAATACTTTCGACGGTATCCTCGCTTCCGGAGTGGGTGCCACCCCAATTTTTGTCAATGCGGGCAGCTTTCAAAAGACCGGCGCCACCGCGCCGCTGGGAGCTACCTCCATTGACTTTCAATTCATCAACACGGGTACGGTGGAAGTACAAATCAACACGTTGCGCTACGGCATTAATCAGCAAACAGCTGGTCTGACCCTTCTCGACGGTGGTGGGCTCTCGGCGCAGGCGCAGCCAATCCAGATCCTGGGGGGTAGCCTTGTAGGCACCAATCTTATCACTGTGCCCAACACACAGAATGTCATCAATTTCGCCACGATCAGCCCGGGGTTGCCGATCGGTGAGATGGACATCTCTGGAAATTACCAGCAAACGGCTTCCGGAACTTTGAACATTGACGTGGGCGGATATACGCCCGCCACAGGGTTCGATCTGGTCACCGTCACGGCCGGTGGGGCGGGTGGGGTGGCCACGCTCGGCGGCACGCTTAGCATAACTTTGACCAATGGCTTCTTCCCGACCAACGGTGCGACCTTCACTTTCCTGACGGCCGCCAGTCGTATCGGCGCGTTTACGACTTTTAATTACCCATCCAACGACATCGGAATGCAACTGGTTCTCGATGCGACATCCGCGAGCATCAAAGTCACCAACCTGAAGCCGGTGGTGGCGAATCCCATTGTGGCTCCGGCATCTGTCACCTATGGGTCGGCTTTCAATTTCCAATTTGCGGCCAACACTTTTACGGACCCGGACAATAACGTGCTGACTTACACGGCATCGGGGATGCCGCTGGGCATCACCTTCACCAGCGCTACGCGAACGTTCACCGGCACCCCATCGCAGGCTGGGGTCTTCACGGTAACCGTTGCCGCGAATGATGGCGGGACACCGAATCTGATCGCCACGAATTCCTTCAACATCACCGTCAATCCTGCACCTCTGGCGATTGCGGCCCAACCTCAAACGAAGACCTACGGCGCGGCTGATCCGGCCCTGACCTTCACGGCAACCGGCCTGCAATTCACGGACACAGCGGGTACCGTGCTGACCGGTGCACTGACGCGGACTGCCGGGGAAACCGTGGCGGGTGGTCCCTATGCCATAACGCGCGGGACGCTGGCGGCCAACAGCAATTACACCGTCAATTTCACCGGCAGCACGCTGGTGATTACGCCGGCCACGCTGACGATCACGGCACAGCCCAAGTCCAAAATCTATGGTGCGACCGATCCGGCGTTGACCTTCACGCCGAGCGGTTTGCAGTTCAGCGACACCACGGTCACTGTTCTGGCGGGCGCACTCACGCGGGCCGCGGGTGAAACCGTGACAGGAAGTCCTTATGCCATAACTCGTGGAACGCTGACGGCCAACGGTAATTATACCATCAGTTTCACGGGCAGTACCCTGGCCATCACGCCTGCCGCCCTGACAGTCACGGCCAGCGCCAAGAGCAAGACCTATGGTACAGCTCTCACACTTAATGGTGCGACGGATTTTATCTCCGCTGGCTTGTTGAACAGTGAAACGATCGGGACGGTGGCGTTGACCGCCAGCGGCACACCGGCAGGCACGGCAGCTGCGGCAGCGGTGGGCTCCTACACCATCACACCGAGTGCGGCAACGGGTGGGACATTCAACGCGGCCAACTATGCAATTACTTACGCAACCGGCACGCTGACCGTGAACAAGGCGGCGCTATCGGTCACGGCGGATGCCAAAACCAAGACCTATGGTGTGGTTGATCCGGCCTTTACAGTAACCGACACCGGCTTTGTCAACGGAGAGGCGGCCGCGGCGCTGGGCGGAACACTGGCTTTCACCCGTGCTCCCGGCGAGAATGTTGGCAGTTA
>CAZKTW010000244.1:0-5611 GCA_964555775.1 uncultured Bifidobacteriaceae bacterium | reverse complement strand
CTCCGCATCACCGCCTACGCGGAAAAACTCCTTGCCGACCTCGACACGATCGACTGGACGGGTTCGCTCAAGGAAATGCAGCGGAATTGGATTGGGCGGAGCGAAGGCGCCGAGGTGGATTTTCGCGTAGCGGCGACTCGGCAGAGCGCCGCGAAAAACGTTGAAAAGGAAAATGGCGGCGCTCTGCCGAGTCGCCGCTGCGATGAAACCGGTCCGGTCATCCGCGTCTTCACCACGCGGCCCGACACGTTGTTCGGTGCAACCTACATGGTGCTGTCACCGGAACACAGGCTGGTTGACCAGATCACCACGCCGGCACAACGCGATGCTGTTTCGAAATATAAAACTGAAGTCGCCAAGAAATCCGACCTCGAACGCACCGAACTGGCAAAGGAAAAATCCGGCGTGTTCACCGGCGCTTACGCCATCAATCCAGTCAATGGCCAGAAAATTCCCATCTGGATTGCTGACTACGTTCTCGCCAGCTATGGCACCGGTGCCATCATGGCCGTGCCGGCGCATGATGAGCGGGACTGGGAATTTGCTCATAAATACGATTTGCCAAGGCCACAGGTGGTTCTGCCTTCAGACGTTGACTTCAGGAGCGCAGTTGAATTCGCCTCTGCAATGGAGAGTGGTAAACCCGGGCTGATAGTTCAGTCGGTCAGATTAAACCCAACGTTGGGCGGCTTGTGTGCAAGCGAGGCATTTACGAAAGATGGGTTTGCATACAAGTCTTCAAATTCCGAAATCAGCCTCAATGGTCTGCCAACTCCCGAAGCCAAAAAGAAAATCACCGCGTGGCTCGAAGCCAAGGGCCTCGGCAAAAAGACGGTCAATTTCAAGTTGCGCGACTGGTTGTTCAGCCGGCAGCGGTACTGGGGAGAGCCGTTTCCGATTGTCTGGAAGAAGGACGGACCTGGCGGTCAGCCACCATATCACGAAGCGCTGCCGGAATCTGCGTTGCCGGTCCTGCCGCCGTCGCTCACGGATTACAAACCAACGGCCACCGGCGAACCGCCGCTCGCCCGCGCGAAGGATTGGGTCAACCTGCCCGACGGATCCACACGCGAGACGAACACCATGCCGCAATGGGCCGGCAGTTGCTGGTATTATCTGCGTTACCTCGACTCCAAAAATCCAAACGCTTTCGTCGGCAAGGAAGCGGAGCAATATTGGATGGCGGGCGATTCTATGGCTGCGAATGTGAGTTCGCGGCAAAATATCAGCGGTGCTTTCACAGGCACCGCCGCAAAGCCCGGAGTTGATCTGTACGTGGGAGGCACCGAGCACGCCGTGCTGCACCTCCTTTACGCCCGGTTCTGGCACAAGGTGCTGTTCGACCTCGGCCAGGTCTCGACGCCCGAACCGTTTTTCAAGCTCGTCAATCAGGGGCTGATCCTCGGCGAAGACGGCCAGAAAATGTCCAAGTCGCGCGGCAATGTGGTGAATCCCGACGACATTCTGGTGGAGTTCGGCGCGGATGCGTTCCGGCTTTACGAGATGTTCATGGGGCCGCTCGAAATGGTGAAGCCGTGGAACACGAAGGGCGTTGAAGGCGTCTATCGTTTCCTCGGCCGCGTCTGGCGGTTGTTCGTGGATGAAACGAGTGAAACGGAGTTTGAGCAGGCGGAAACCACGGCCGATTGTGGCCGCGGATGTGAATCCGCGGATTCCCGCGCTCTCACAAGCACGGCCACGAAATTGTTGGAGCTGATCAAGCTCACTGCAGCCATCAAGGATATCCCAGCCACACCCGCACAACTCAAGACGTTGCACGCCTGCATCAAGAAAGTGACGGAAGACCTCGATGGCATGCGCTTCAACACCGCAATTTCCGCCATGATGGTTTTTGTGAACGACGCGATCACGTGGGAAACGAAGCCGGTCGCCATTCTGCGCGATTTCTTGATTTTGCTCGCGCCCTTCGCGCCGCATCTGGCGGAAGAATTGTGGGAAAAGCTGTCCACAGGCCGTAGTCCGCAGCCCACAGTTCACAGTCCACAGCCAGCCCCGACTGGGGGCAGTGGACTCAGGACTCGGGACTCTTTGTCTTACGCGCGGTGGCCGAAATTCGATCCTGCCCTGCTCGTGGAGTTCGAAATCGAGATTCCGGTGCAGGTCAATGGCAAGCTCCGCGACGTCATCAAGATCCCGGCCAACGCCGACAATGCCGCGATTGAAACCGCCGCCAGGGCATCCGAAAAGGTGCAGCAATTTGTTGCCGGTAAAACCATCAAAAAGGTCATTATTGTGCCCAAAAAATTGGTGAACATCGTGGCAGTGTGACGGTGGCCGCGTTCGTGAGAACGTGGCTGATATTCTTGCCGCGGATTCACATCCGCAGCCACGAGAAATCAGCCTTTTTCCCCGCCCGCCAGAATGGTTTGGAAATGTGGCGGCTGTTCCTCGCGCGCGACGACGCTGATTTCAACTTTCTTGAACCCGGCTTCCTCAAGCCAGTGGTGCAAATCACTTTCGGCAAAACCCGGCCAGCGGTCGCCATACAGTTCGCGCGCCTTGTCAAAGTTGTGCTTCAGCAAATCGAGTATCAAAATCTGCCCGTGTGGGCGCAGAATCTTGTACGCGGCGGCAATCGCTTCCGCCGGAATTTCGGCGTGATGCAATGCCTGGCTTAAAACCACCAGGTCAACGCTGCCGGCTTCAATCGGCGGGTTTTGCAAATCGCCCTGCCGGAATTCCAGGTTCTTCAGTCCGTTTTTCTTTGCCTTGGCCGCGCCGAACGCGACGATCCTTTCCGAGTTGTCCACGGCGATGACGCGTTTGCAGCGGCGCGCCAGCAATTCGCTCAACAAACCTTCCCCGGCACCGAGATCGGCTACGACCAGCGGCGGCAGGATGCGCAACAACAAATGTCCGAAGGCCTGCCATGACCGGCCCGGTCCATAGACCCGGTCGAAACGCCCGGCGATCTGGTTGAAATAAACCTGGGCCTGTTCGCGCCGGCGGTTCACGACCCGCTTAAGATTGATCTGATCACCGCCGTGTTCCGCCAGCTCCCTGGCGCCGCGGATGGCGAGTTGGATGAATTCGCCCGTGGTACCGTTGGCCTGGGGATTCAGCCGGTAAAAAGTCCGCTTGCCCTCGCGCCGCGCCCGCACCAGCGCGCAATCTGAGAGCAGCCCAAGGTGCGTCGAGATGCGCGACTGGCCGAGCCGCGTGATTTCCTGCAGCTCGTTCACGGACAACTCGTCGCGCTCCAACAACGCCATGATGCGCAGGCGCGTCGGATCGGACAGGGCGCGCAGTGATTTTAAGGTGGCGGACATAAACTCATTAATTTAGTTCAGGGATTTGCCAGACGGCGTCTTTTTCAAACCAACGGAGTTTGCCGGATTCTCCATTGTCATCAACGCCGTTATCACTGATACTCCAAACTTCCCGTTTTTCGCGGGAGTAATGCAATGGTTCTCCACAAAAAGGATCAATCGGAACCGAATCTAGAATTTTTTGTTGAACCAAATCAGAAAGTGTTGCGGGCAATCGTCCTTTTTGCCTCTCAAAAATGATCAGCGCAAGGCAAGCACGCGTAGCTTCACGTTCGGTTCGAATTTGGCAAACCTTCAAATCGCTGACAATGAAGTGGATGACAGAGGTATCAAAGATACGGCCGATTGGATTTTCAATTTGAAGGTAAGCCGGACGTGCCTTTTGTGCAGCTTGTCTGTTCAAAGGCAGGGATTCGTCTTTGACCAATTCCATCAGCGGTGCGATGTCGTGCAACAGATTTGTATGGTCGTCCGCATGTTCGAGTTCCACTTCATTATCCCGCTCGGTCCAAGGAGTGAGTGAATTAGTCCGGTAAATTCGATAATGTCGAATGCTCTTTTCAATTTCCTCATTGGCATCGTAAGGTTTGGGGTGAAATGGAACGAGACTTGGATCAAGCAGTACCCGGAAGGCTTTTTGCAGGTCGTCGGGGTAGAAAGATAAAAACAAGGCGGCATTTGTCCCGGACATTCTTGACCAGTCGTCTGCGAGTTTTTTTAGATCGAGAGAGTCATTGTAGTCATTGGCAAATTCCACCCGCAAGACACGACCATAAACATTGGTTTCAGAATCAAGTCCGTGCAAACTATTCAGCAACGTTTTCAACAGGGAAACGGGCACTTGTTTCCGGCAGGCCAGTCGCAAAACCGCGTCCTGGGTGATAGTCCTCGCGCGACTTGAAACCAGATAGTGCAAGAATTGAGCGTCTCCTTCGACGCCAAGTTGCGCAAGCTTCAGATTTTCTTCCAGAATTTTAATACTTTGCTCAAATTTTCCCAGATCAGCGAGTTGGTCGGCTTCAAATAGCCGGGCTTTGATAAGCCGGGAGAACCCGGCGAGTTCGGGTTGAAGGTTTTGGGGGTCGCGTTCCGGCCATTGTGCCTTCGGCTTTTTAAGACTGTCATTGAATAGCTTCAGCGCATCGCGATCCCGGTGTAGCCACCCGGAGAGATCATTTAACTCGCCACTGGACGGTTTCTTGGCCCCCGGAGTCCAGCAAAACTTTAACGATTGGCTTTCTTTATCGCTTAAAGCGGCCTCGACCTCGGCGGCCCGCCGCCAGTTGATGATGGCATTGTCCCCTGCCGGGACGGCCTTGAATTCATAATATAAATCAGCCGGAATGACGGGCTTGTCTTGTTTGGAGGCGGATGACGCCATTCCAACACTGACCACAGTGCCAAATAACAGAACTGCGCTGACAACTGTCTTATCCATTGAAAATATGAATGGCGACCCGCGCCAATCTTTTCTCAAAAAAGCATTTGACGCACTCGGATTACGATATATCATCTTATCCTGATACGTCAATATGACATTTTAACCCATTGATTCATGAGCAAAAATTACATCTTTTCCTCGGAGTCCGTCGGCGAAGGCCATCCGGACAAGGTCGCTGATACCATTTCCGACGCCGTATTGGACGCCTGCCTGGCACAGGACAAGTTCAGCCGCGTTGCCTGCGAATGTTACGTCAAATCCAACATCGTCATCGTCGGGGGCGAAATCACCACGCGCGCCACGCTGGACTTCACCAAGATCGCCCGCACCGCCATCCGCGAAATCGGTTACGTGAACGACGACGACGTGTTTCACGCCGACAAGGTCTTCGTGAACACGATCATCACGCAGCAATCACCCGACATCGCCCAGGGTGTGGACGCCCGCAAGGCCAAGGGCAAGAAGACTTCGAAACAGGGCGCCGGTGACCAGGGGCTCATGTTCGGTTACGCCTGTAACGAAACGCCCGAGCTCATGCCCGCGCCCATCATGTTCGCGCATCGACTCGGCCGCGAATTGACCCGCATCCGCAAGACCGGCAAGGTGCCGTGGTTGCGTCCCGACGCGAAATCGCAGGTCTCCGTCGTTTACGAAAACGACAAGCCCGTGGCCATTTCCAACGTCGTCATTTCCACGCAACACAGCGCGAATGTGGAACATCGCGAGATTGAAAAGTTTTGCATCGAGAACATCGTCAAAAAGGTTTTGCCCAAACGCCTGCTCACCAAGAAAACCGAGTTTCTCATCAACCCGACCGGACGTTTCGTCGTCGGCGGGCCGCAGGGCGACACCGGTTTGACCGGGCGCAAGATCATCGTGG
>CAZKTW010000243.1:0-5627 GCA_964555775.1 uncultured Bifidobacteriaceae bacterium | reverse complement strand
TGGTCGGGATTGCCTCCAAGCTGAACATCCCCATTTATTGCAATCGCGCCACGAAAGACGCGTTCGAATTTCAATTGCAGGCCAAATTTAACTGCAACCTCTTCAACACCGGCGCCAGCTTTGAAATCGGCGACGTGCTGGTGGACACATTTTCCATTCCGCACGACGCCCAGGATCCAGTCGGTTATTTATTGCGCACGCCCGCCGGCAACATCGGTTTTGTCACCGATATCGGGCACATGACCAAACTGGTCATCGAGCGCGTCCGGCCAGCCAACGTCCTCGTGCTCGAATCCAATCACGATGTAAAGATGCTGCAGGATTGTCCGCGGCGTTCATGGAGTCTCAAGCAGCGTATCCTGGGCCGTCACGGCCATCTCTCGAACGTGGCCGCCGCCGAGGCTGCGGCGCAAATCATGTCCGCGGAGTTGAAGCACCTTTACCTCGCCCACCTGAGCCGCGAATGCAACAAGCCCGAACTTGCGGAACACGTTATGGCCGAACAACTCCACCACATCGGCGCCAAACACGTCCAGATGCAAATCGCCGCCCAAGACGTGCCCTGCGCGACGTTGGAGCTTTAAACTGAGATCTCGGGGCGTGTTTTCAATGTAGGACAGGCGTCGCGCCTGTCTCCATCTTGAACCGGATTTGTTCGGTGCTTGGAACTGTAACCCTTCACCCCGGTTTGTTTGTTACCTATCACTCCGGCTCGCACCGGACTGACCCGTTTTGGCCTATTCGAGATGTTGCAGATCACCGCGGGATCTTGTTCAATGTTCCGCAGTACTTATGCCTCCAGTCGATCAGAAATGGGAGCTTGTGGTCGTTATGCCGGTCTATAACGAAGAGGCCTCAATTCGGAAGGTTCTTCTCGAGTGGGGTCTGGAGTTGTCGCGTTGGACGCAGAGCTTTCATTTCCTGGTAATCGACGATGGCTCGACAGACGAGACTGCGAACATTCTCGATGAATTGAAGCAGTCGGAAGGTTCAAAATTGACGATTCTCAGTCAGCGGAATATTGGCCACGGTCAAACATGTCTGCGCGGATACACTTGGGCCATCCGGCAAAACGTCCGTTATGTCCTTCAACTGGACTCGGATGGGCAGTGCGATCCGAAATTCTTTCACGAGTTTTGGTCACAACGGGAGAAGTGCGACGTGATTTACGGGAGACGCTTCATCCGCGATGACGGTATGTTCCGATCTCTCGCAAGCAAGTGTATGAGGATCACCATAGCCCTCAGCAGCCTTGTTGTTTGCTGCGATGCCAACGTCCCTTACCGGCTCATGCAGACAAGCGTTTTGCCTCCGGTGCTCGCGAAAATTCCTCCTGAGTTCCACCTCGCCAATGTCGCGTTGGCTGTATTGCTCCGAAAATCACCAGGGGTGAAACACGGCTGCGTGTCCATTCGCTTTCGCAAACGATATGGAGGAACGCCAAGTGTGCGGTTCGGAAAATTCATTCATCGGGCTTGGCAACTTGTCGGACAACTTCGTACACTGCCGTGACCTGACCGTAAGTATTCAATCATGGGTTCGTATGGCTCTAGAATTCGATTTTCTCGTTGTCGGCGCCGGCTTCGCTGGAACCGTGCTCGCCGAGCGGTTAAGCTCCCAGTTGGGAAAGAGCTGTTTGGTCGTGGAACGCAGGAGCCATGTCGGCGGGAATGCGTATGACTCCCGCGAGAGCAACGGCATTCTGCTTCATCGGTACGGGGCTCACTACTTCCGCACCAATTCCAATCGCGTTCGGGAATACCTCTCCAAGTTTACCGAATGGCATCCGGTAGATTACAAGATTCTGTCGTGGACCCATGGACAGTATTGGCAATTCCCCATCAATCTGAACACCTTCGAACAATTCATCGGCCGTCGATCCACTCCGGACGAAATGGAACGCAGCCTTCAGAAGTGGCGCGTTGCGGTCGCGAATCCACGCAACTCGGAGGAAGTAATCGTCTCGCGAGTTGGCGTGGAATTGTACGAAATGTTCTTCAAGAACTATACCCGAAAGCAGTGGGGGCGGAACCCAAAGGAGCTGGATGCGAGTGTCTGCGGGCGCATTCCTATCCGAACCAACCGCGATGACCGTTATTTGTCCGAGAAGTTTCAGGCGCTGCCCAAGGAGGGCTACACCAAACTGTTCGAGCGGATGCTGGCTCAGCCAAAAATCACGTTGCTGCTTAACACCGATTACCGCCAACTCGTATCGAACGGCCGTTTCGGGCACGTCATTTATACGGGGCCTGTGGATGAATACTTCGAATTTTGCTACGGGCCGCTTCCGTACCGTTCCATCCGTTTTGAGACGGAAACAAAGAACTGCGAGTACTTCCAACCCGCGCTCCAGGTCAACTACCCGAACGATCACGAATTCACCCGCAGCGTGGAAATAAAGCATGCGACCGGGCAAAAGGCGCCGGTCACGACGGTTGTGCGCGAATATCCAGAGAGCCATGTTGCCGGCCGCGAGCCGTATTATCCGATTCCAGCCCCGGACGCTGCTGCGCTCTACAACCTCTACCGGAAGCGGGCGGAGTCGGAAAGGAACGTCAGCTTTGTCGGGCGGCTGGCGACCTACCGTTACTACAACATGGATCAAGTTATAGGCATGGCGCTCACAGAGTATGAAAAACTCGCTGCGAAAACCGCATAGCTCTTCTCCCGGAAAGCCCGCGGCCATGTCGCAGCCAAACGGTTCCGGCGGGCAATCCAGCGGGAGTTCCACCGGTAACTACTTGGGACTTCTCCTGGTGGTGATCGCGCTGTTGGTTGTCTATTCCATGCTGCCTCTGGGTACGGCAATCCAGTTCGGAGAGGATGAAGGTTATGAACTGATGAAAGGCTTTCTGGTCAGCAAGGGCTTCAAGCTGTACAAGGAAATCTGGTGTGACCAGACGCCGCTATTCCCTATACTGTTCGGGTGGGTTTTCAAAAGTTGTGGACCATCCCTCCTGGCGGCCCGTCTTATCGCGACCGGCTTTGGATTGGTTCTATTCGCCACATTTTACCAGGTGGTATGCCGAACCTGTGGACGAACGGCGGCCCTTTTAGCGACATTCTTCCTCCTGGCTTCACCGGTCATCTTGAAATTGAGCGTCTCTGTCATGCAGGAGGTGCCCGCGTTTGCAATAGCTCTTGTTTCAGCGTTGTTCCTGTCCCGATGGCTAAAGAACGGCAATTGGACGTGGCTGGTAGCTTCAGGCGCGGCGATGGGGATTGCGCTGGGAATCAAAGTCACTGCCGCCTTGGTTGTCCCTGCCGTTCTCGCGCAGATCGCACTTGGCCCGCAAACCGGCGGAAAACCCAGATCAGTAAAACCGGTAATCCTGAATTTGCTGGGATGGCTGGCGGCCAGCGGAGTGGTGCTGGCGATCATTACTCTCTTGTGGGGCACTGGAAGCGTGAACGCCACGCTAAAGACCCAATCCATCGAGCAGGCAGGTTATGGCACGGAACGGCCCGATAATTTCCCCATGCAAACGGGGTTGTTCGTGGATCACGCTGAATGTGTCGCGGCAGCGTTCGTTGGTCTGGTATTGATTGCGCGGGGGCGAAAGCTCCGCGAATTCGCGTTCCCTTGCGTGATGCTCTTCACGACTCTGGCCGTTCACTTATTTCACCGCCCCTGGTGGGGGGCTTACTATTTGCATATTGCGATACCCCTGGCCTGGCTTGCCGGGTTTGCGGCAGGCGAGGGCATCTCCACGGTCTCCAAGCTTCTTTCGAACAGCCGATTCAATGTGTTCTCGAAAGGGACATGGAAAGCAGTGGCATTGTGTACGCTGGTCGCTCTCGCGCTGGTCCGGTCCGAAGGCAGGCTCGAGAATGGAATGAAAGAGTTGCGGCAGTGTGAACGGATCGGAGCCAGTCCGCTATTGGCAAAGATGAAGCAATACGCCCCGCGTACGCACTGGATTTATGTTCACTATGGCATGGAGACCTATGCCTTCGACGCGCAACTTCCCATGCCTCCGGAAATCGGAGTGGTTTCGTTGAAACGATTCTGGTCGGGACAAATCAGTAATCAGGAGATCATTAACACTTGCCGGCAATATCGGCCGGAGCAACTGTTGCTGGACCATTCTGAAATTGCCGTCGACTACTGGAAGGATTTCCTGTCGTCCTATTTTCTTGCTTATGAAGATGAATCGCACCGCCTGTATGTATCATCCACCTTAAACGGCGCTAAACCCTAATAAACCGGCCCAATTCGCTCCGATCGAAGGTAGTCAGCAGTTGAGCAAGCTGCGCGACATCCGGTGCCACAAAGGGGTCATAGTTCGCAAAGTCAAAGCAACGCAGAGGGGTCAGTCCTAGAATTCGGACACATTTCTCCTATCATGCGTTCTCCATTCGTTCCAACTGTTCCAGCTTGCGCTTGATTTGGTTTATTTTCCGACCCGACTGGCGTCCTGCCCGGCGGATCGCCTGGGTCACCCGCGTGTAGTGCCCCATCCTCAACCGCTCGCTCACCCACCGCAGCGACACCGTCGTCCGCTGCCGTAGCCACCACGCCAGCGCCACTTTCTCTATCGCTCCATTGGCCAATTGTTCCAATGTCTTCTCATCCAAACCCAATATCCGGAACGCTTGCCGCAACTCCCGTTCTGCTGCCGCTTCGTCATGCGCCGCCTTGGCTTCCCCGCTGTGCGATTCCCGCCGTCGACCGCTCATCCCTTTCTCCAGATGTTCCTGAAGCTTTTCTACAAATCCCTTGCCTCCTACATACCAACCCCGCCGCAATGCCTTCCACTCCTCATCCAATTCCTTCCGCCCCGCCTTGCTGCCCAATTCCAATACCCGCCCTTCAATATACGCCTCATAGCCCTTCACTTCCTTTGGCCCAAATCCCAAACTTCTCAGCACCCGATCCGTGCTCAACCAACCCGGCCGTTTGCCCGCACGGTTCAAATACCACGGATAACTGCTCCAACGATACCGTTTCAATCGCTCCGCACCGATCCGGATTAATCTGGCCCGCGCCGGGTTCAAATGGATGTAGGTGCTGACCACGGGGAAATAACCTTCTTCCACCCCATCCACAATCACCGCCTTGTATCGTCCCTGAAACAAATGACCAAACAACTTGTGCCGGCTGTTGTAGCGCTGCGTGTAGGCCCCTTGCACCCATTTCATGCCGCTGACCAAATTGCCTTCCGGTGTCCCCACCAACAGATGATAATGATTCCCCATCAACACATAGGCATGAATCCGCCAGCCGGTCTTCTCACACGCCTCTCCTAGTGTTTCCAGAAAACATTGCCGGTCCCGGCCATCCTGAAAAATCTCCTGCCCATGGTTGCCTCGCGCCATCACATGATACACCGCTCCAGGATATTGAATCCGCAGTGGACGAGCCATAACGCATCCAAATTTACAACCCAACCAACCTCCGTCAACCCCAAATTGTCATTTTTCTAGGACTGACCCTTTCACCGGATCCAACGGACACGGCAAACGCGGCACGGTCGTTTGCTTCTGTAGCGGTTGCGCCGCAAACGCGGCCGTCCCGCCCTGGTTCAACAATTCGAAGGCGTGCCGGAACGAAATGCCGTCGTGTTGTTCTACGAACTGGATGGCGTTGCCCGCCTTGCCGCACGCCATGCAGTGGAACAACCCCT
>CAZKTW010000242.1:0-5663 GCA_964555775.1 uncultured Bifidobacteriaceae bacterium | reverse complement strand
CATTATATTCAATTCTTTCACCGGAAGCGAGGGGGCAATGGATTTTTGTTCAACCGGGTCTTGGTTCCAAAGACATCATCAGCAAAGTAACGTTGAAACAACGGACCTTGAACAATCCGCAATCCGACACCGGCCTGTTGAATTTTGACATCAAGGTTTGCCTGAGAACAATGGTGGAGCCAGTATAAACTATGGTCCTACCCGAATTCGATAGAAAGCCGCCGGAGCCCCGATCGTGTCCACCGTCAGATTGGTCGCGTTGGCGCCTGGCACAAAACTCTGAAGCGATTGCCACGAACTGAGGTCCGCGCTTTTCTCCACACTGTTGGTGACGCCCGCCGTGAGGTTGGTCACGCTGATGACCACGGTATTCGTGATGCACTCAATGCGGGTCAGGAACGGCACCACTGGCGTGAATTGAAAATTGGCGGCGAACACCGGCAAAAGCCCGGTCTGGGCCACTCCCGGATAAGTCAAGACTGCGGGTGGGTTGCCGTGGGCGCTTACAAGATATTGTGACGTACCGCTGGTGGGATTGATCGCCGTCGGCAGAGGGCTGTTGGCATAGAGGATGCCGGGCGCCATCGTCCAATTGCTGGCAAAGGCTGCCGGATCGGGGCTGAGGCTGAGGGCAAACCCCGCCATGAGATATGTCGTGCCGCCGGCCAATCGGACGGGTGTGGTCAGCGTGACATATCGGAAATTGGCATTGAGATCGCCCACCGTTCCTGCAGGGATCGTATTACTGGCCACCAGCATCTGATCCGACACACGGTAGATTCCCACGTCGTGCGATTGGTTCAATCCGGTTCCAGTTCCCGTCGCTAAACTCGTTGCGTCGAAGAATCCCAGAGCGGTGACGTCGATGTCCGTGGTGGGTGTGAACCGCCAGCCGAAAGTGTTGTTGCGATCAAACGAATCGGTTCCCAGGACGGTCAGCGATGCCCCGGTGGCACCATTGGTATGCACACTGAAGCTGCAAAGGCCAGAGACGAGGAGTAACCAAAATTGGAGTTGCGGGGCAAAGCTGTAAAACAGCTTTTTCAAAGGCGTTGATCGCTTCATGGTTGATACTTTCCGGCCCGACGTTAGTGGAAGCAAAGACGGGAAGCTGATCCCGGTGGCGAAATCAACTTCCCGTTTCATTTGCGATTCCTTTTAAATATTGGCGACACCCGGTTCACAGGTGACCGGCATCATATCTGTCCCGGAACACAGGGCGCGTCAATCATGCCGCCGGAGCTGCTGATAATGATAATGTCCGAGGGAATTTCGAGGGTGACGAAGACCGTGCCGCCATAACGACCGCCGCCGCCATTTTGCACTTCACCGAGATAGGCCCCGGAAGGAAGGAAGGCATAAAGATGCGCGGTGGAGTCGGAGCTGCCGGCGTTGATCAGCAATTCCACGTAGCTTCCGGTGTCGAAGTAATAGCACTTGCTGACCTTGATCGTGTCCACCTTGGTGGTGGTGCCACCACTCCCGCCACTACCGCCGCCAGAACCGCTACCGCCGGAAGCGGAGGCGAGGCCCGGCATCAGACCGATGGTAAGGGCGACCAGAATTGCCAGACAGACTGTTGGGAATGAACGGTTGTTTGCTTTGTTGTGTTTCATAGTTTTAATCTTTTTTGGTTTTTGTTTCTGAACCGCGGCGATCCAATTTTGATCGGACCGAAGCTCATTTGCCTCCCTTAGCAGCGGTGATGCCAACGGCTTTTTCACAACGATTACGACGCGTAATCGGCCAATTATCGTGTAATTCGAGCAGGAGAAAAAATCGCTACCGTTCCGCGATCCGTTTGCGGAACACCTGGCGGAATTGTTGTTCCAGTGCAGGAACAATCTTCGGGCGATGTCCGTTTAAACCCCTGCTCAAGCGCATGGCACATCCACTGCTAAACACAGTTTGGTTCAGCATGAACACCATCACAAAGAACAGCAGCGGTTCCGCAGACCTGGACTTTGAAAGCCTGGTGACGCTTCACTATGAAGAGCTTTATCGCTTCGCCTTCGCGCTCACCCGCTCGGAAGCGGACGCTTCGGATCTGACCCAGCAGACGTTCCATACTTGGATGACCAAGGGCCATCAACTACGCGATGGATCAAAGGTGAAAAGCTGGCTGTTCACGACAATACATCGCATGTTTCTGCAAGGGCGCCGGCGGGAGAACAGATTTCCTCATTACGAACTGAGCCAGGCGGAATCCGAGTTGCCCTGTGTCTCACCGCCGCAGGTCAACCAACTGGACTCGGTGAATGTGATCGAAGCGCTCGCCCGTCTGGACATGGCCTTTCAAGCGCCGGTCGCCATGTTCTACCTGGAGGAGTATCCTTACAAGGAGATCGCCCGGATTCTGGAGATGCCGATGGGCACGGTTAAATCGAGAATTGCCCGAGGCATCGCTCAACTTCACAAACTCCTGACGAGTCCTGCCGTGACCGGGTTAGACGAACCAAAGGTCGTCTGAAGTTATCCCAGTTCCCCGCAAGCCATGCTGTGGCAAGAACAACGGGTTTTGGTAACACACGGTTTATATACCAAAACCCGTTTACGTTGGGCCACAAGGCACAACGAAACTGACTCGGAAGCTAGGGAGTGAATTTGCTGATGACGAGTTGCGGCACGAAGGTTGTGGTGGAAACGCTGTCGGTGGCCGACGTCATGAGCAATTGGTCTGGGTTAATGAGCAGCACATCCCCCGAAAGCAAGACCGTGTTCTGCGTGTTGGTCAACGTGAGGTGTCCTTGAGGATTGTTGAAGCCGCTCGGAACCACAGGAGGCGTAAGTGTCCAGGTCCCGGAATCGGTTGTAATCGCTCCCCCTGGCGGCTGAATGGTTGCCGTGAAGGTTCCATCCGCATTGAACGTCGGCGTGAACAAGGTATCCACCACCAGAGTCTGCCACGGACCATGCAACACATTGGCGATGGCCTGGGTTCCGCTGACGGCGCTGCCACCCCCGGAGCTCAACCGATAGCAGGTGCTACTGCCGGTATTCGGCACCGTAACTTCGTCGTGTAAACTGGCCGTGTTTAACACGGGCGCAGCCGTCACATCGGTCCAGTTGGAGGTGGTCAAATCCGTGTTCTGTTGCAGGCCAAAGTTCAAAGAAGGTACCGGCCAGGAAACGATGATACTGCCGCCTGAAACGCTCAAGCCAAGCGTCGGAGAGAGCGTGAAGGGCGACAGGGGCAACGTATAAATATGGCCGCCAAGTTCGGCCGCCACCAGTTTGGTGCCGTCGGCTGATATTGCAACCGAACTCCAATGCGTTAACAGTACATTGGTCTGGTTCCAGGTGGCTCCGGAATCGGTCGAGAGATACAGGTGCCCCAGCGAACTGGCACCACCGCCGGCAGCGACCAGCGTGGAGCCATCCGCCGACGACGCCACCGTCACCCAATTGGTAACAGGCGCGGTGGTTTGTGCCCAGTTCAGCCCCGAGTTCGTCGAGACGAATATCGGGCCGTTGGCCAGCGCGCTGATTCCACTGACAGCAACGAGTTTCGTTCCGTCGGCCGACGAAGACACCGAGCTAAACGGGTGTAAAGGAGGACTGTGCTGGCTCCAGGTGTTCCCCACGTCGGTCGAGGTATAGATGGCCTCTGCATTCGCATCGGACCCCACCAGTTTGCTTCCATCGGCCGAGGACGCGAGCGCCAACCAAGTCTCGCTCGGTGCGGTGGAGAATGTCCACGTCGCGCCCCCATCCGGGGAAGTGAAAATGCCGGCGGTACTGCCCCGGCGTATGGCACTGGTGCCGGCCAAGTGGGTTCCATCTGCCGAACAGGCAATGGAAGTCCAGTTCTCAGACGGCGACGCGGTAGCGCTCCACGTGGCGCCGGAGTTGGTCGAGTGATAGATTTGCGTATTTCCTGCGACGTAAAGGATGCTGCCATCGGCCGAACAGGCAATGGAGTCACCTTGTACTCCTCCATTGGCCGGGCTGCTCAACGTCCAGGTGGCTCCGGCATTGGTCGAGGTGTAAACCGTTTGTCCACCCTGAATCAGGGCGGCCAGTTTGTTGCCGTCCGCCGAGGAGGCGACCGAGACCCAATTCGCGATCGGCGCAGTCGTCGTCGTCCAGTTTTGGGCAAAGACACACTCGGCTGTGATGGCCAGGCATCCCAAAGCGACCGCTCTTGCCAGACTACGTTTGATGTGATGCCCGTGCCATAGCCCGGGCAGGGAGCATAACGAGGTTGTCATAATGTCTCATTGATTTTGTTGTTTGTTGTTCTTCCTGCTGGGTCCTGACAATACTATTCAGGGCAGGACTTGAACCCGATAGAACCGATTGGTTGTTGTCATGATGTCGGTTTTGGATGCCGTGCTGCCAGTGGCCGTAACATCACCGACAAGATCGGCCCAGTTGGTCGTGCCCAAACCCGGGTTGTACTGGACGCGGTAGATGCCGTTGCTGACCGATGTCCATGCGATCACGATGTTGGTGGTGCCCAAGCGGGCGAGCGGAAGGATCACCGGTGGCGGGGCCACAATCGTCAGCGTACCGGGGTTGAAGGTGATCGCGTAGTTGGCGCTGGTCAGGCCGCTGGGTGTGATCAAATACGTGCCAACCGTTTCGCCGGGAACACGGGTGAAACCCAGAGCCCCCCCCAGGACGGTCGGAGTCTCGGCGTTCACAAAGCCTGCATAGCTCACTGTGAAGGCCGGGTCAGCCGCGCCAAACGTTTTGGTCTTGGCATCGGCGGTGACGGACAAGGGAGCCTTGATGATGGCTAGGCTGTTGGTATTGAATGTAATCGCATAGTTCCCACTGGTTAGACCACTCGGGGTGATGAGGTAACTTCCTGCATTCTCGCCAAGGGCACGGGTAAAGGAGAGTACACCGCCCAGCACCGTCGGGGTCTCACCATTGACAAACCCCACGTAAGCCACCGTGAAGGCCGGATCAAGCGAGCCATAGACCTTAGTCTTGGCGTCAGCAGTGACGGACAGTGCCGCTTTGGTGATGGTCAACGTGTTGCCCGTGAAGCTGATGGTGTAATTACCATTGGGTGCCAGCGTTCCCAGCGTGATAGCATAGGGACCACCTGCCACGGTTTCGCCTGCGGCCCGCGTCAGCGCGCCAGTCAGCACCGTCACCGTTGTGTCTGTGAATTGCAGACCGGTGGCTGTGAAGGTCAGAGCCGGATCAGCCGCGCCATAGACCTTGGTCTTCACGGCGGCGGTCACGGACAGAACCGCCTTGGTGACACTGAGCGTGCCGGTGTTGAAGATGATGGTGTAATTGCCATTGGGTGTCAGCGTTCCCTGCGTGATGGTATAAGGGCTACCCGCCACGGTTTCGCCGCCCACCCGTGCCAGCACGCCCGTCAGCACGGTGGCTGAGGTGTCAGTGAACTTCAATCCGGCCACCGCAAAGGTCAGGGCCGGATCAAGCGCGCCGTAGGTTTTGGCGATAGGGTTGGCAGTGACGGACAAAACTGCTTTGGTGACCGTGAGGGTGCCGTTGTTGAAAGCGATGGTATAGTTTCCACTGGTCTGACCGCTCGGGGTGATCAAATAACTGCCAACATTCTCGCCGGGAGCCCGGGCAAAGGCCAGCGTCCCGCCCAACACCGCCGAGGTTTCGCCGTTGACGAAGCCGGCATACGTCACCGTAAATGCCGGATCAGCCGCACCATAGACCTTGGTTTT
>CAZKTW010000241.1:0-5687 GCA_964555775.1 uncultured Bifidobacteriaceae bacterium | reverse complement strand
CGCGCCTGGATATCAACAATTTTGCTCATAATTTATTTTTAAATTTTCAAACTTCAAAAATCCGAAGTGGTCATGATAAAAGCTGTGCCCGGCGAGTCAAGAAAGCGTTGCCGGTTAAAACGTTGCTTGCGGAGCGCGGCTGGCCCAGCCGCAGCACGCAGGTGGCTATTGGACAATGGAACCGGATCGTGAGCTTCTCTTGATCTCAAACTGCTGCGCCTGGGACAGGCGCGCTCCGCCAAAAATTGTATTTCCGGTGCTGGTGTTTGACCGGGAAGCAATTGAAATGAACCGGATCAAAATCAAACGTAGATTGCGTTCTGGTTTTCATGCCGTCTCACTCAAACCACGCCAGTTTGGCCTTGTTGGTGTAGTAAAGCAATCCGAGCAGGCGCATCTCCACGGTGATTCCATAAAGGCTGATGAAAGTGCTGATGATCGTGGGCAGGATGGGAATGTCGGTCCATACCAGCAGCAGGCGGAGGCCGCGCACCAGGGCGATTACCACCAAAAATATGCCGCAGGTGGTCAGGTACGGCAAAGGAACCTTGCCGATGCCGGAAAAAATGGTGAGCGGGTTGAATCCAACGATGGTATCGGCCATGGCCACGGTGAGGATGGCCATCGGCAGGCAGAACAGCCCCAGAAAGATGAGCGGCACCCCGGCGAACGGTGTGACGAATAACATGGCGGCGATACCGGGACCGAGGCAGAGACCCCAGATGCAGGTGAATTGAAAAAAGGGAACCACCATGTCGTCCCAGAAGCCGGAGATGTCCGGCCAGTCGGGCATGGCAGGATCGCCTCGCGCAGAGGACTGGACAATGCCCTGCATAAAGGCAAACAAATAGCCGACGCTCATGACAACGCAGAGGCAGAAGGTGGCCATGAAAGAGGCTCCCAGAAATCCCATGCCTTTGATCCCGGTCAGCAAAACCCAACACGCCCCATCCAGGAAAGCAAAGACCACTGTGCCGCAACCCAGCAGGATGGCGCCGTCCTTCTTGAACGGATAGGTAAAAGCCTCCCGCCAAAGGGCGAAGAAGTTGGTGGGAGCCGGGGTCACGAGGCGTTTATATTCGGCAACGCTGATACAACTACCGCCGCATTTGGAACAAGCCCGGAAAAATTCGCCGCCCACCCGGGTGGTTTTCACACAGGCCGAGCAGAACGGCGTTCCGCATTTGAGGCAGCACCACTTGGCCGCAGCCTGGGAATGCTGGCAGCAAACCTCGCCGTTGCCTGCCGGCGGCGGAATGAGATCAGCCGTTATCCGGACCGGGCCGGCAACCGGCGGCGGTTCAATTGGAACCGGGGCCGGCTCTCCATCGGCGTCGGCTTCACAAACCATCGGCACCGTTCCCAGGCTCAGGACCTGTCCGGGATGCAACACAGCCTGTTGCACGGCTTGTCCGTCAATGAAGGTGCCGTTGGTGGAATTGAGATCCCACACGGTGATGACGCCAGCTTTCAGTTCAATCTGGCAATGATGGCTGGAAATGGAATCGTCGCTGACTTGAAAATCATTGTCCTGGACCCGGCCCAGCCGGTTCAATCCCGGTTTGAGCAGGATTTCCTGCAAGCCGTGCGGACTTCCTTCAAGACGCAGTCGCACCATAAATCCAGTGGGTCGAGTTTATCTGATTGTCAGCCTTCGATTCCGAAAGAGGTGTAGCCGGACGGACCGCCGCAGTCAATTCTTTTGACAATGGCCGGCGCGTTTGTTAGACGGGCTCATTGTGAGCGCATTGCTGATCCATTACGAAGGGTTCGCCTTCCGCGACGGCGAAGAAGAGCAGGCGCTCCCCGGCCACCTGCGATTTACCCTGAATAACCTCCAATTTGAATATGCGGCCGGCACACTGGAACTGCCATTGTCGCGCCTGACCCTCGACGAAAACGCGGCCGGCAACCTGGTCTTCAACGATGCTGAGACCGGCTGGTGGATTGAATCCATGGACGAGCGGATTTTAAAGGACATGTTTCTCCTTCGGCACGCGCACCTCCGCGCCCAGGCGCGCGAGGTGCGCGAGCGGCACGAAAGCCATCGCAGCCTCAAATATGCGTTGATATTTTTGATCGGCTTTGCCGTGATTTTTTCCGCGAGCTGGTTGCTGGTGAAGGGCGCCACCCACATTCTGGTCAACCACGCTCCGGTTGCCTGGGAAGAACAGCTGACGGACAAGGTCATTGCCGAACATCCCAAAATATTTGTCATCGATACCAATGACGCGCGCACGGCCATGGTCACGCAACTGGTGGCCCGCATCGCCGCCGCCCTGCCGCCGGCGGAGCAGCGTTATCAATTCCGGGCGGTCCTGATTGACCGGCGTGAACCCAACGCCTTTGCCCTGCCGGGCGGAAGAATTTTCGTCTTCACCGGCCTGCTGGACCGCGTGCAGCGGCCGGAGGAACTGGCCGGAGTGCTCGCGCATGAAATGGCCCATGTCACGCACCGGCACGGCCTGCGGAAACTCATCGCCGGCAGCGGACCTTATTACGTCCTGCACCTTTTCATCAGCGACCAGCAGGAAGTGCTATCGACCATCAGTGCCGGCTCCCAACTGCTCGTCAACGAGTATTATTCGCGCGACGTGGAGCGCGAGGCGGACACGGCCGGGTGGCATTACCTGCTGGCCGCCAACATTGACCCGCGCGGATTGGCCGGTTTTTTCCAATTGCTGACGGAGGGCGAAAACACCAGCCTCATCCCCGAGATGTTTCGCAGCCATCCCGCCACTAGCGAACGCATCGCCTCGTTGAGCAAGTTATGGGAAAAAAGCGACCGCAAGACCGGGTTTGTGGTCTTGTCGGCTGAATCCAACAAACCGTGATTGGCAGGGCCGTCGAATCAGCCCAACGTTACGCAGCGCGGAAACCATGGAACGTCGCAGAGCGTCCTGGACTGCGCCAGCCCGCTGGCGCTTTGCCGGGCGAACCCAGGCGCGTCAACGTCAGCCTGAACAACCACGGACGTGATCCATACATAAAACTTCCGGAAATTACGGCCCCAGCAGGGCGCGGTAAAACCGGATGGGATAAGCGGCGCTGTCAGGATCGGTAAAGTCGTAAACCCCGGCATTGTTGGTCAGGATCGGCGTCCACGAACTCAAATTGGTGCCGGCTTGAATGACATTGGTCAGGCCAATGATGCCCAGCAACCGGACCTGAAACTGCCGGTTCGTCAGCGAGGAAGGGTTGACGAGTTGCGGGACATTGAAATTGGTCTGCTCGTTCCAGTGCGCAATGCCAAAGGAAGCCTTGCCGCCCGCCAGACGCATCAATCCGGCAGCATACAGATCGGGACCGAGGGCAGTCAGACCAAAAACCGTCGAGGACACGCCGCTGCCGAAGGCCGACCAGTTGGTGCCGTCCCAGCGCGCGATCCGGTTGGCCGGCACGCCGCCGATGTTCGTGAACGAGCCGCCGGCATACAGGAAGTCGCCGCGCGCCGTCAGCGACCGAATGGTGCCGCTGCCGATGACACTGCCGGCGACATCGGACCATTGGTGGCCGTCCCAGCGCGCGATCCGGTTGGCCGCGACTCCGCCGGCCATGGTGAAATTGCCGCCGGCAAAAAGATTGGTGCCCAACGCCGCCAGCGTGACCGGATAATCATTCAGCCCGGTTCCCATAATCCAACCGAAATTGGGATCGAACCGGATGATGTTTAAACAACCGGTCGTGTTAATAAGAGGATCATTAGGATCGAACTGGGAGAAGCCCCGGATGTTGCCGCCCAGATAGACATTGGTGCTCTGAATGGCGAGCGCACAATAGCCTGTTGGATCGTGGTAGTTGAGCGGCCAGGCAAAAAAGGTGTTGTTGGTAAAATTGAGTGCGTTATACCAATTGGTGCCGTCCCAGCGGCTGAAGAACGGCGAGTAATATTGGCCACCGGTGTAGCCGGTCCCGGCCGCATAAAGTCCGTTGGTGCTCACGGCCAGCGCAAAAACGGCGCCACCGGGATTGCCCAGCGAATTCCAATTCGTGCCGTCCCAACAGCCGACATGGTTCATCGCCACATTCCCGTCGGCGGTGCCGGTGAAATAACCGCCCGCATAGACGCGATTGTTGGTGACCGCCAGGGCTACCACTTCATTGTTCAAACCGGCTCCGAGCGGCCGCCAGTTCCGGCCGTCGAAACGGGCGATGAAACTGGCGTTGGTGTTTCCGGCGCAATTGAAATTGCCGGCGGCATATAAACTGATGCCGTCGTTCGCCAGGGCCGAGACGCTGGAAAAAAACAACCCCGAAGATGAATACAAGACACCGTTCAAACGGCCGGGGATTCCGTAAGTGCTCCAACGGGTTCCATCCCAGGCGGCAATCTGATTCACCCAAAGGCCCCCGGCGACCGTGAAACTGCCCCCCACAACCAGGTTCGCGCCCGTGGAAACGGTGCGAACTCCGGCTCCGTTCAAGTGACCCGCCGCCGACCAGGCGCTGCCGTTCCAGACGGCAAAGTTTGTCATTCCTACGGTTCCCGAATTGGTAAATATGCCGGCCGCGCAGACGGAACCATTCAACACCGCGATGCTTTCAACGGCGCTGCCACGTAGACCAGCGCCCAGCGCTGACCACGCAACCCCATCCCATTTGGCTATATTGGTTGCCGCAATGGTTCCCACCTGGCTGAAAGTTCCGCCGACGTACAAATCATTGCCGTTGAAGGCCAGGGAGATGACCCCGCCATTGACGCCGCCACCGACACCGGACCAGGCGGAACCGTTCCATACCGCCAGATTGGTGATGGGCTGTGAACCGGAATTGATAAAACCCCCGCCGGCATAAACCAGTCCATTCTTCACCGCGATCGCCCGCACCGTGGGAGTGAACGCGCCAGCCAAACCCAGGCCATCGCCGAGCGCGTGCCAGTTGCTTCCGTCCCAATATCCGATATTGGTGGTGGTCACCCCGCCCGCATTGGTGTAGATGCCGCCCACATAGAGATTGTTACCATCCACGGCGAATGAATAAGCGAGGCCGGTGAACCCAATGTCGCTCCAGCTTGTACCGTCCCATTTGGCCAAGCCGTTCGCCGTCACGCCGTTGACATTGGTAAAACTGCCGGCGGCAAAAAGCGTGTTGCCGATAAGTGCAAGATCGTTGACCTGCATCGAACTGGGTCCGCTGAGTTGGGGTCCGGTAAACACGGCGGAAACCGTCCATTGTTTGCCGTCCCACACATTCAAAGGGGTGCTGGTGCGGACACCAACCGGCGCGGCGCCGGCGGCGTAAACCAGTCCATTGTTCACTGCCACGGCAAAAATATTGTTGGTCACGCCCGGCGCACCGAATTGCACATCCCAATGCTCGTCGCCCGGCACAGCGGCGCAGACAGTATTGGCTGAGAACCACATGACAACCGCAACCGCCGGACAGCCTAAAGCCGAAGGGAACCATCTCAGGGAATTCATAATTTCTGACAACACAACTGAAAGTTTACTCTTTCCGAGAACAACCCACTCTACCAAATGCCGGCTCGCCAGACCAAGCCCAAAAACTCGTTCAGCCCTAAACGATTACAACTTCAGTTCGAGAATATACTTCCCTGCCCGTCCGGAGCGGAATAAGGTCTGATGCCGATGAACACGATTCAACCCGTAACCAATTCGCACCGGGAAATCAGCGTGGTCGAGCCGGTCAGCCCGGCCTTCGAGCGCGTGAAGCTCATGCTGTTCCGG
>CAZKTW010000240.1:0-5716 GCA_964555775.1 uncultured Bifidobacteriaceae bacterium | reverse complement strand
CAAATCCAGGAGGAACGCAATTATTCGGTCAAGGACGGCGAATTGAGCGACGAGATGATGGTGGCGGTTTCACGCGACCTGGCCCAGAAGATCGCCAACCACATCGCCGATGTTATTTTTCCAGCCAAGGTGCTGCTCAAGCGCGACAAGGAAATCACGATCAACCGCGGCGAAGGCGGCGGCGTGGCCGTGGGCGACACGTTCAACGTGTATGCGCTGGGCGAGGAGTTGATTGACCCGGACACCAAGGAATCGCTGGGCCGGGACGAAGTGAAAGTGGGCAAGGTGAAGATCACCCAGGTCAATCCCAAGACCTCCACGGCGGAAATTCTGGACGACACGGGCATCGACAAGGGCGCGATCCTGCGCAAACCGCAATAAGCTCACAAAACCGCAGTAAACCTGAATCAAAAGGCTGACCGAAGTGAAAACGCACAATGCAGTTACGCTCAGGAAGTGTATCCAACCGCTTTTATTAGTTTCCGCAATTGGACTGCTGGCCACCGGCTGCACAACTTATCAGGAACAAAACCGCGTCATTCAATTTTGGCGCCAGGGCAACATGACCAACGCCGTTGTCGAAGCCACCAAAATGGCCGACAAGAATGCCACCGGCAAAGACACCGTCATCTGGCACCTGGAACAAGGCACGGTCCTGCGCGGCGCCGGCAAATACGTGGAAAGCAACAAGGTGTTTGATGAAGCGCAGACCCGGATTGACCAATACTCGCAGGAAGCCAAAGTCAAGGTGAGCAACGAAGCCGGCGCGCTGTTGTCCAACCAAGCCAACCTGCCGTACCAGGGCCGGACCTACGACGGCATCATGTTGAATACCTACAAGGCGTTGAACTATCTCCAGATGGGCGATCCCGACAAGGCCCGCGTGGAACTCATCCGCGCCTATCAGCGGCAGCAGGACGCCGTTGAGATCAACAAAAAACGCATTGCCAAGGTCCAGGAGGAAGCCGACAAGAGCAAGGACAAGAAGACCATGGACAAGGCGCAGCAGGATCCGAAATTCCAGTCCAAAATACAGGGCGTTTACACCAACCTGGACAGCCTCAAAGCGTACGCCGACTACGTCAACCCGTTCACCGTTTATCTCGATGGCCTGTTCTTTATGGCGAATGCGGCGGATGCCTCGGACCTGGAACGCGCCCACAAATCACTCGAACGCGTCGCCGGTTTCGATCCGGATAATAGCTATGTCAAACAAGACCTGGCCGCGGCGGACGCTTTGATCCAGGGCAAGCCGTTGCGCCCGACCACCTATGTGATTTTCGAAACCGGCTGCGCACCCGTCCGCGACCAGATTCGCATCGACATTCCCATCATCGTCGCGAAGGTCTCCTACGTCGGCGCGGCGTTTCCCACGCTCCAACCCCAGGGCAATTATCTTTCCAGCCTGAACGTGTCCGCCAACAGCATCCTCATCCCGGCCCAAGATACGGTCGCCACGACCGCCACCTCGACCATCGCCGTCACCACCACCACGACCGCGGGCGACCCCCCCCCGGTGGCCGCGAGTGACGCGGGCACGGTGACCAGCGATACGAATGCAACGGTCAGCAGTGCAACGGCAGCGTCCGGCGACACAAACACCATTGTGACCAGCACCACGGTGACGACCGGGAACACAAACGCCACGGTCTCCAGCACCGCCGTGGCAGACGGTGACACGAATGCCATTGTCTCCCGCACAACCACGACCAGCAATACAAACACCACCGTGGCCAGCACCACCGTGATGACCGGCGACACCAATGCGATTGTCACCAGCACGACCACAACGGCCAGCAGCACCACCGCAACCACCACGGCCGGCTGCACGACGGCAACGACCAGTCCGATTGCCAGCATGGACAGCGTCATCGGCATTGATTTCAAGAATGAAATGCCGATCGTCATCACCAAGACGATTGCCTCCACCATCACCAAGGCCGTGGCCGCCTACGCCGCCAACCAGGCCGCCTCTCAGCAAAGCGACATTGCCGGGCTGTTCATGCAACTGGGCACCGCCATTTACCAGGCCGCCGTAAACATTGCCGATGAACGCACCTGGACCACCCTGCCGAAAGAATTCCAGGTGTGCCGTTTTCCCACGCCGCCCGACCGGAAAATTGTGCTGGAGACACCGGATGGCATCCAAAAAATTCCGGTGACAATCGAAGATGGCACGATTAACATTATTTACGTCAGATCCATCACCGCCACCAGCCCGCTGCTGGTGGCACAAATGAAATTGAAATGAAAACGCGAATTTTATTCCCCCTGGCCGGCGTCGTCCTGATGACCCTGACCGGTTGCCGCACCTCGATGAACACGATTGAGAACGCCCAGAAGGAAGGCCAGCGTCAGATGATCTCCGACCAGCGGGTCATCACCGACGGCAGTCTTGCCCGCAAGGTTTCCTTCGTCGGCGTCAATCAAACCATGACCCCCGGCGGGCTGCTCAAGATCCAGCTCGAACTCCAGAACCGCCGACATTCGCTCCAGCGTTTCAGTTACCAGTTCCAGTGGTTCGATGCCAACGGCATGCAGGTTAACAATGTCGCCTCCCCGACGGTCCCCGACCAGATTGACGGCGGGGAAAGCAAATTCATTTCCAGCGTGGCCCCCTCGCCCGCGTGCAAGGATTTTCGAGTCAAATTCATTGAAAACTGATCACCCTCAACCGAAATACTCCATGAAAAAAATCGTTCTCCTCTCCCTCGCGGCCGCGGCCCTGCCCCTGTTCGTCGGTGGTTGCGCCTCCCGGGCGCATTACATTCAAACCGGCGGACGCGAAAGCGTTGTCAGCGTGAATGAGATCAACATTCAGGATTTCATCCAGGCCGCCAATACCGCGACCGGCGACCTGCTGGCGTCCGGCGCGCTTGACAAAGTGGCGACTCCGCCGGCCGTGATCGCCATCAGCCGAATCGTCAACAACACCGGCCAGCAGATTGATACCGACCTGCTCACCAAGAAGATCCGCGTCGCCCTGTTGAACAGCGGCAAGGCCCAGACGACCACCACCATGGGGCTGGGCGGCACCGCCGAGGATCCGATGGCCAAGGGCCTCCAGCAGGAGGCCGAGTTCAAGGCCGACCAGAAGGCCACCCGCACTCCGGACTTCACCCTTTCGGGCAAGATCATTCAAACCATTGCGCGCGACGGCAACACCAGCCAGTCCACCTTCAGCTTCCAACTCTCGATGACCGACGCCAAGACCGGCCTGGCCGTCTGGGAAGGGGAAAAGGAAATCACCAAGCAGGGAGGACGCCCGGCGGTGGGTTTCTGATTTTGACCTGAGTCTGTTTCAACACCGGCAGGGAGCTTCCCTGCCGGTGTTTTGATTTTCATGGTGCGTTGATACTGATTTGCCATCCAAGAGACCGAAACATGGACGTCAAGCCACGCGCTCACCCCTCCCCATGAACCTGCTGGGAGCGCCGGCATCCTGCGGGCCAGTTGGGAACCGAAAACTGGAACCCGCCGGCGAGACGCCTGCGCTCCCAGGAACTGTGCCCTGGTTCAAAGGTTCAAAGCGCGAATTCTTCAGGGAAATCGCTCCGTGTTGAGGAGAGAGGGAACGGCAAATGGACGTTCACCCTCAGCCTATCACGTACACCCACGATCGTCGTGGTGGTTCAAAACCACCGGCCGATGATTCTCCCTCTCCGCTCCATCGGATGGAGGGGAGAGGACGGAGTGAGGTGAGGCTCAACGTCTTTGACTTTGAGCCTTTCAGCCACATTGAACGCAAATAGGGATGAAACGGATTTACCCCGACCTTCGTCTAAAGAAGAGCCGGGACGGGCCGGTTGATATTTTTGAATGCGACCGTGCCATTAATGGTCTGAGATAATAAGGCTGGAAATATGAAACCGAATATATTGACCTGGATACTGGCAGCGGCGGCCCTCACGCTGACCGGTTGCGAATATCCCAACGGCGATCCCAATTACACCGGGACCGGCGCCCTGACCGGCGGAGCGGTGGGCGCGTTTTCCGGAGCCGCCATCGGCGGCGGCCGGCACGGCGGGGAGGATGCCCTGATCGGCGCCGCTGTTGGAGCCGTGGCTGGCGGGTTGATCGGCAATTCGATGGACCGGCAACAGCAGGAACAGCTGCGCCAGCAGGCGCCGCAAACGTACGTGCGGGTGTACCAGGGACAACCGTTGAGCGTGGGGGACGTCAAGGCCCTCGCCGCGGCGGGCGTCGGCGACAGCGTCATCATCAGCCAGATTCGCAATTCGCGCACGGTCTATCATCTCAGCGCGGCAGACATCATTGATTTGCGCAACGCCGGCGTGAGCAACCAGGTCATTGATTACATGATCAACACACCAGGAACCTATGGGACCGCATCCCCGGCAACCACGGTGGCCGTTGAGCAACCCCCGCCCCCGCCTCCGGCAGAAACAATCGTCGTTGCCCCCGGACCAGGCTACATCTGGATTGGCGGCGAATGGATGTGGAATGGCCGATGGATCTGGATGGCCGGACATTGGGGTTATCCACCCCATCCCCACGCCGTTTGGGTTCGCGGCTCCTGGCACGAAGGGCCACATGGGTGGCACCGGGAAGCGGGACACTGGCACTGACTCCCGGCCAGCCAGCTTTCATTGTTTCCTTCTGCTGCCCGCTTGCGCCTCTCGTTGGAGAAGGCAATCAGGATTTCCAGATAATTTCTTGGTAAATTTGACCCGGATCCAGCAGGGAGGCATTCCACTTGCTCGAAACACAATTGGATTCGGGCGGTGGCTTGCTCACTACGGCTACCCTTAAATAAATGGGCCGTTATTCGACGCCACTGCCTGAATCCAACGAACTCCAGCGCTTGCAATGCTTGCGCTACACCGCACCACAATCAATCCCCAGCGTCAGATCACTTCATCACGATTGTTGGAGAGTTTTGGCTGGAGAAAAATTGCCGGCACCGGAACCGCCAAGCAGTTTTGTTCCGGAGAAAATGCCGGTTAAGGATGGTCGGCAACTTCATGCCGCCAGGGGTATCTGCGCCGCAAGGCAGGGTCGAGCCGTTTTGAAGCAGGTTCTGATGCATCATCGCTTCCCATCTTGGATCCACCATCGTTCCCCGTTTGAATTGAGATACCGCTGGGAGGTGCAAATGGATTTTCGGCCACCGCCTTGCCCTGCCGGGCAAACAGGCGGTAAAAACTGAAACCAATCAGTCCCATGACGAACAGAATCAACAGCCCTACCGCAATGAGGCCCAGTCCGGTCAACGCCCGGCGAACGGCCGGAAAGAAGAGACTGATGAGCACGATAAAACCTGCCAGTTGGGCGATCAACCCAACCACATCAATGGCCTGTTTGCGGTGTACCATATGACCGCAAAAACCGCACATCTCATGCCATCTTTGTCATTGTTATTAGCTGTAAATCAATGGTTTATAAAGTAAGTGGTGGCAAGACAGGGTAAGATGAGGCAGCGAAAAACACAGGTCCATTCAAACCTCAGGCCATCAACACAGCCAGCACGCCGCAACGGCGCGGTATTCGATTCCAACCCGGCTGTGGACCTGAACGGTTACATCAAATCCTTGCTGGAGTTCAGGGGGGCTGAACCGAATGTTGGGTCGCAAGTTTGATGACAATGACGAAAGGAAACTTGTTTACTTCTGCGGCCGACAAAATATATTGGCGCAGGTTGCCGATGTGGCGGAATTGGCAGACGCGCCAGACTCAAAATCTGGTACTCGCGAGA
>CAZKTW010000239.1:0-5740 GCA_964555775.1 uncultured Bifidobacteriaceae bacterium | reverse complement strand
CGCAGAGCGGTCCGGCAGACGGCCACAGGGGCCGTCCCTACCTAAATGGATTTGGGCTTGAATTTCTTGGCGTTGTTATTCTCCCGCGCGGCAGGTGCCTGGGCGACCGGGACTTTGAAAGGATTGGACAATACGAAGGTCAAGCCGAGTTTACGGCGTAATTTCCCGATACCGGTGTTGCCGCCATGACCGTTGTTGACGGGAGGGTTGACGTCCGGACGTATAATGTTCTGATTGCAATTCATTTAAGTGACCGGAGGTATGCAATAAGCGTGCCGACGTCCGCCGGCGAGAATTTACCCTCACACGCAGTCATCTTCCCTTTGCCTGATTGCAGATTTTGCGGGTAAGCCAGTCCTCAGATTCGCTCAATTTATACGGGAACAGGCCTTTATCGCCGCATAGGTCATCCTTATGGCAATGGGTATGGTTTTTCATGAAAAGACCGCGTCCAACCTCCACCTTTGTTCCCTCCGGATTGGCTGTTTGTTGGACACAGAATGATGAATCCTGTGCGAAATGGACATCTGTCAGTCCGAACACTCTCAATCCCAGCCGGCAAGGTTTCTGAAGGTCATGGAACCAGCAGGCCAGCGTCGCAGCCACAACCACCAGCGTGCTTCGGACCGGAAATAAATTCTGCCGGGAATAAAATCGCCTGGGGCGCCAACGGCCTGCATCACAGTGCGGTATCGGATTTGAATGAACCCGAACCGGCCGAATTCACCAGCCTGCCGGGTCATTGATCGCCGATCCAATCCGGTCAGGGGCCTTGCAGGATCGTGACGCGATAGAACTCATAAGGTGCGTCGCCCGCGGCATTGGTTTGGCTGGTGATGGGGCCGACGGCCGTCAGGTTCGACACCACGTTGTTCCAATCGGTCCCCACAAGATTAGTGGCAGATTGCAGACCGTAAGGCACGCCGGCGACCGAACTCCATGTCACCGTGATAACCGCGTTGGTTAATCCCACGGAAAGGATCACAGGTACCGGCGCCGGAGTCACGGTCAGGTTTCCGTCATGGAAGAGAAAACTGTAATTGCTGTCGTTCAACGTCCCTGGCGCAATGGTGATGGGATAGCTGCCGACAAAGCTGCCGGGATTCGCCGTTGTGCTTATGGCTGGACTGCCACTCAACACATTGGTGTTCTCATTGTTTACGAAGCCATTGTAACTGGCCGTCAGCACGGGATTGGTCAAGCCATACATGCGCGTCTGGTCATCCGCGGTCACATTCAGCGTAGTCGGACTTACCGTCAAAGCTCCGAACCGGTAGCTAATCGCGTAATTGCCCAGGCCGCCACCAGTCGCATTGGTGACAGTGATGGCATACGGCGAACCGGCCACGCCCGCCGTTGCCGGCGCACCGCTGCTGCTCAAACTCACACTGCTTATTGCGTCACCGTTCAACAGATTGCTGCTGGTAAACTCCGTCCCGGCAAACGTAACCAACTGGCCGTAAAACTTGTTTGTGTTTCTGGCCGATACCGTCAACGCTGCCGGATTGACGGTCAGGATTCCGTTCACAAAGTTGAAACCATAATTGGTGGCGGCCAAGGTGCCCTGGCTGACCGTGATGGCGTAATTCCCGATCGGGCTGGTGGCGTTCGCGCCGGGGGTCACCACCGGTGCCCCGGTCAGCACATTGGTTCCATCACCATTCGTGAAACCAGTGTAACTCACCGTGCATATGGGATTGGTGGCGCCATACAGCCGGGCTTGGTTATCGGCAATGACGGTCAGTATTGGCACCGGGATGACGGTTATGCTGGCGGTGCCGGTCCCCAGATGGTTCAACTTGTCATTGGCTTGAAACGTAAAGCCATCAGTCCCGGTGAAGTTGGTTGCCGGAGTGTAAGTGAATCCGCCATTCGTATTGAGATTTAGTGTACCGTTGGTCGGCCCGCTGATCAGCGCGGCGGTCAGGTTGGTGCCATAAACATCAAAGTCGTTGGTCAATACTCCGGGTTTTGGCACGATCAACGCGGTGTTTTCCTTGGTGCCATAGATTGGATTCAACACCAGCGGAGCCACGATGAAATTGCTGAACGACATCGTATAGGCAGTTGGCGATGCCGCATACACTTCCGCGGTGATTCCGCCGTTCGTATAGGCCGGCCGGCCGTCAAACGTCCCATTGTCCACCAGGTTTGTAATCAGGTTGCCGTCGAAGTAGGCAAAAATATTGCTGCCTTGGAAGGCCACTTTGACCGTGTGCCAATTGGTTCCCACCGCCGGCAAAGGTACCAGATCCTCCGCCACATAATTGTTGAACCAGTCGCTATACTTGAGGATCTGCAAGGTAGGCACTCCGGATGGCACGCCATTGGCCGGGCCCCACGGAGAATTCTCTGGCAGAATCCAGACGTCATAGTGCGCTCCTGTGGCCGGGTCCAGCCGTCCGCCGATAGCGCCGCCCCACACACTCGTGCTGGGATAACGAATCTGGGCCTGCACCGAGTAATCTGTCCAATTGGCGCTGTAATACGCGTAGCCGTAAGCATCGAGGGCGCAACTGCCCTGCAACAACGTGTTGGTTATACTCCAGCTGCCCGACTGGTTCACCCACGGAAAGATGGAATGGCTGCCCGGCGAGCGCGCGAAGTTGTCATAAAACAATTGGGCGGGAGTGGTAATCATGATGCTCGCGGTTGCCACCGCGGAAGTGAGCGAACCGTTGACGGCGTTATATGTAAAGTTATCCATCCCGGTGTAATTGTTCGTCGGCGTATAGGTGAAAGAACCGTTGGGGTTAAGGACCAATGTGCCATTCGCAGGACCGCTGGCCAGCACGACTGCCACACCCGTGCCGTTCGTCAAAACACCGGGGGCAGGAACGGCCAGCGTATTGCCTTGGGTCATCTGGTAGAAGCTATTGTTGACCGTCGGCGGCGACAGGTAGCTGACGACTAGGTTGGAAACCGACGTCCCAACCTGGAATTTGATGGTCAGCCCGTTGGTGCGGTAGGTATTGGTGCCTGCCTGGATGCCGTTGGTGAAAACCTGCAGTCCAGAATAGATGGAAGTGGGCATCAACAACTCCACCGCCGCGTTGGTATTGCTGTTTCCGGAAATGGAAAGGGTGACTGTGGACGCTCCGCCGCTGGCGGAAAAGCTGGCGGTCACCTGCGCATTCGACCGCTGCAGCCACCACGCATAGATTCCCGCTGAATTGGTGGACCAGACTCTTGGCTTGCTTAGGCTGTAAAGAAGATAAGCACCCGGCACCGGGCCGGCCGGGCCGCCGTCAGGCGACGCGCTGTGACAATAGAGGTTGATCAATGCTCCCAGATCGTAATACGTATCGACCAACGCTTGCATGGATGCGATGGTATGGCCGGCTTCCATGGCCTGCGCAATTTGTATTAGCTCTGGGTTTGGTGGGGCAGGGACAAACCAATCGCTCGCCGGCAGTTGCAGGATCGGATAGAACTTGTCCGGCGTCTGCGTTGAGAGGGTCCAATGGGGGAAGGGGGAAAGTTTGGTCTCGCCCGTAATCTTAATGCCCAGCTGTTGTTCAATCTGGAATGAGGCTTCGCGGGTTGCATTAAAATAGGGAGCCACCCACGCCCGCGGTGTTCCGTTCGTCAGCCCCCATCCGACAAGATCAACGAACGAATTTGAAATGGAAGTCAGTGAGTAGTCTTTGCCGCTGGCATAGCCGGGGGGAAGATTGGTGAGATCCAAAATCTCGTCCGGCGACCAATGCCAGTAATCATATTCCAGCCCATTGGAATTAAAGGGGGCCAAAACCGGAGCCGTATAAGGTTCCAAGGCGGTCAGCCAGCCCTCTGATATCAACTGGCTGAGATAGTTTTCGATGACCAGCAAAGGGGGATTGTAAAAGTTATTGATGTTGGTGAGTCCCCCGTTATGCGAGTTGATGGTCGCACTGTTGTTGGTAATCGCCCGCCGCAAACTGGCGATGGTATTCGTCAACGTTGGGTTGGGCATATCCATCCGCAAGGTGCCGGTGCAGAAGTAATAGTCCCCGCTGGCGCCATTGGTATGCTCAAACAGGGCCGACTTCTCGATGCTGATGATGTTCGTCGGAATGGCCTCCATGTCATGGCGAAATATAACGGCCGCGTTATACGGATAGGGCCACGGACTGCACCTGACGACCGGCAGTCCGGCGGACTGAAACGCCCATTGGATGGTGTTTCTCAATATACTATAAGCATACATCCCTGGCGCCCAGCCGCCATGGCCGAGCAAAGGCTGCATGGCAGCATCATAAATGAAGTAACCCTTGCCGTATGGTTTTACCAGGATGTACGGGATGCCCGCGTCGCCCAGGCCAAGGACGGTGGCGCCGTTGGCCTGAACCTGCCAAATCATATGCGGAAGACCGGGATCTGATGCGTCCGGATCTTCACCCGTAAAACGGGTGTACACCGGCCAGGATATTTCCTCCGACGACTCCGGCATTTGCCATTGGACCTGCCCACTGGGTAGCTGGCTGAGGATCGGATGATTGGAAATCTTTGAGAAGGTGTCGTCGAAGTACCAATTTGTCAGGCCAGGGTTGACCATCTGCACCCCCATGGCATTGGCAATGGCAAAATCTCCGCGGGTGGTTCCATTGGTGTTGCGCGTAAACGAGGAGCCGCCGACAAACAAAAAGCCGCCGGCGGCAACATAGTTGGTCAGGGCGGCAATTTCACTGTTATCAATCGCTTCCGACCCCAGGCTGATGAGGATGGGATACTTGGGGGAACCGTCGGTATTGG
Organism: uncultured Bifidobacteriaceae bacterium; assembly: GCA_964555775.1. GTDB lineage: Bacteria > Verrucomicrobiota > Verrucomicrobiia > Limisphaerales > UBA11358 > UBA11358. The sequence goes on along the minus strand of CAZKTW010000239.1, from coordinate 1,006 downwards.
TCAGGACCCCGGCCAGAATGTTTGAATCACCCACAACCGTGTAAGCGGTGCCATCGGAGCGCAGGGCTTCCTTGACGGTATCCGGCATGACAAAGTAATGCCACTGCGTGATGTACCACTGATTGCTGGTGAATCCCGGTCCCGTGGGAGTCGCACCCGTCGCCGGCATGGATTCCAGCGCGCGCGTCAATTCGGAATCATGGATGGCAACGATGGGCTGTGTCCCCTGCCCAGGGGCGGTGCAGACACAGAGACAACAGAAAATTACCGCAATAAAATATTTCACTCAATGTTCCAAGATTCCGCCTTTATACAACTGACCTCGCACTCTAACACATTGGCGATCAAAAGCAACTGACAGCAAAGTGCTGATCCAAAGGCCAATATGAAAGGTCAAGCAAAAATCCTCAATCAGCATGCAGGTTCAGCAGTCCGTCAAAGAATACCTTCTTTCGTAACAGCCGGGGCTTGCCGCGCCCTAACGCAGTGACGGCGGGTAATGAGGCTCAAATTTCTTTGGAAACAATCATTGGTTTAGTGCCTCCTCACGTCGGCTGCTGCTTCTCTAACGGGCTTTTATGCCCGGGAAAACTAAAGCGCAATCCGCCTGGACGAAAAAAGAGTTTGCCCCGGAGCACGGATTGCCTCAATCCGCAGCAGCTATGGCATTCCAAATCCGCTGCGAGTCGAGACAACTCGCGCTCCGATCCGGGGATTCGGACTTCAAATTAGGCCATTGCCGACAATGAGGCACCCCGGCCAACAAAAAAAACCGCTCTCTCCCGCAGAGCAGGAGGAGCGGCTTTGAATTTTGTAATGTTTTGGCTTTGGGCCAGTTATTTCTTCGCGGCCTTGGCTCGTTTTTCCTCAATCGCCGCCTGTGCCGCAGCCAGACGCGCCACCGGCACGCGGAACGGCGAGCAACTCACATAGCTCAAGCCGGCCTTGTGGCAGAATTTCACGGAATCGGGGTCGCCGCCGTGTTCGCCGCAGATGCCCAGCTTGA
>CAZKTW010000238.1:0-5764 GCA_964555775.1 uncultured Bifidobacteriaceae bacterium | reverse complement strand
GGGCCACATAAAAAAGGTGAAACTGGTCGCCCACTTTGGAAATGTCCCCGTCCAAGATTTGGGTGTCACGGGGATATTTGAAAAGTTCTTCAGGATACGTGTCCAGCTTCGTGAACGCGTCGTCCGTGTAGCTGTAATAGAGCCGGGTCTTTCCGTGGCCGAGGCGCATGGTGAAATAAATCATCATTTTGCCCTTCGCCGCATCGTAAATGGTCTCGGGCGCCCAGACACAGCCGACGTCGGCCAGGCCGGGAAACGCCTGGTCCACCCGTAGATCCGTGTGCGACCATTCAACGAGGTTGGTTGATTTCAGGAGCACCAGGGCGCGGTTGTTGCCCCAGTCATATTTTTCCGCGTCGCGCTGCCATTCGGTCGTGCGATAGCCCATTTGTTTCCCGAAAATGTGCAAGTCGGTCATCGAAAGGTAGAACGCATTGTCGGGGCCGCGCACGATGTGCGGGTCGCGGATGCCCTTCTGTTCGGCGAGATCGGCCCCCGCCATGACGGGCTGGCCGCTGTTTACGTCGGTGAACGTGTAGCCATCGGAGCTTAGCGCGAAATGGAGGCTATGATCTTGATCCAGAAAATAAACCAGGAGATACGCGGCCAAATCCTTTTCCGCAGGCACCTTTGCTTTCTGTACTGTGGCGCATCCGGTGGCCATCAGGATTGCGGCGGCGAGCAATGACAGCAAAGTTTTCATATGCGCGTCAGTTTCTTTGACGCATGGAAGCTTGGCAAGCCATTCTCACCCGCCCGATTTGGAACGCAGCGTGAAACAACAAACGTTGGCTGAAGCCTTGGAAAGGCTGTGGCAGGACTACCAGCCGGTCGCAAAGCAAACGGGGCGCGGTTATTGTTTCAACTCCAGCGGAGTTGTGTCAATCGGCCCAGTGTGGGGCACCACCTTGAATCGAACTTGTCTGGCCGGTTCGCGGCTTGCACAATCAGCGTGCATCAAATGAAAAAACTTCCTGGTATTCTTTACGTCTCGCTATGGCTTGTTGGCTCCGCCTTCGCTGAAGTTCCCAGTTGGGGATTGGGACCGTTTGCCCGCCCCGCAGGTGTCAACCCCATCATCGCACCGAACACCAATTCGTTCTTCACCTGTCCCATGAGCGGAAAGCCGGTGCCTTGGGAAGGTTTGCACACGTTCAATCCCTCCGCTGTCGTCAAGGACGGCAAAGTCTATGTGGCGTATCGCGCCGAGGACGGTTCCGGTTCGGCAGCCATCGGCTCGCACACGTCGCGTCTGGGTTTGGCGGTCAGTGAAGATGGTTTGCATTTTAAAACGCTGCCCACACCGACGCTATTTCCTGCAGACGACAATCAACAAACCAACGAGTGGCCCGGCGGCTGTGAAGACCCGCGTTTGGTGGAAACCGAAGACGGCATGTTTGTCATTACCTACACGCAATGGAATCACCACGTTGCGCGCCTGGCCGCAGCCACTTCCTGGGATCTGCTTCAATGGACCAAACATGGCCCGGTCTTCAGCGACCAGCCCGGTTTTTGCAAATCGGGGGCCATCGTCACCAGGCTTTCCGCTGGACGATTGAAGGCCGCAAAGATCAACGGCAAATACTGGATGTATTGGGGCGAAGGCACCATCAGTTGCGCCAGCTCAGATGACTTGATCCATTGGCACCGCGAGCAACCCGTGCTGCCGGCGCGCGCCGGCAAGTTCGACAGCGCGCTGGCTGAAGCCGGCCCGCCTGCCGTCCTCACCGACCAAGGAATTGTCGTGCTCTACAACGGCAAGAATGCCGATCCCGGCGACGTGTCACTGTCACCTGGAATTTACTCCGCCGGACAGGCGCTTTTCGATGCCAAAAGCCCGACGCATCTCCTTGCGCGCACCGACCAGCCGTTCTACCAACCTGAAGCGCCCTATGAACGTACCGGCCAATATGCCCCCGGCACCACCTTCATCGAAGGCCTCGTGTTCTTCCACAATCAATGGTTTTTGTATTACGGCTGCGCCGACTCTTTCGTGGCCGTGGCTGTGGGTGATCCGGGAAGAAAATAAAAATCAGTTCCGCGGCCGGTGCAGCGGGTAAACCGCGAAAGATGCCAAATATCAGTTTGTATTCGCCCGCAGCACCGGGCACACCGATCGCGGCGCGAAACAGCCGAAAACTGGCTGAAGCCTTGGAAAGGCTGGGCAGGACTGCCAGCCGGTGATGAAGTAAAGCGGGAAACAGTTTGGTCGCATTTTGCACGCTTCCAAATGAAATGTCCGACTTCAACTGAGTCACTGAAGCTGGACAGGGATTCATGGGCGAAATACTGTTGATCCATGAAGCGTTTGCTGCCGGTCGTCAGTCTGTTGCTCCTGCCGGCCGGCGGTCTGCGCGCCGCCGACTGGAAATTGGCCTGGTCGGATGAGTTCAACTACCAGGGTTTGCCGGCCCCGGCCAAATGGGATTACGAAGAAGGCTTCGTCCGCAACCACGAAAGCCAATACTATACCCGGGCACGCTTGGAAAACGCCCGGGTGGAGAACGGCCATCTCATCCTCGAATGCCGCAAGGAGCATTACCAGCCAAAGAACCATGTCCCGGTGGAATACACCTCCGCCAGCCTCATCACGCGCCAAAAGGCCGACTGGCAATACGGCCGCATCGAAGTCCGCGCCAAACTGCCCCAGGGCAGCGGAGTGTGGCCCGCCATCTGGACGCTGGGCACAAACATCACGAAGGCCGGCTGGCCGCGCTGCGGTGAAATTGACATCATGGAATTCATCGGCAAGGACCCTGAAACCATCCACGGCACCATTCATTATTTTGCGGACGGCGGGCACCGGTCCAACGGCGGCACCCTGAAGACGGTCCGGCCGTTTGATGGCTTCCACACCTACGCCATCGAATGGACACCGGAGCGGATTGATTTCTACTTTGACCGGGAAAAATACCATTCCGTGGACGTTGGCGCGGCGGATCAGCCCGGCGGCGGCAATCCCTTCCGCGCCCCGCACTACTTGCTGCTCGACTTTGCCCTGGGCGGCTGGGGCGGACCGATTGACGACGCGAAGCTGCCGCAACAATTCATCGTCGATTACGTCCGAGTCTATCAGGCGATATCGCCCAAGGAGCCAACGGCGACAAGGTAACTCCAACGGAGTTACGTCATTCAGCCCAGCGTTGGCGGTCCGAGCCGGACGGGCGAGGAGCGGCTACGCTGGGTAATAATCGCAAAATGAAAACAACTCTGGAGGAGTTGTGCCGGGCGGCGGCGGGATGGTGGCCGTGCGCAAGCACCAACTCCTTCAGAGTTGATGCAATTGTTGGAACAATTTCCCAGGGTAGTCCCGAAAGCATTCGAGGCAACCGCTGGGCTGATGGATTTGAATCCCGTTCGGATTCGCGGACGGAGCGCGAAGCTAAACCCGCTTCTTCGGCAAATCATCGAACAAAGTTTTGTGAGGGATTTCTCCCTGATATCCAAATTGCGAAACTTGGCTAACCCAACCACCAGCATGCAGCATCCATTGAGACCAATGCTCGCGCATCTTGGCTTCTGGAACTTCGAGGTCTTCCCAAATTTTTCGAACCTGCCGCGGGTCACGCATAAGCAACGCATACGCTCGTTGCCGCTGTTCGTAAGAAACAAAAGTTGCACACAAGGGAACTTCAATCCGAAGGTTTTGATTTGCGAGAATGTCTTCCTTGTTATTGGCGATAACGTCGGCAAGCTCAAGTGTATTCAAGGCTAAATAATACGCACACAAAGCAACTTCGAAGTTTTCTTTGTCAGTGAAAATTTCATTTAACCAAGGTAGCGCTTTCGGAAGCTCTCGGAGATATTGCCATGCGATCTTGGCGTGACCGTTGAGTGATTCGGGCCAACCAATTAACTTGCTCTGGTGAAAAAGAGGTTCACGGCGACTAGAGTTGTCAGGATCTTGAATCTTGGCCTTTGCAAGATTCATGGCGAGATCCAACTGTTGTGTCTCAAGGCACAATGCCCCGTGCAGAGCTTGGTAAGAAAAAGCTGCCGCCGCCGGAAATTCTCCAAGCATTACGTAGCCACCCCGATTCCAATTCTTTGGCGACAAAAGGTCGTCCATGATTCCAATTTGGCTTTTCATAGCATCTCTCCCTGACTCAACCCCCGCAAGAGCCACTGAAATCAGCGAGTCATATACTTGAATACCATCTAAGCAAACCAGAATAGCTTCGTCATTTTTCAGCACTGGTTTTTCCCACCGCTTTCGCCACACGGCCAGCCGCTCAGGAATCATTGCTTTAGCTCGTTGTGTCAACCGTCTCCAAATTAAAACATCGCCTGCGCGCGCAACCGATAAAGCGTTGTGGTAGTTCGGATCAGGAATGATAAGTGCCGTACTTTCAACATTCGATGAAGCCGGTGTGACAGGTGCTGGTGGCGCAGCAATCGCAACTTCGGTTGCCGGCACTTCTTTGCCCCCGGGTGTTTGTGCGAATGGATTCTTTCCGATCGGAGGTTTTTTTAAAGCTGGCTCGTCATGAAGTTCCCTTAACAATTCTTCAAACTCCTCCTCGAGTTTTTGCCCCTCGCTCAAATTGACGTAGAATCGTGTCCCCATGAATTTTGGAACTTCCGCCTTTCCTTCGCCTTGTCGAATAATCGGGATGAATTTTGTCGTGCCCAAATCTCTAATCAGTTCGCCGGTGACAATCATTGCCTCGTATCCGACCCCGCCTTTTCCCTCGTCAGCTTTGCGAACGTAGGCATCGGTGCAAATCATTAGGACGCGATCAGCCCAAGTGACAGACTGCTCCATGAACTTCGCGACATCTTCGCCACGCCTCAAGTCCCAGCGGTCGAAGCGAACATCAATTCCGTTCTCGCGAAGTTTAGTAGCAAGCTCAGCAACCCATGCCTTGTGCTCGGGATTGTCATGCGAATAAGAAATGAAGACTTTGGGAATTTTTTCTCGTTGGTCTCCATTCATAACCAAGCTGCGCTTAGTTCTTCGACCCTGCCAACTCCTCCTCGAAATCCACAATCTCTTTGATTTGCACCAGAAACCAGCGATCAATTTTCGTGAGGTTAAAAATCTCGTCGATGGTGAAGCCGGCTCTCAGCGCGTGCCGGATGAAAAAAATCCGTTCGGCATTGGGCACACTCAGTTTGCGGCTGATGACGTCGCGCGGGAGGATGTCGCGGTCGCCATAGATTTCCGTGCCGATGCGCCAGGGTTTGCCGTCGCCGCCCAAACCGCTGCGGCCGATCTCCAGCGAGCGCAGGCATTTTTGCAGGCTTTCCTTGAACGTCCGGCCGATGGCCATCGCCTCGCCGACGCTTTTCATCTGCGTGGTCAGCGTTGGATCGGCCTGCGCGAATTTCTCGAACGCGAACCGCGGAATCTTGGTGACAACGTAATCAATCGTCGGTTCAAAGCTGGCCGGGGTCTCGCGCGTGATATCGTTCTTGATCTCGTCGAGCCGGTAGCCTACGGCGAGCTTGGCGGCAATTTTCGCGATGGGAAAGCCGGTGGCCTTGGACGCCAGCGCGGAACTGCGGCTGACCCGCGGGTTCATCTCGATGATGACCATGCGGCCGTTGTCCGGGTTGACGCCGAACTGGATGTTCGAGCCGCCGGTCTCCACGCCCACGGCGCGGATCACGGCAAAGCTCTGGTCGCGCATGATCTGGAATTCCTTGTCCGTGAGCGTCTGGATGGGCGCCACGGTGATGGAATCGCCGGTGTGCACGCCCATCGGGTCGAAGTTTTCGATGGAGCAGATGATGACGCAGTTGTCGGCCTTGTCGCGCATCA
>CAZKTW010000237.1:0-5767 GCA_964555775.1 uncultured Bifidobacteriaceae bacterium | reverse complement strand
TCCCTGCCTGAATTCGCCTTCATCGGCCGGTCCAACGTCGGCAAGTCCTCGCTGCTCAATCTGCTCTCGGGCAAAGTGGACCTGGCCCGGGTTTCGCCCACGCCGGGATTCACCAAGCTCATCAACTTCTTCACAATGAACAGGAGCTGGCGGCTGGTGGATCTGCCGGGATATGGCTTCGCCGCCGGGGCGCGCAAGGCTAAATTCAAGTTCAACCGGGCGGTGAACGATTACCTCAAACATCGAAACAGCCTCTGTTGCGTCTTTGCGCTGCTCGACTCCGGATTGCCTCCGCAGGAAATTGACGTCGAGTTCATCGCGTGGCTGGCCCGCAACTCGGTCCCCTTCGTGCTTACCTTCACCAAGACGGACAAGGTGACACCCGAAGCGGCGCAGACGAACATCGCGGCGTTCACAGGTCGGATCTCCGGATGGTTTGAGAAGCTGCCGGCAATCCATACCTGTTCCGCCACGGCGAAAGAGGGGCGGGAGGAATTACTCGGGGTGATTGATGCGGCAATGACTGCCATCCAAGCCGGGCTGGAACCAACCCAGCCGGAGGAAACTGGAGTTCCATCTGAAGACTTGGCAGCCATCCACCCAAAAGTGAACTCTCGAACGGCCCGCAAAAGGCGTCCCGACCTCGCGCGCCCGTGGTGACGCGTTGATGCGCAAGCATCGGCATTCACCCGCCGTGATAATTTATCCAACCACACCGCTTTCTCATCGTCGCGACTTTACACCCGCAGATAAACGTAGATGGCAAAGATGATGGCGGCGAGGCCAGCCACCGCGGCAAGCGACCAGAGGAAATTCCGCTTCTGCGCGGCGATGGCGAAGGTGGAAACGATGACCGCAGCTTGCGCGGCCAGCATGCCGAAGAAAAACTTCCCGCTGCGTTTGTGATGGCGTTCGGCCGAGAGGTTGATTTTGCGCACCTGCAGTTCATAGAGGTTGGCAATGGATTGGTTCAGCCTCGCCTCCGTGTCGTAACGCGCGGCGTTGTAGCGCATCCGGGCGGCAGTCAGGTCACGGGCCGCGGCTTTGTCGCCGGCCGGCAGGGATTTTTCCAATTGGTCGAGGGCTTCAATGGCCGGAGCGAGCGTTGTGTCAAACGCGAGCGCATTATCTTTGGCGGCTTGCAGGGCTGTCGCCAGGGACTTGTCATCCACGGATTTCAACAAAACCGCGATCTCCGTTTCCGGTTGCTGTTTATCAATGGCCTGCAATGCGGCTTCGACCTTTGAATCCAGGCTGAGCGCGGCAGGGGCGGGAACTTTTTCCAGCGCGGCGTTCTCGATTGGCCGGATGTCAACGGTGGCGTTGAGGAGTTCGAACGAGTTTCGTTGCATCGCGCCCCGGAGTTTTTTGGCCTGAAAGTAGCCCCATTGATCGCCGGCCTTGGACTGGAGTTGCGCGCCGAGGGCGCGATCGTATTGGGCCCGGGTCATCTCGCTGGAAGCAAGGCCGGCGAGCAGGGTCGCAATCACCGTCATCACCACCGGCGTGGCGAGAAGGATTTTGCCCCATTTGGTCTGCGGCACGTCGCGGGTCAGCTCTTCAGGCATTTTGGTTTTCATCCCGCCGGGAGATTACACAAACTGAACCGGTCAAAGCAACGGGCATGAGAATTGCGCAGGCGGTTGGGCGTGGGTGCCCGGCCACGGGCGATAAAGTCTGTTTCGTCACTCAACCACAAAGACGTCACCCCGCCAGGGTCCGAATTATTTCATCAGCTGGGTCTTGAATTCGGCCAGTTGCTCGCTGAAGAAGTCCACCGATTTGGGCGTGGTGGTCAGTGTCAGATCGAAGTTCACCAGCGTGACCAGCGTGCTGTACGTGGCGGTGTCGTGATGCGGCAGCACGGCGCGAATCCCGCCGGCGGGCCCCAGGCGCGAATAGCAATCCTGCTCGTGGATTTGCGGCACGAGCACGACGCGATAGCCGAGCTTGCCCAGGAAATTCGGGTAGGAATTCGTGGTGACAATCGCCCCGCGCATCACGGCCTGATCCTTGCGCAACTCGTTAAGAATGGCTTTCAAGGGTTTGAATTCGTTCCGGGACAGGATGCGATCGAACTGTTGCTGCTCCGTTTCTCCGCTCGGGGGTGGATCCGGCATCGGTCTCATGGTTGCTGGTTGTTTATTGGTCATAATTTTTGGGGCGGAAACTTTGCCTTGGTCCGGCTTCGCCAAGCGGGAGCACCGACATTATCGTTCATAAAGGCGAGGATGTCCATGACTCGTTTGCAGTGGTAGTGTTCTCGGGGCCGGGCAAAGAAACTGTTGCCACGCTCCTGGACCGGTGCTACACACGAGTTGTGATCCAGCCGACGTCGAAACCGGTTCCCCGAGGTTCCGTTGCGGGCATTTCCATCCTGGAGGTGTTCCTGGTGATGGTGATAATTTTCATCGTGTTCACGCTGTTTATCAGCGCCGGTTCGAGAAACGCCCAGCAGGAAAGGCTCGCAGCCTGCCAGAACAACCTGCAAAGCATCTACGCGGCGATGAAGACTTTTGCGTCGGACCACAACGGGGCGCTTCCAGCCGTCTCCGGCGCAAAAACTTCCGAGGCCCCGTTGAGCCTGCTCGTGCCCAAATACACAACCGGCACGGAATTCTTCATCTGTCCGGGCGGCAAGGACAAGCCGTTGCCCGACGCCCAGCCTTTTGCGGACAAAAAAATCAGTTACGCCTATTACATGGGGCGGACACTGCAAGACGGTTCGGAGGCGGCGCTCGCCTCCGATGCGCAGGTGGACGCGGCGCCGAAAACGCCGGGACAAACGGTCTTTTCCCCCGATGGCAAAAAACCGGGAAACAATCACTACCAGTATGGGGGAAATTTTCTGTTTTGCGATGGCAGCGTCCAGTACACGCCGTCCCGGCTGGCTTTTACCTTGCCGCCGGCAACCAATGTCGTTCTACTGAATCCGAAACCCTGATCATGGAAGTGAAGGTCCAGTGCGAATGCGGCACACGCTTTGCGTTCGACGTCGAGCCCGTGAACGGCCGGATGCCGGTGCGGGTCAAATGTCCCGATTGTGGCGCGGACCGGACCGACTTTGCCAACGAGGTGATTCGCCAGCAACTCTCCACGACTGCCGGACCGACGGTTGTCCCCGTGCCGGTGCCGATCCCGGTGGCAGTACCCGTGCCTGTCCCCGTCGCCGCCCGCCCGCCCATGCGGGTGGCCGTGCCCCCAGCCAAGGTCGCTGACGCCCCGGTTGCGGTTGCGACGGTGGCCTTTTGTTTCCGGCATCTGAAGAATCCGGCAGTGGAAACCTGCCGCGTTTGTGGCAAACCCATTTGCGGCGAGTGCATGGAACAATACGGTTACACCTGTTCGGTTTATTGCCGGAAGCGCGCCGAGGAAACCGGGGTGGAACTGCCCGTTTATGAAAAACAGCGGGCGGTCATCGAGGCCAGGATCACCCGGGTGGCGGCCTGGATCTGGCGGGCGGCCCTTTTCCTGGCGGTCGTGTTCGTGGGCGCCTGGGTCTGGTATGCCTTTTTCGCCTCGCATCCGCGGGTCATTTATTCCGAGAAACTTCCCCACGGCGACCGGGCGCGGTTCTACCAGTTTCTGGCCCCCAACCAGGTGCTTTCCGTCAAGGCCAATCAGATGAGCCTGTTCGATCTGGCAGAGCAACGGCAGCTTTGGTCCGTGCCTTTGAATGTCGGATTCTACCGGCCGCCGCCGCGGGATCAATCCGTGCCGAACCTCGAGGAGGAAGCCGGGCTTTATCCCGAACCGCACGTCGTGGCCACGACCAATGACCTTTGGATTTTATTTCCAGGCCGCCTGGTGCAGTACGACCGGCACAGCGGCAACAGCAAACAACAAATTCCGCTGAACCCGCCGTTCTTTGGGCTGGCGCAAAGTGACAGCACCATCACGCTGATTTCCTCCGATGAATCCGGACAGCAGACCCTGACCCGGATTGCGCTGGCCAACGGCACGGTTCAAACCGACCCGATTAAATTCACCAGCACCGCGCCCGTGCCATCCAGCAACGCGGCCAAAACGCCGGTTGCCGCGCCCATCTCCACCAACAACCAGCTCGGCCGGATCATTGCCGCGGCGAGGAGCGCGCTACCACTCACCGTCCAACCTGCTGAGCGGGAGAGCGTGGGAGATCAGTTTGTGGCGGACGGTGCCAATGTCGTGCAGGTCAAAACCGATTTGCTCGAGCACAAGACGATCACGCATCAGGCCATGAGAACGCCCAAGAAAAAAGCCGATGTCGATGGCAATCTCACCGCCGGCCAAAGCCTGGAGGCGGCCGAACAGATGATGAACGAAGCCCGCCGGGAGCAAACCGGCGGAGTCGAGGAGGAAGACGTGAGCCGTTTTCAGGTCACCCTGCGCCGGTGGCCGGCCGGCACCGCCCGGGATTGGACCGGCGAGGTCGTCGGTTCGCCTTCCTTTTTTGCGCTCAAGACCCTGAACGTATTGGTGGCGCGGAACGTCATCCAGGTTTTCGACAAGAACAACAGGAAGCTTTGGTCGGCCAACCTGACCTACTCCATCGCCTCCCACTATTCGGAAGATTTTGCCACCGAAGCCGATCCCCCCTGTGTGGAAGCCGGCAACATCTTGTATGTTTTTGACCGGGGTATGTTGACGTGCTTTGAGGCGGCGACCGGCGACGTGCACTGGCGGTTGACAAGCGTCGGCATTTCCCGGGTGCAGCTGGACGGGAAGGGAAACCTTTACGTGACCAGTACGACGGCCAGTCCGGACACCATTCAATTTTCCCAGCAGGTTGATTTTTCCTCCAAGGCCGGCCCCGTGATCCTGAAGGTGGCGGGTGCAACCGGCAAGGTGCTGTGGCGCACCGAGGGCATCGGCGACGAATGTTTCGTCTCCGGAAAATATGTTTACATCGCAAAGGCGGCGCAGAACCCGCTGATTTCTCCGGGCGAGGATCCGGTGGTGTATTTTGATCTCTACCGGCTGAGTCCGTCCGATGGCCATCCGATGTGGGATTATTCACAATCCCGCCACCCGGTGCAGATCGAGGTGCAGGACAATCAAATCCTGCTCCATTTCCGGGGCGAATTGCAAATCTTGAAATTTCTCAGCCTCTAACCCGCGCCCCTTTCCCCATTTACTTCAACGCCGCATAAACGCGATGGACGTCGTCGTGGTCGTCCAGTGCATTCAGAAAATCCGTCACGTCCTTGCGGGCGGCCTCGCTGACTTCGACAAAATTCTTGGCCAGGTAGCGGATTTCGGCTGCACTGACAATCCAACCGGCGGCCTTTAACGCCTTGGAAACATGGTCGAGTTCCTTGATCTCCGTGAGAAAACGCGCCCCTTTCTGGCCGGCGGGAACCTCCTCGGCTTCCAAGGGCTCAATTTCCTGGGCGCCGGCTTCGATGGCGTCCCCTTCCGCGTCGCGATCCGCATCGGGATGCGTCGCTTCGACCACGCCGAGATGGTTGAAGAAAAACGCCACGCTACCGGGCTGGCCAAGCGAGCCGGCCTTGAACAGGTTGCGGATTTCCGGCGCGGTACGGTTCCGGTTGTCCGTGAGGCATTCGACGACCACGGGCACCTTGTGCGGGGCGAAACCTTCGTAAACCACGGTTTCGTAATTGATCTTTTCGCTATCGAGACCGGCGCCTTTCCGGATGGCGCGTTCGATGGTGTCACGATAGACGGAGGCTTTTTTGGCCTTTTCAACCGCGACAAAAAGCCGCGGGTTGAGGTCGGGATCGGGTCCGCCGAGCTTGGCCGCGACCATGATTTCGCGGACCAG
>CAZKTW010000236.1:0-5774 GCA_964555775.1 uncultured Bifidobacteriaceae bacterium | reverse complement strand
CGAGCTGCGCCGGCTCTTCCGCTGGCTCAAGGACAAGGGCGTGACCGCCGTCATCACGGCCGAGCGCGGGCGCGAACAACTGACGCGCCACGGGCTGGAGGAATACGTGTCCGACTGCGTCATCCTGCTCGACCACCGGGTCGATGACCAGATTGCCACGCGGCATCTGCGCGTGGTGAAATACCGCGGCGCGCTGCACGGCACCAACGAGTTTCCCTTTCTCATCGGCGAGGACGGCCTCAGCGTGATTCCGATCACCTCGCTGGCGCTGAACCACAGGGCGTCGAACGAGCGTATTGCCACGGGCATCCCCCGGCTCGACGTGATGCTGGGCGGCCGGGGTTTTTTCCGCGGCAGCAGCATCCTGCTCACGGGCACGTCCGGCACGGGCAAGACCATCATCTCGGCCAACTTTGCCCAGGCCGCCGCCAGGCGCGGGGAGCGGGTGCTCTTCTTCTCGTTCGAGGAATCGCCCAACCAGATCATCCGCAACATGCATTCCATCGGGCTGCGCCTGGAGCCGCTCGTGAAGCGCGACCTGCTGCGGTTTCACTCGGCGCGGCCGTCGCTCTACGGCCTGGAAATGCACCTGGCCACGATGTTCAAGGAGATCGCCACGTTTCAACCTCACGTCGTCATCATGGACCCGATTACCAGCCTGATGAACGCGGGCACCGCCTCCGAAGGCAAGGGGATGGTGACCCGGCTGATTGACTATTTGAAGGCCGGACAAGTCACCTCGCTCTTCACCAGTCTGACGCAGGGCGGCCACGCGCTGCAACAAAGTGAAGCCGCCATGTCTTCGCTCATGGACTCCTGGCTGTTGTTGCAGGATTTCGAAGGCAACGGCGAACGCAATCGCGTGCTCTACGTGCTCAAGGCGCGGGGCATGGCGCACTCGAACCAGATCCGCGAATTCCTGATTTCGGACCGGGGCATTGACCTTGTGGACGCCTACATCGGTCCCAGCGGCGTGCTGACCGGTTCCGCCCGCGTGGCCCAAAATGCCCTCGAAAAAGCCTCCCTGCTGGCCAGCCACCAGGAAGCCGCCCGCCGCAAGCGCGAACTGGAGCAAAAACGCGCGGCGCTCGAACGGCAAATCAGCGGGTTGCGCTCCGAGCATGAAGCCAGTGCCGAAGAACTCCGGCAAATTGACGAACAGGTTGGAACCCAAACGCGCCTGCTGACCACCGAGCGGACCGAATTGGGCCGCTTGCGCCAGGCCGATGTCCTGGTGGCGGCCCGCACCCGGATCCGGGCCGGAAATGGGAGGATACATTGATGAAAACCAACAAGGTAAGACGTGCCGCCGCCGCCCCGCGCCGCCCTGCCAAACAATGGCAACTGCGCCTTTATGTGATGGACCAGACGCCCAAATCGGTGACGGCATTCGCGAACCTGAAAAGGATGTGCGAAAGCCACCTCAAAGGCCGTTATCGCATCACGGTGATTGATTTGCTGAAGCAGCCCCAATTGGCCAAAGGCGACCAGATCCTGGCCATTCCCACGGTGGTGCGCCGGTTGCCGAGTCCCGTGCGAACCATTATTGGCAACCTTTCCGATACCGAACGCGTGCTGGTCGGGTTGGATTTGCGCCCCGCCGGTTAACCGAGACGTACGCTGTGAAAACCAACCAAGCCAGCCATGTAACCCGGACTGTTGAAAAAGCCCCGGCCAGCCGGGTCAAGGACAAATACGTCCTGCAACTATTCGTGGCCGGGGCCACGGCGCGATCGCGCCAGGCTGTCCTGCGCGTCCGGCAACTGTGCGAAACGGAACCGAAAGGCAAGTGCCGACTGGAAGTGATTGACATCTATCAACAGCCCAAACTGGCGCGCGACAACCAGATCGTCGCAACGCCGACGCTCATCATGGCATTCCCACCACCGTTACGCCGGTTCATCGGCAGCCTGATGGACATCACCGGCCTGTTCGTCAAGCTGGACTTGATGGCGAGAGGCAAGGTGGCACTTTGAAAAGACTCGATCAAAACTCTGCAGCCGCCGATGTTAGCTGGCGCAAATCGAAAGCAAGTCAGCGTGGACTCACGGCCGCGGCTACAGTTCTGAAAGAGGCTTTGAAAACCGCCCGCCATAGGAGTTCCGCCCGCCCCGCGCCGCCCCGCCCTGCCTGCACAACAGCAAGCGTACCTCCCCGCGAGCTTGTCAAGCTCCGCGCCCGCCTGGCCGAAGCCGAGGGAACGCTTCGCGCCATCCGCACCGGCGAGGTGGATACGGTGATGGTCGCGGGCAAAGAAGGCTCACAAGTATTCACGCTGGAAGGCGCCGAGCACGCCTACCGCATGCTCATCGAATCCATGCACGAAGGGGCGGTGACGCTAACGGTTGACAAGATGATTCTTTACGCCAATCACTGCTTCGCCCGGATGGTCAAATGCCCGCTCGAGGAGGTGATTGGCAGTTCCTTCCGCCGCTTTCTCTCGGACGAAGACCGGGCCACACTCCGACCGCTCATGAAGCGGGCCGACCACTCCGGTTCCAAGATCCAGGTGCTGCTCAAGGCCGGCAACGGTTCGTCCTTGCCGGTACAAATCTCCATCCGCCCGCTGGACCGGAAGGGTTCCAGCTGTGCGACCCTCGGCATGGTGGTGACGGACCTGACGGAGTCCCGGCACAACGAGGAACTGTTGCGGGCGTTGTCCCACCGCCTGGTGTTGGTGCAGGAAGCCGAGCGCGCGCGGGTGGCCCTCGAATTGCATGACAACATCACCCAACTGCTCTGCGCCGTCCTCGTTCGTTCCCAGACGCTGGCGGATAAACTTTCGTCGAGCGACAGGCCATCGAAGATCGAGGCGATAAAACTTCGCGAGCTGCTCGGCCAGACGGCCGAAGAAGTGGAGCGCATCTCGCGCAATCTGCGGCCCAGCGTATTGGATGAGCTGGGTCTGGTCGCCGTGCTGCACGACGCCAGCACGGAGTTCGCGAAGCGGACGGGCGTGCCCCTCAAGCTGGCCTGCGTGCAGTTGGCCGCGCGGCTGCCCGCCGACAGTGAGTTGACGCTTTACCGGATTCTCCAGGAAGCATTAAAGAATGTGGAGCAGCACGCTCGCGCGGGCCACGTTGCGGTGCAGCTGACGTTGCGCGGCGCCTTCGTCCGGCTGGCAATCAATGACGACGGGGTCGGTTTCGACCCGGGTCATCATCCGGCCAGACGAAAAGGCGGGGGCGGGTTTGGTCTGCTCGGCATGCGCGAGCGGGCGACCTACATGGGCGGCGCCCTGAATGTGACATCTGCTCCGGGCAAAGGCACCACCATCCAGGCACAAATTCCGCTCGGCAAGGCCCGCGCGGGGGGATCGTTGAGGGACACCACCAAAACCAAACTCAAAAGATTATGAAACGAATTACTGTTCTACTGGCCGAAGACCATACCATTGTGCGCGAGGGCTTTCGCAAAATGCTCGAACTCGAAAAAGACTTTGAAGTGGTGGGCGAAGCGCAGGAAGGCCGTGAGGCCGTCGCCCTGGCAAAAAAACTACGTCCAGCCGTTGTATTGATGGACATCGCGATGCCGCGGCTCAACGGATTGGAAGCCACGCGGCAGGTGCTCAAAGCTATCCCCGCCACCAAGGTGCTCATTCTGTCCGCGCACAACGATGACGCGTATGTCGCGGACGCAACCGCCGCCGGTGCGAGTGGTTTTCTCCTCAAGCAAACCTCCTCCCATGAAGTGTGCGCGGCAATCCGGGAGGTTCAAAAAGGGAACAAGTTTTTCAGTCCAGCCGTTGCCCGGCGACGCGACCGTCTCCATTTGCAGTCGCCCGACCGAGCGGGCAAACACAACCCGAAGGCGGTCCAATTGACCTCACGCGAGATGGAAGTGCTCCAGTTGATTGCCGAAGGCAAGGCCAACAAGGAAACCGCGTCGGAACTCGGCATCGGCATCAAGACCGTCGAGAAGCATCGCGAACATCTTATGGAGAAGCTCGACATCCACGACACCGCCGGCCTCACCCGCTACGCCATCAGCGCGGGCATCATTGAAAGCAGCGTCCAGTTGACCATTGTTTAGGATCCCTGCCAAAAAAAGGCCGGAACGGTTTCCCGTTCCGGCTTGATCTTCTCAGTCTTTGGCCGGCAGGGCGGCGCTGCCGCGCCGCCGGGTTTCATGGCCGCGCAGCAGCGCGGCCCTGCCTTTAGCCCACAATTTTGGAGCCGGGCGTGGACCAGGCCCTTTGATCGGTGCTGCCTTCGGCCTTTGTGTTGCATTGGGCGTTGAGCTTCGAATGTTGGATATTCCCTGTAAACTTCTCTCGACCGTCATTTTGCACCCGCTGGCCAATCTCGCCACTCTGCTCCATAAACCGGATTTCCGCTGACTTCAGCCTTTAACCACGGATGGACACGAATGAACACGGATTCCAACTCCGCGAAATACACTAACGGGATCTTTAATCTTGAACAAAAGCAAACGGAAGTAACGGAGAGAATGCCCTGTCGGAAACGCTGCCGGCTGCCGTTTTCACCCTCCGTTCCCTCTGTTGCCTCCTGTTAAACCGGTGATGCTATTCCTCGTGCCGCAGGGCCAAATCCAAATGCATCTGCACCCGATGGCCAATCTCACCTAGCTGTTCCATAAACAGGATTTCCGCGATGGGCTGTGACGCCATATATCAAAATCAAGAACTGACCCGAATGGCGTTACTCAGTGGTTCTTCCGGCGCCGCATCAACATTCCCACTATTTCACAAACCGGCGACGCCCTAGCAGCATGCCGAGCCCGGCTACCGCCACCAGACTGATCGTTGCCGGTTCCGGGACAAGCGTAACCGTGAGTTCAGTCAGAGCAGCGTTGCCTGTACCTGGGGCCGTATTCATAAAGAGAATACCAAGTTGATGGCCGACCGATTCGGCAGTTGCTGCAATCGGGGTTGGGTTGGAGTATTCTGCATACGACCAATGGGGAACAGTAGTGCCAGGCGTCGTGTAAGTACCGATCACATTGGCGGGGCTGTCATAGAACAAGGTGGCCGTCCATAGACCGTCATCCCACCAACAACCCGCTTTAAAATCAATGACAAAGGAGTCACCCGATTGAATGGTGTAATCGCTCAGGTTGTAGGCTGCGTCGGTGGGCCTCATAAAGGCCGCCCAGTTCCCGTTATCGTGGGGCCACCAGGCAGTCGGCCCTTCAACGCCCGAGTCAATCATAACGGCGTTGGCGTTGATCCAACCGGGAACATCAGATGCTGGATTATCAAAAGCAAGAGGACCGGTATTTGCCACGCCGGCATTGAAATCAAGATTTACGAAATGGCTCGATATGTCTGTTTGTGCGTTGGCGGCTGCGGCCAAGGACAATATGGATGCGATTACTGCAAGATTTTTGAACTTCATAGTAGTAGTTTTTAGAGTTATTCTGAGTTTTGGCACACCCACATCATGCTGATCACAACACGGGTGTCTATAAGATAATGCGAAATAAACACTAAAAATACGCCAATTAAATTAATGGTCTATAGCCGGCTCAGACACAACGACTTGTGTCGGGAAACAGGTCGGTTCCTAGTAATGTCGTGCTAGGTGACGACCCTCATCCGGCCTGCCGCCACCTTCTCCCATCCGATGGGAGAAGGAATTATTTTACAGGACGATTACTCAGGGTAGTCACTGCGTTCCAACCCTGGGCCAATATCCTTAGCTCGTTGACTCATTCGCGCCCGCTCACTCGGCCCTTGTGGGCCTTCGGTTCCACCGAATTCCTTTCGCCGTTTCCCAAACGGCTCAAGTCAGCGCATTTAAATTGGCGGCATT
>CAZKTW010000235.1:0-5780 GCA_964555775.1 uncultured Bifidobacteriaceae bacterium | reverse complement strand
AGGAAAACAACACGCTCCGGCGCGCGCTCGAAACCATGAGCGGCACGGCCTCGCCGATTTTCCGCAGCAGCGCCATGCAGGATGTCGTGCGCACCGTCGAACGCATCGCCCCCAGCGACGTCACCGTGCTCATCACCGGGGAAAGCGGCACCGGCAAGGAAGTCATCGCCGACCTCATCCATGCGCTCAGTCCGCGCAGCAAAAACAAGATCATCAAAATCAATTGCGCCGCCCTGCCCCGCGAACTGATTGAAAGCGAATTGTTCGGCTCGGTCAAAGGCGCGTTCACGGGAGCGCACAGCGACCGCGAGGGACTTTTCCGCCAGGCCGAGGGCGGCACGCTGCTGCTGGACGAAATTTCGGAAATGCCCATCGACACGCAAAGCAAGCTGCTGCGCGTCCTGCAGGACCAGGAAGTCCGGCCGGTCGGCGGCAAGGTCAGCTACAAGACCAACTGCCGCCTCATCGCCTCCACCAACCGCAAGCCCGACGAAGCCATCAAGGACGGCAAGCTGCGCGAGGACCTTTATTACCGCATCAGCGCCATCTCGGTGCATTTGCCGCCGTTGCGCGAACGCCGCGAGGATATCATGCCGCTGGCGACTTCATTCTTGAAACGCTTTGCCGCCCAGGCCAATCACGTCATCAATGGCTTCACGCCCGGGGCCGTCGAACGGCTGACCGGGTTTGAATGGCCGGGCAACGTCCGACAATTGCAGAACGAAGTCCAGCGCGCCGTGCTCTTGAACGAGGGCAACGAAGTCGATGTGGCCGTGCTTTCCGTCACCAACGTCAAAAGCGGAGCCGCGGAAGGCACCGACACGAGTTTCACCCTGCTCGAAGGTGTGGAACGCAACGCCATCATCCAGACGCTCAAGGAAACCGGCGGCAACAAGCTGGAAACCGCCAAGCGCCTCGGCATCGGCCGCCAGACCCTCTACAACAAGATCAAAGCCTACGGGATCGAAGTTTAACACGTGGCGGCGTCTCAGCAGAGCGCCGCAGTTTTTGACTTTGAACGGCGGCGTGCTTCCGAAACGCCGCTACAGTGGTAACGGACTCTCGATTCGACATGAATAACGGGCTGAATGGGAACTTGCGGCAAAATCCTGGTCGAGTACAAAAAGAATAGGCTGCAGAACAGGCTGTCCATTACCTGTTAGGTGGACTCGGATGCAAGATGGCCAATTATCTCTTTAATGGTAAAAAGAAGCGCGTCCGCCTTGCTCGGTTGGAGCAGGACTTGGTACGAGGCATTCGTGATGGGAGTCCGCCTGATCGTCAGCTACGTTTGGCAGATGAGGTTCGGTTGGCAAGGATTAGGGTTCTGCGAGCAGAGCAGTCCAATCTTAACCCAACGATTAAAAGCTATAGTGACCAAATGACAGCGCTTGATAAGCATATTGCTTCTTTGGAAACGACTACGCCAAAGAAAATACTGGCCGATTTTATCACAAGATTAGACCATGTATCTGCCTAATATGAGGTTGAACTGAGCCGCTGCGCGGCGGGGGGAGTCGGGCGTCTGGTTGACAATCCTACGTCGGCAGTTGATGATCGGTTTATGCAAGATGGCCCCGTCGTGTGCTTCAAATTTCGATGGCAGAGTCGAATTAAGTTGTGGAAAAGGCAAGCGGGATGTGATAAAAGCAAAAGGCATATTTTTTCCGGGGGGGTTTAAGGGGGTCTTTTTGAACCATTGGCATTTTCGCCCGTTTTCTTCGTGTTTTGCAAATTGTGGTGACTTTAATTCTCCCGGGCTCGTTCAACCCTTGATAGCATTGAGGCTCCACGCGACTACCCCGCTCTGACATTCGTTCATCCCACGCGCGCTCCGCTCAATGCTATCTTTGTTCGATAGGCTGCAAATTGCTTTGCCCTCATTTGCCACTTCAGCCTCAAAGTTTCTTCAATTCATCCTGCGCCAGTTGAATCAGCGGCCGGATTGTCGCCGCGTCGAACCGGAGCGGGCAGCCGGCGGCGGAAAATAATTCCGGCAACGGCCAGGAACCGCCCGGCGCTTTGATTTCCCTCTCCCCGCCAAACGGGGAGAGGGTCAGGGTGAGGGGTTCGTTTTCTTTACCACAGATTTGGTTTTGTTTGCGTCCGGGGGAATAAACTTCTGTTTCCCGGCGTTTTTCATTATCTGAACAGAGCCAGTTCTCCGTTGCAGCGCGTTCCAAATCTCCAGCAAACATCCGTCGCGATTCTTTTGCCATTGATGATTCCAGAACCGAAGGGTTTCAACGCCTTGTTCCGCCAGATATTTTTCCCGCGTTTCATCCCGCTGAATTCCTTCCGGCAAACCGTGTTGAAAGCCGTCGAGTTCGACATCCAATTTCGCGTCAGCGCAGTAAAAATCCAGGATATGTCCACCAACCTGATGCTGTCGGCGGAGTTTGAAGCCGGCGAATTGCCGTCCATGTAATGCCTGCCAAAGCTCTTTTTCTTCGTCGGTTTGATTATGACGAAGTTTGCGGGCGATTTGTTTGAAGCTCACGCTGGCAGGATGCGACTTGTGGAGAAGAACTCAAGCTCCTCACCCCGGCCCTCCCCTCGTTTGGCGAGGAGAGGGTGGCGAATCCGCGCAAGCGAGCCGTCAGCTTTAAAGCTTCTTCAACTCATCCTGTGCCAGCCGGATCAATGGCTTGATCGCCGCCGCGTCGAACCGGAGCGGGCAACCGGCGGCGGAAAATAATTCCGGCAACGGTCGCGAACCGCCCAGGGCGAGCGATTGCTTGTAATCGGCCAGCGCCTTCACCTTGTCGCGTTTTGAATTGGCCCAGACCTGCAACGCTCCGAGCTGCGCAATGCCGTATTCGACATAATAAAACGGATGCAGAAATATGTGCAGTTGCCGGTGCCACAAATGCGCCCGCGCAGCCTCGTATCCGCTCCAGTCCACGTCGCCGCCAAAACGATCCATCAATTCCAGCCAGGCAGCGGCGCGTTCGGCGCGGCCATGCCCGGGATGCGTGTAAATCCAGTGCTGGAACGCATCCACCGTCGCCATCCAGGGAAAAAAACCAATGATGCCTTCGAGATGCGTGCGGCGCGCGCGATTGGCCTCGGCGGCGGGATAAAATTCCTCCAGAAATTCGTTGCCGAGCAGTTCCATGCTCATGGATGCCACCTCGCAGAATTCAATCGGTGCGCTGCGATACCCGTATAAATCCTCATCGTTGGCGGCCAGTGCATGAAAGGCATGACCGGCCTCGTGCAGGATCGTCTCCACATCGCGCTGCTGGCCGATCGCATTCATGAAAATGAACGGCACGCGCGATTCGGACAGGGTTTGTTGGTAGCCGCCCGGCGCTTTGCCCTTGCGATTGTCGAGGTCCAGCAGGCGCAACTCCTGCATCCGCCGGAAACCGCCGGCCAGTTCGCCATCCAGCTGGTCAAAAATTTTCTGCGTGCGCGAAACCATTTCGCCCACCTGCGCGAACGGTTTCAAAGGCGGACGATTCCGCGGGTCCACCGCCAGGTCCCAGGGACGCAAATGGCCCGGATGCAATTTATCGAGGCCGAGCTGGTGGCGGCGCTCGGCCTGGAGTTCGCGCACCACGGGGACGATTTCCCGCGCGACCGCGTCGTGAAACCGGGTGCAATCCTCGGGCGTGTAATCAAACCGGCCGAGCCGGCGGAAGGCGTAATCACGGTAATTTTTGAAACCGGCATTCCGGGCGACCCGTTCCCGGAGTTCGATGAGCTGGTCGAAAATGTCCTCGAATTTTTCCGCCTCCTGCAAACGCCGTCTGGCCACCAGTTCCCAGGCCTCCTGGCGCAACGCGCGGTCCGGTTCTTCGAGGTAGCGACCCATTTGAACGAGCGTCTTTTCTTCACCGTGAAAGCTCACCGTGAGCGCACCGCTCAGCTTCTGGTATTGCTGGCAGAGCTTGGCGTCCTCGGTTTCGAGCGCGACGTTTTCCGGCCGGAACAATTCCACGTGATTCTTAACGTCGCGGTCAAATACCTGGTACCGCGGGCGGAGCGCCGGTTTCCGACCCGGCACGCTGGATTCACCGCGCTCGAAACTCACCGCGTCGGAGACCGGCGCTCCAATCTTGAGCAGGGCCTCACGTTGCGGATGGGCGGCATAAATGTTTTCGAGCGCAAACTGGCGCGGCTTGAGTTGCGGGTCAACGTTTTCAACAAAATGCAGGTAGGCCTTTTCCGCGTCGGCATTGTCGGTGTGACAGGTCATCGCAATGTAACGGCAGGAGGCTTCCTCATCGAGCGCGGCGGCAAGTTCACTCCAGTCGAGCAGCCAGCGTTCGAGATCGGCAACCGTGGCGCATTGCGCAGCCTGGGTTTCCAGGCGGTCAAATAGCGGCGCAATTTGCGGCCAATCACCCAGGTCAATGGCGGAGGGCACAAAGGTCCGTGGCTTGTGGGCCGGCAATTTTCCAAATGGCAACAAATTCATGCACTCCAAGGATAAGGAAAGCCGGCGCGATGGAAATGAATTTTGCGCCTTACAGTTTGGTTTTCAATCCACAGGCGCGGACGAGGCACCAGCCGCGCAGGGACTCGAAAATGGCGAACAGCCCCGCCGCCACAAAAACCAGCCCCAACCACAAAACGAAATCCACCACGATGATCCCCGCGATGAGGAACAGCGCACCGATGACGCCGCGCGCCATGCGGCCGCGATGACTGATATTGCGCTGAAAGAAGCGGTTCACGACAATGAATTTAGCATGCTGCGTGCCGAAAACAACCCCGGCTTTATTTACGATGGGGGATATACGATTTACGAGGTATTGCCTCATCCTTGTGCACCGCGTAAATCGCAAGTCGCATATCGTATATTCAGCCAGACCCACGGAGCCGGTAGATATGTGACCAATGACTGGCCGAGGGCATGGGGTTGTAGCATATTATGGCGGCCATGGATTTGATGAATCAAAAATTTCTGTGGGCGTCGTGCATCTGGGGTGCCATTGCGAGCGGCTATCTGATTTACGGCTGGCGACAACGGGCCGCCATCCCCTTTGTCGGCGGCGCAGCAATGATGATCGTTTCCTGTTTCCTTCCCGCCCTGCCGATGTCGCTCGTCTGCATCGCAACAATGGTAATTGTTCACTGGCTGCTGAAACAAGGGTGTTGATTCGGTCCCGCAAATGAAAATCGTCAACACCCGTTGCCTCAGCCTCGATTTCGAAGGGACATGCCCGGCCTGAAGTTCTGCGACGCCAAGGCCGCGCCATGGTTGATGAGTTGGTTGCCTGGTTGAAACCGCAACCATCAACCATTCACGCGGGTGTTCGGTCAATCTCCCGCGAATTGACGGCAATTTAAACCGAAACCCGGAAGCCAGTTGCCTGACTTCCGGGTTTGAACTTCGTGGCGGCGCGTCGGCAGACCGCCGCCATATTGATTTCAGTTTGCGGCGCTCTAACCGAGACGCCGCTACGCTCACCGCCCCTTCGGCAAGGCACTCGTGCCCGCATAAACGGCATTCTTGCCCAGCAACTGCTCGATGCGCAGGAGCTGGTTGTACTTTGCCAGACGATCCGTGCGGCTCAGGCTGCCGGTCTTGATCTGGCCGCAGTTTGTCGCCACCGCGATGTCCGCAATGGTCGCATCCTCGGTTTCACCGGAACGGTGCGAAAGCACAGCCGTATATTTGTTGGTTTGCGCGAGTGACACGGCGTCGAGCGTCTCCGTGAGCGAGCCGATCTGGTTCACCTTCACCAGAATCGAGTTGGCCGTCCCGGTTTCGATGCCCTTTTGCAGGAACTTCACGTTGGTCACGAACAAATCGTCACCGACGAGCT
>CAZKTW010000234.1:0-5938 GCA_964555775.1 uncultured Bifidobacteriaceae bacterium | reverse complement strand
CCGTCCAGGGTCTGGCCGAGCAGCATGAACCGGCGCCGGATTTTGGTGAGACGATCGTTCCCACCGGACCAGGCCGTGAGCCCGACGCCGCGGGGGGCCAAAAACGCCAGGGCAACGTGTTGGTCCACCAGTTCGTGTTGCCAGGCTTCAAACACGGCTGGATTGGTCGCCGGGGCATCCCAACCGGCCAGTTCCTGCGCCAGCTCGCCGCCAAATTCTGTGTTCACCGTGGCCAGCCAGTTCGTCCAGCCGGAAGCATCGAGCACATCCAGTTCAACCAGGTCTGCCGGATTCACCACCGTGCTCTCGAGGAGATAGAGCCGCAAGGGAACGTCGCGCTGGCTGGCAAAATCCCACGCGCTGAAACGAAGGCCATCACGCTCGACCGCAAAGGCGCGTTGCGGTGTCGGCGGCGTTCCTTTGTCAGGCCAGCCCGCAAAGACCTTTTCACGCAACGCGGCACGCAGTTCGCCGGCGGATTTCTTTTGTCGCTCGGCCAGGGGAACAAAGGTGTCGGCAATGTTGGTATTGATCGAGCTGGCCGGCAGCGTTTCAAACGCCTTGAGTTGTTCAGGTGGAAAGAATTTCCTGGCGGCGGTTTCGACGGGCATTTCCACGCCCTTGAGCTGGCGGTTGAACCAGCGCATCGTGGCCAGTTGCAATTCCGGGGTTTCGCTGTGCAGGCCGGGCGCCAGGACAAGGCCGAGCTGGTTGGTCTCGCCGTAAAGCCCGTAAATACGGCGGACCTGCTCATAAATGCGCAGGGTGCTGGACAGCCGGAAGAGGGGGTCCCGGTCGGTGCCGCCGATCAGGAGCGGTCGTGGCGCGGCCAGGGCGGCGACCTGGGGAAAATCCCAGCGGTAAATGTTGATGAAAAAATTGCAATCACAGTGGCTGTCAATGACGCCGTCGAGCATGTGGCTTTGCGCATCGGCCATGCCGGCCAGGGGCGCGGCTGCCTTGATGCGGTCGTCGAGTGCGGTGATGGTCCAACTGTACGCGCCGCCGCCGGAATGTCCGGTGATGCCGAACCGGTTGGTGTCCACCTCCGGCCGCGTGCAGAGATAGTCCAGCGCGCGAATGCCGAACCATGCCTCGACGCCCCCGGGCGTGTAACCGCGCGAGTTCCACCACCACAGGCCGTGGTTGCGAGTGCCGGTATGGATGCCCTCGATCTCGCCGGCCAGCAACGTGTCCAGCACCAGGCAAACGTAACCGTTGCGCGCGTACCACGCTCCGTCCGACTGGTAAACAGCCTTGTTGCCCAGACTCTCGCCGTTCGTCATGGCCCGGACGTGGCCGCATTCGTAAAGAATGGCCGGTGCCCGGTTGGTCAGATTTTTTGGCAAATACAAACTGGCGGTGCAGTAAAGCCCCGGGGACGCCTGAAAATAAATTTTCTCAACCGTGAACTCGTCATTCGTGAGATGCCCGGTGACAACCGGCTGCAGATCCGTCCGCTTCGGCCTCGGCCACAACCCGAGCATCTCCTGCAACTGGCGCCGGTATTCGGCGCGCCGGGCCTGCCAATCTTCCAGCGAATGGATGTCGGCCAGGCAAAGCTGGGTCAGCGCGGCGGTTTCGTTGCGGAAATAATCGGTGAGCAGGGCATCACCGGGTGTGGGGTTGCCGGCGAGCCGGGGAATCTGCGCCTGGGCGGACAACCACCCGGTGCCAAGCAACGTCATCATTAGAAAAGCCGCGCGCAGCATCAGCACATCATGTTTCGAACCAGCCCGGCACGGCAAGACATTTGGCACGGACGCAGCTTGCGGTCGCCTTTTCGCCTTTGGTTGTTTTGACTCGTTTGTCGGAGGTTTCGGAAGTGAGAAAATCAGAGGTCGTTGACACGAACGACACAGGTGCATTTTGTGAGATATAGGATTCCCGGCATGATGACCGGGCAGATGAAAATACTTCCTGAGTTGAACCAAAATTTCTATTCAGCGCGGATAGCAAGCTGCCCTCCCGCCGACGCACCACTGAAACTTGGGGTTGCAGAACCCGGTCGCGGCGGTTAAGTTGTTCTATCATCAGGAGTAGCAACGCTAAATCTCCGCGGGGGAGGGAGGGTTTGGCCGTCGTGGTGTCATTCGGGGAAACCTTCTCTTTACCGGCCGCCAAGGAGCGGCCCAACGGCGGTGGCGAACAAAAGATGGACTGAAAAATATGCGCCTGATTGTCGTTTCCAACCGGTTGCCCTTCACGGTTTCATTCCATGAAGGAGCGCCGCAGTTCAAGCCCAGCTCCGGCGGATTGACCACCGGCTTGTGGAGTTATCTGGATCGCAAAGTTCCGGATGGTGCGGAGCGCCCGGATTATCTGTGGATGGGCTGGCCGGGCGCGAGCGTTCCACCCGAACACGAAGCGGCGGTGCGGGCGTTTGGCGAACAGCAATTCAAGTCCAGCCCGGTCTTTCTGCCGGAGGAAAGCATGGACCGCTTTTACCTCGGTTTCTGCAACAAGACGATCTGGCCGTTGTTCCATTATTTTCCGACGCTGACGAGTTACGAGGAGGAGAACTGGCAGGAATACCGGAACATCAACCGCATGTTCGGTGAAGCGGTGATGAACACCCTGCGTCCGGATGACGTTCTCTGGATCCACGATTATCACCTGATGCTGCTGCCGGGACTGGTGCGCGAAAAATTTCCCGAAATGCCCATCGGTTTTTTTCTGCACATCCCGTTTCCATCCTGGGAAATTTTCCGGATGCTGCCCCGCCCCTGGCGCGAGGAAATCATTGCCGGCCTGCTCGGTTCCAGCCTGATTGGTTTTCACACGCACGACTATGTGCGGGATTTTCTGACCTCGGTGCTGCGCACGTCCGGCCACGAACACCAGCTGGGCAGCCTGACGTTGCGCGACCGCGTGGTAGAGGTGGACACGTTTCCGATGGGGGTGGAATTCGAGCGTTTTGCGCAGGCCGCCGCGTCGAAGGAGACCGAATTGCGCGTGGACGAACTGCGCCAGAAGTGTGTCGGGCAAAAGGTGATTTTTTCCGTGGACCGGCTGGATTACACCAAGGGCCTCATCAACCGGCTGCGCGGCTACGAAATGTTTTTGAAGCACAATCCCCAGTGGCACGGCAAGGTGGTGTTCATCATTTCCGTGGCCCCGTCGCGGATCGGCGTGGACAGTTACCAGGCCATGAAGCTGGAACTGGAGCAGACGGTCGGCCGCATCGTGGGCGATTTCGGCAACGTGCATTGGACGCCGCTGGTCTATCAGTTCCGCAACCTGACGTTTGATGAAATCGTGCCGCTCTACCGCCTGTGCGACGTGGCGCTCATCACGCCGTTGCGCGACGGCATGAACCTGGTGGCCAAGGAATTCATCGCGTCGCGGCCCGACCAGACCGGCGTGCTCATCCTGAGCGAAATGGCCGGGGCGGCCAAGGAGATGGGCGAGGCGCTCATCATCAACCCGTTTCACCGCGAGGACTTTGCCCGGGCGCTGGAACAAGCCTTGACGATGCCGGTTGAGGAACAAATCCGCCGCAATCAATTGTTGCAGCACCGGCTGCGCCGCTACGACGTGGTCCGCTGGGCGGATGATTTTGTCCAGGCCATGCTTTCCACCCAGAAAACCGAGGCGGCCCGGCGCGCGCGTTCGCTCACCGGCAAGGCCCAGGCCGGTCTGGTCCAGGAGTACAAGTCGGCCACGCACCGCGCCCTGTTGCTGGATTACGACGGCACACTGGTTCCCTTTGCGGAAAATCCCCGGCTGGCCAAGCCGGACCCGGAACTGTTGAACTTGTTGGCCGCCCTCGGCGCCGACCCGGTCAATGAAGTGGTGATCGTCAGCGGGCGGCCGCGGCGCGATCTGGAGGAATGGTTTGGGAAACTGCCGGTGGCCCTCGTGGCCGAACACGGCGTCTGGTTGCGGCGCCAGAACGCCGAATGGAAGATGTTGAAGGCCATCACCGCCGAATGGAAGGAGCGGGTGCGCCCAATCCTCCAGCTTTACGTGGACCGCCTGCCAGGCGCCCTGCTGGAGGAAAAAGAATTCTCACTGGCCTGGCATTTCCGCCGGGCCGACCCGGAACAGGCCCCGCTGCGCGCCAAGGAACTGCTCGACGACCTGGCCGGTTACACCCGCAACATTGACGTGCAGGTGCTGGAAGGCAACAAGGTCATCGAGGTGCGCAACACCGGGGTCAACAAAGGCACCGCGGCGATGGAATGGCTGACCAGCCATGCGCCGGATTTCATCCTGGGCATCGGCGATGACTGGACGGACGAAGACCTGTTCCGCGCGCTGCCGCAGGCGGCTTACTCCGTGCGCGTCGGACTGGCCAACACCGCCGCTCGCTTCTTCCTAAGCAGCCACACCGCCGTCCGCCGGTTGCTCCGCGAATTGAGCGAACTGGCCCGGGAAAAGGAAATCACGCCGCCCCTGCCGGCGGCGCAATTGCAATTGACCGGAGTTGCCCCCGCAGGCAAGCCAACCCCCGGATGAGTTCCCATGCCCGATCAAAACCATAACCGGGAAGGCCTGGACCAGGACCCCTTCTGGTACAAGAGCGGTGTCATTTATGAAGTGCACGTGCGCGCTTTTTACGACGCCAACGGGGACGGCACGGGCGACTTCCGCGGCCTGACACAGAAATTGGATTACATCAAGGAACTGGGCGTGACCACCGTCTGGCTGTTGCCGTTCTATCCTTCGCCGCTCCGGGACGACGGCTACGATATTGCTGATTATTACGGCGTCCATCCGATGTACGGCACGCTGGGTGACTTCAAGGTGTTCCTGCGCGAGGCTCATCGGCGCGGCCTGCGGGTCATCACCGAACTCGTGCTCAACCACACGTCCGACCAGCATCCGTGGTTCCAGCGGGCGCGGCGCGCCAAACCCGGCAGCCGCGGGCGCAATTTTTATGTGTGGAGTGATGATCCGCATAAATACCCGGGTACGCCCATCATCTTCAACGGTGTGGAAACCTCGAACTGGACGCTGGACCCGGTGGCCGGGGCCTATTTCTGGCACCGGTTCTTCGCGCATCAACCGGATTTGAATTACGACAACCCGGAAGTCCACGATGCCATGTTCAAGGTGGTGGATTTCTGGCTCGATCTGGGCGTGGACGGCCTGCGGCTGGACGCGGTGCCCTATCTTTACGAACGCGAGGGCACCAAATGCGAAAACCTGCCCGAGACCCACGCCTTCCTCAAGAAATTGCGCGCCCATGTGGATCAAAAATACGGCGATCGCATGCTGCTGGCCGAGGCCAACCTCTGGCCGGAAGACGCCGTGACCTACTTCGGCCAGGGCCGGGGCGATGAATGCCACATGGCCTTTCATTTCCCGCTCATGCCGCGCCTGTTCATGGCGTTGCGCATGGAAGACCGCCTGCCCATCACCGACATTCTCGAACAGACGCCGCCGATTCCGGAAACCAGCCAATGGGCGCTCTTCCTGCGCAATCACGACGAGTTGACGCTGTCCATGGTCACCGATGAGGAGCGCGATTACATGTACCGGACGTACGCCCACGCCCTTCACGCGCGGCTCTACCTCGGGATCCGCCGCCGCCTCGCGCCGTTGCTCGGTAACGACCGCAAAAGCATCGAACTGCTCAACGCCCTGCTCTTCTCATTGCCTGGCACGCCGGTGCTGTATTACGGCGACGAAATCGGCCTGGGCGAAAACATCTATCTGGGCGACCGCAACGGCGTGCGCACGCCGATGCAATGGAGTTCGGACAAGAACGCCGGGTTTTCCCGGTCCAATCCCCAGAGCCTTTACCTGCCGATCATCCTCGACCCGGCCTACCACTACGAAGCGAACAACGTCGAGACACAACTGGCCAGTCCCCATTCCCTGCTCTGGTGGATGCGCCGGCTGCTGGCGTTGCGCAAACGCTGGCGCGCGCTGGGTGAAGGCCGGTGCGAATTTCTGCATCCGGAAAACCACAAGGTCCTCTGCTACGTGC
>CAZKTW010000233.1:0-6008 GCA_964555775.1 uncultured Bifidobacteriaceae bacterium | reverse complement strand
GGACGGTCCAGCATGTAACTGCCCGACAAAATCAACTCGCCGGCGATGATGTACCGGAACCCGAACCAGACCAGGGCACCGGCAATCAAGAGATAAAGCACCCGGGCAAAGGGCGGCAGGTTTTTATCCAGGTAGGTGACCTCATCACCTATCCAGTTCACGCTGAAATCCAAATTGAAGACCGAACAACGCGTCGTTTGAACGCAACCGGCGGCATCCACGAGAGTCACCAAAAATGCGATTTCATAAAGTTGCGCCCAGTATCCAAACGGACACCAACGCACGTGGATTGGCGAAGAACCTTTTTTGCGCAAGTCCTTTTTCACCTGCTCACGCGCCCACACGACACTTAAAAGCCAGCCGATAAGAAGAAGTCCGGCAGCGAAAATGAACGCTAAAACAAGATTACCGGTTGCGGATTCAGCGACCATATTGAATGAATGCTGGCGCTGCCTTGACTTGTGCGCAAGATAGAAAACGAACGGCCTGAATAAAACCGTCACACAGTCCACCGTTGCGTCGATCACCACGCACAATTCATTAATTGGCCGGCAAGCCTCCACACCAGGCAAGATCGATGGGTTCTATTGCCAAAATCGGCACGCCAGTCGCATGCCCCAAACCACCCGTAAATCAAGTAGCAGCCGATATAAGGAGGCTCACAACGATATCTGATTCCCAACCCCGTCGGCATCTCGTTGCCTAGGCCGTTGCGGATCAATGGGTTCTTTAACGAATGTCAACGCTGGCATCTCTGGCTTCGTTCATCGGCACATCATTGCTCCGAACATGGCAATTGGCGCTGTTCCCACGGCGTTTCAGTATTAGTATGTGTAAAGATTCATCCGCTGTGAAAAGAGATTCCGAAATCCAGCCTGCCGAAGCCGCCGCCCCAAGCGTGGGGAACGCGGAGAAACCGCCATGCCTGCCCAAGGAATCGGAATTGCGAAGACTCAACCGCATCCTCAATGCACTTCGACACAGCAGCGCTGCCATGATGCACATGGAGCGCGAAGCGGACTATTTGTCGGAGGTCTGCAAGATCATCACCCAGGATTGCGGGCATGCGATGGTGTGGATTGGCTATGCGGAACATGACAAGATCAAGACCATCCGCCCTGTCGCCCATGCGGGTTTTGAGGAGGGTTATCTCGAAACGTTGCAGCTGACCTGGGCCGAAACGGAACGCGGACGCGGCCCGACTGGCTCAGCCATCCGCACCGGCAAGCCGGATGGCTGCCAGAACATGTTCACCGATCCCCGGTTTGCGCCGTGGCGGGATGAAGCCATCAAACGCGGATACGCTTCGTCGCTCGCGGTCCCGCTCCAGGTCAACGGCCAGGCCTTGGGCGCCATCACCATTTACGCAAAGGAACCGGAAGCCTTCTCGGAAGACGAAATCAAATTACTGGCGGAACTGGCCAATGATCTGGCATATGGCATCACCGCCCTGCGGGTGCAGGAGGCGCATGCCCGGGCGGAACTAGCGCTGCGGCAGAGCGAAGAGCGGAACCGCGAGGAGTTGGAGCGGCGCGTGGCCGAACGCACCACCGCGCTGCGTGGAGCGTTTCATTATGCACGGAGCCTGATCGAAGCCAGCCTGGATCCGCTGGTCACCATCAGCCCGGCGGGTAAAATCACCGATGTCAACCAGGCGACCGAACTCGTCACCGGCGTTCCCCGGGAACAACTCATCGACAGCAACTTTTCGAATTACTTCACCGAGCCTGCCCGGGCTGAAGCCGGTTACCAGGAGGTCCTGGTCAAAGGATTTGTCCGGGATTATCCCCTGACCATCCGTCATGCGTCGGGGCAGACCGCCGAGGTGCTTTACAACGCCACGGTGTATCGAGACCAAGCCGGCCGGGCACAGGGCGTGTTTGCCGCGGCCCGCGACATCACCGAAAGGGTGACGGCCGAGAAACGGCGCGAAATTACACATGCCTTGCTCGAATTGTTCGCCCACAAACCATCCGGCCAGGAATATTTTGACGCGGTGGTTGAGGTGATCCGCAATTGGACCGGTTGCCAGTGCCTGGGAATCCGGGTGCTGGATGAGCACGGAGAAATCCCTTATAGCGCCTCGGTCGGCTTTGACGCAGATTTCCTGAAACTGGAAAACCGGCTTTCAGTCAAAAAAAACCAATGTTTTTGCATCCGCGCCATCTCCCAGGCGACGGACGAACAGGATCGCCCGCTCATGACCCGCGCCGGGTCGTTGCGTTGCGACAATGCCCCCGGGTTCGTGCACCAGTTGCCGCCCGAAAGCCGGAGCCGGTACCGTGGCACCTGCGTGAAATGGGGTTTCGCTTCCCTCGCCGTCATTCCCATCCGCTAT
The DNA here is from genome assembly GCA_964555775.1 of uncultured Bifidobacteriaceae bacterium. GTDB lineage: Bacteria > Verrucomicrobiota > Verrucomicrobiia > Limisphaerales > UBA11358 > UBA11358. The sequence continues at coordinate 3,670 of CAZKTW010000233.1, read as the reverse complement.
CGCGGCCAGGTGCTGGGCGCCATCCACCTCGCCGACCGGCGGCCCGACCAATTTCCCGCCGCCACCGTCGAGTTTCTGGAATCCATGACGCCGTTGATCGGCGAGGCGATCCAACGCTTCCATGCCGAAGCCGAACTGAGCCGGCACCGGGATCATCTCGAGGAACTGGTCAAACAACGGACCGGAGAACTGGAAACGGCCAATCGCCAGCTTCAAACGACGGAAGCCGATTTGCAGAGCGAACGCGATCGACTGGAAATTCGTGTGCGGGAGCGGACGGCCGCCTTGTCGGCAGCCAATCAGGCGTTGGAAACCGAGATGACCCAACGTCAGCGCGCTGAAAAGGAACACAAGAAACTGCTGCGCCGGCTGGCCGACGCGCAGGAAAGCGAACGGGCCCGCATCTCGCGCGAACTGCATGATCAGTTGGGACAGGAATTGACCGCCCTCAAGCTGGGGCTGCGCCTGGTGAAGAACCAGGGAACATCCATCCCCGCCGTCCATCAAAGCGTCAGCCAGTTGGAACAACTGGCCGGCAGCCTCATGCAGACGGTGCATCGCCTGGCTTGGGAACTGCACCCGGCGGTGCTGGACGATCTCGGACTGGAGGCCGCCTTGCGCCGGTACACCGGCGAATGGTCGGAACATCATCACGTACCCGTGGATTTTCACAGCACCGGCATGGAAACCGGCCGGTTGCCGCTGGATCTCGAAACCGCGCTGTACCGCGTCACTCAGGAAGCCGTGACGAACGTTTTACGCCACGCCCAGGCCAAACGGGTCAGCGTTTTGCTGGAACGCCGGGAGAACCTGGTTTCGCTGATTGTCGAGGATGATGGCGCGGGATTTGATGCCGCCGCTGTTTTTCAGGCAGCGCGAAGCCGGAACAAACTGGGTTTGCTGGGCATGCAGGAACGCGTCGCGCTGGCCGGCGGAACGATCGAAATCGAGTCCACTCCGGGCACCGGCACAACGATTTTTGCGCGCATCCCGCTGGAATCCGGCAACCCGACCGAGAATTGATGGCCATGAAAAAACTGCACATCCTGCTCGCCGATGATCACAAGATGGTTCGCGAAGGACTGCGGTTGTTGATCGACAGCCAGCCCGACATGCGCGTGATCGGCGAAGCGGCCAACGGCCGGGAAGTCATGCAAAAAGCGCACGAACTCAAACCCGACGTGGTGGTGATGGACCTTTCCATGCCCGAGTTGAACGGGTTGCAGGCCACCGAAAGATTGAAAGCCGAACTGCCGGAAATCAAGGTGGTGGCGATGACAGCCAACGAGGATGAAAGCTACCTGCGTCAGTTGTGCAAGGTGGGCGCAGTTGGATATGTGCTCAAGCGTTCGGCGGGCGACGAACTGGTCAAGGCCATCGGCCTGGTGGCAAAAGGCGGCGTCTATTTCGAAGCCTCCCTGGCCAGCAAAGCCCTCGCCAAACAGATGAGCGGCGGCAAAGGGGAATCCGGGCCGGTGGAATTGAGCGAACGGGAAAAGGAAGTCCTCGTCATGCTCGCCTGGGGCTACAGCAACAAGGAAATCGCCGGCCAGTTCACCCTGAGCGTCAAGACCGTCGAAACCTACAAGGTCCGCATCGGGGAAAAACTGGGCCTGCGCAGCCGGACCGAGATGGTGCAGTACGCGTTGCGTCAGGGCTGGTTGAACGAATCGCACCCCTTCCTGCCGCGTGCGCGCTGATTGCGCCGGCCGGGAGCAGCTTATTTTTTCCGTTCTGGTGGGGCAAGCGTCCCTGCGAGCCGGCTCGTCAGCCGCCCCGCTTCACCGATCTGGCACACCATTCGCCATAACCCGCCGGATTCCGCCCCCGGCCGTTGTCGGAGAATCTCCCGACATAAGTATTCTTTTTTACCTGACTGTTCAGGTCGTAGGCTCACTGATTATTCTCACCCGGAAAGAATAAATCATCCAAACCAAGACAACCATGAAACTGGAATCCAAATCCCACACCAATGAAGAAGGCGTTCAGCCCGGACTGAAAATCAAAAGGCTCGCGCTGAAACTTTCCATCGGCAACAGCAATCTGGCGAATGAGATCAAAAGGGCGTTCGACCTGGCAAAAAGTTCGGGCCAGGAATTGGACCTGACCTTCAGCCACGGCACAGCGTGACAGGAGACAACCCGGCTTCGCAAGGCTTTGACCCGCCAACGAGGTGGGGGTTCAGCCGTGAATTGACGCAAACAATACATGAATTTTGTGCTGGGTGCGTCTTTTTTTTGCCGGTAGGTTCTGCCGGAAGCCCGGCGCAGCCTATCACCAGGTCAAAGAACACCCCTTGAGCACAACCGCCAGGGCAACCAAATTCTGACTCTGTTCCGCGCCTGGTTCGGAGCTCGGGTTTAACGGACGGTCAGGAGAGCCTGAACGTCAGGGAATTGCCTGACATGACTGCTCGCTGGTTCCTGACTTTGGAAAGCCCGCTTCCCTGACTGTTTGGATTCAAACAATCAAATTATTCTCCATCCCATCATCGAGTTGCCAAGGCAAGCCAATGCCGGACCGGATCAACATGTGTGAGGATTTCGAATTATTGATTTTGATTGGAAAACGGAAAACCAGCCTTAAGCCCATACAGGAAAACCGGCGTCCTGGCTCGGCTCTTTACGGCCGAAGGATTGAAGCCCGTGTCCGGAGTGCAGCTTTACAGGCCCCGGTCCGCTTCAACCGCGTCCCAGCCCTGCCCTTCCCCATCTGGTGGTCGCCCGAGGTGTCCTGGCCAAAGGAAATCTGCTTTTCCAACCCATAGTCATGGAACGGACACCTCCTTCAAAACCCGTGGCCCCGACACCGGCAAAATCCGCCCTGAATGTCACCGCGGTTTATCAGGATGCTTGGGGACGGGAATGGGCCACGGAACTCTGGCTCCGGGTGACGCAAATGATGGGCAGCGATGCCATAGCCAACACTGGGTGGGACCTTGTTGAACTGAATCGGCCGGAGGTTTTTTCCGAAGCCGTCTCCGCCGCAGCCATCGCCGATGTTCTGGTAATTTCAATTCACGCCGGCGAACAACTCCCGCCGCCGCTTTGCGCCTGGATTGACGCATGGCTGCCCCGCCGTCAGCGGCAGGACGGCGCGTTGATTGCCCTGCTGGGAACGGCCGCCGGACAGCCGGACAGCCTGTCGAAACAAACGGAAGAACACTTGAGCGCTGTAGCTCGACGGGGCCGGCTCGATTTCCTGCTTCGCGAACACATCGTGGCTTTGCCCCTTTAAACCCCGGAAACGAACGCCTTCCCCCAATCAGAAAGGAGCTAGTTGTGTAGTCACTGCGGCTTGTTTCGCCTTGCAGCAACCCTCCAATCTCAATGCCACAAACACGGAGCACGGCGCGCACGGAGTGATGCGTCCGGGCGAAATCAGGACACAACTGGCCGCGTCCATTTCGCGTCCATTTCTTGACTTGGCCAGAAAATTCAGCGGAAATAAACCGGATTCGCCAACCAGCCTGTAAATTGAAATAACATGAGAAAATCGCTCTTTATTCTCTGTGCCCTGGCGACGGGTCAGGTGTGCGGCGCGGATGAATCACCAAAGACCATCGCTCTCCATTGCGGGAATTTGTGGCGTTTGGCTTTCCACAAAAAGAGGCAAAAATGTTTTGCGATTGGCCAACGCTGCAATTTTCCGTCTGGAACAATGATGAATA
>CAZKTW010000232.1:0-6024 GCA_964555775.1 uncultured Bifidobacteriaceae bacterium | reverse complement strand
TCGCCGCAAACACTTGACCAGGAAAGTTTTAGGCCTTAACTAAGGGCCATTCGGGACTGACCCCTTTCATACAGGGTGAGGGGTTCGTTATGCTCAACAAATCAAACTCCTCACCCCGGCCCTCTCCATGGGGGAAAAGGAATGGTTGCGAACATTTTTGGTTTTGAGGATGGATGTCTGCAAACTTCTACGGGCGAATCTTTAAGGAATCGGCAAGCAATTCACCCTGGTTTTAAAGTCGGGTAACACCCCATTGAGGAAGGCCGCGTCGGTGGGAGACTTCATGGCCTACAGTAAACTAAAATGCAATTCATGTATTGCCTGGACAGTTCAAAACGCGAGAAAGATAAAAGTTATGAAACATAAAATTGATGATGTTGGCTCGACCTCAGTTCTCGAGCAGCCCAAGACAAAATCCGGTTCCGGGAAATCGGACGCCGACAAGGCGGAGATGATGAAGAAAATGCAAGCGGCCGGCACGCCGGGGCCCGCGCACAAAGCGCTCGCAGCCTTCGTGGGCGAATGGAAGGCCGAGGTGAAAACCTGGTGTGAGCCGGACGGCCCGCCGAACGTGAGCCAGGGAACGTCGAAAGCGAACTGGATATTGAATGGGCATTTCCTGCAAGCGGAGTTCCACGGCGAAATGATGGGCAAGCCATTTACCGGGCAGACGCTGATGGGCTACGACAACATCAAGGAGACGTTCAACACGGTTTGGGTGAGTGACGTGCAGACCTCGATATTGACGTGCGAGGGCAAAGGCGAGATCGGCAACAAAGTCATCACGCTGGAAGGCATTTCCGGTTGTCCAGGAACAGGCCGGAAAGACGTTCCGATCAAAACTGTGTTCCGCGTGATCAGCCCGGAAAAGTATGTTTTTGAAATGTTCAACGATAGCGTCCAGTCAATGGAGATTACATATACCCGGAAGTGACCGCTGTTCCGTGAACCGAAGCGCAGCCGCCGAGCAAGTTGCTGCGCTTTGTCTCAAAATCTTGATCAGCCACCATTTGTTGCGAGGCTCAAACAGATGCCAAGATAACTGAAGAGAGCAGCCTGCTCGACACGACACCCTATGGGCGGCAGCAGGAGTTTGAGGATTCTCCGCCAGGCTTGGCCACAGAAGCCGACGTATGGGTGAGCCGGCCCATTAAAAGGTAAAAGGGGTCATAAAAGGGGTCAAACCATAACTTTGCACTTTTCCTCTCGACTGGGCGCCGGGCAGCCGGTCACAGTGGCCGATGATTTCGCGGAAACTTAGAATTGAGTACCCTGGGGCGATCTACCTGTAAAAGCGTCTGTCAGGTTGGTTGATGGTTTAATTCATTTTAAATGCGGCAACGATGGGCCGGTGGTCGGAGCCGACACCCCAGTTCGGCACCCGTGGAACGTAGGTTTCATTTTTCACCCAGTTCCGGGCCATGGCTGGACTGAGTAAAATATAATCCACGCGGCTGTAGGTGTCTTCCTTGCCGTAGTAATGCGTCCAGGTGATGTTACGCGGCTCGAAGCGCGCGATTTCGTTCGTGGCGGTATCGCCATTGCGCTCGGCCGGACGCGTATCCACGAGTTTGAATTTGCCGCGGCCGATGACGGCTTTTGTGGATTCGGAATCCTTCACGTCGTTGAAATCGCCCAGCACAATCAATTTTGCGTCTGGATCAGCCTTGAAATGGCTGTCCACAATACCGCGTAAAACCTTGGCCTCTTCCAGACGCAACTGGGCTTCGTCGGCGTCGGCCACGGTGCGGCGTGATTTCAAATGGGCCGCAATGAGCGTGATGGTGAAATTCGTCGCCACCTGAACGTCCACCTCGGCAAAGCCGCGGCTGACGGAAAAGCGGCGGCCATCCAGCAGGAAGTTTTCATTCGTATGCGGGCGGCTCGCCGGGATGGGCAATTTGCTCAGGATGGCCACGTGGATGTTCGTATCCCAGCCGGAAACGTGTTCCCAATACGGGAAATCCTCGCCTTTGGCTTTGAGAGAAGCGCGGAGCTCCAAGAGCGCGTTGGTACTGCCCATTTCTTCCAAGGCGATGACGTCGGCATCCAGGGCGCGGATGCTTTCGCAGATCTTGGCCTTGGCCTTGGCGGACTTCACGAACTTGCGGGATTCAGTCGGCTGGTCCAGATAATTTTCGACGTTGTAGGTGGCGACGCGGAGAGTATCGGCACCGCAGGCGATGCAAGCGAACGAAGCCAGCGCCATGGTCAGCAGATGGTGGGCGGGTAAAAGATGTTTAAACATAGGCAGTAATTTGGAGCATAGACTTTCGATACGGTTCGTCTAATCCGATTTTGTCGGAACCTTTTGCCAAATTCTGCAAAGTGTCGGCGCTCATCCAGAATTTTGAAGCCGGGCAAAACCGGAATCCTGGTTTTTGGCAGCAGGCCACCGCAGTGCTGGCCTGATTTAAGGAGCGCGGCATTTATGCCGCCTCATCGTCCCCTGCTGTTTGTGGGGCGAAGCAGGCTGAAGCCTTCGCTCTAAAAAACTGGACGCTGCGGAAACCGAAGGTGCCTTGACGGTCATTGGCCGCATGGTAGCCTGACCGAGGTGCTCATCGACAAACATCTTTTCCCGACCGCCGGCACCGCATCGGCAACAAATCCTGTGACCAGGATATGGGAAACGGTTTGGCCGAAGCGCTGGCCGGCCTGTTTTGCCTGCTTGCTTGTGGTCCTTGTCTTTTCGTGCGGCAAGGCGCGCCCCCCGCAAGCTGACGCATCAAAGGCAAAGGGATTCCAGAACGTTACCATTATTAATTCCCAGCCCGGCGCGATGTGGCGGGGGAAATCATGGACGCGCACGACGGTTGCCTTCTGTTTTTCAATGGCCGTTATTATCTATATGGGACTGCTTACGGTAACAGCGACGGTTATGGCGCGACCAATCGCTATCAGGTTTACAGTTCGCCGGACCTTGAGCATTGGAAACGGGAGAATGAATTGCTCAAGAACCCGCCAGTCGGCGTTTATTATCGTCCATATGTCGTGTTCAATCGAAACACCCGCAAGTACGTCCTTTGGTACAACTGGTATCCGAAACTGTGGAATGGGGAGATCGGAGTTGCCGTCAGCGACACTCCGGTGGGGCCTTTCACGATTGTCAGTACCAACAAGCTCCAATCCCGGCCGGGTTCCCGGGCCGGTGATGGCAGTCTCTTCGTTGATAACGACGGACAGGGATATTTCATTTTCAGTGTCATGGACGAAGGATATGCGATCCGCATATTGCCCCTGACGCCGGACTATCTGGGCTTGACCGGAGAAGCGAGCGGCATTCTGGTGAAAGAGACCGAAGCCCCCTTGCTCTTTCGGCGGGACAACCTTTATTACATCCTTTGTGGAACGCTCTGCAACTCCTGCCCAGAGGGCAGCGTGGTGGTGGTCTTGACGTCCAAGTCGATTTTTGGGCCTTACGTTGCTCATCCCAAAATAAATCGTAGCCCGGAAAATGGCGCTCCCGTGATACCTGCACAAGAGACTTGGGTGGCGACAATTCCAACGCCCGAGGGAATGGCGTTCCTCTGGATGGGAGACCGCTGGGGGTCGAGTCCCGACGGCATCAAAGGCCACGATTTCCAATACTGGACCGTCCTGAGCTTTGGCACGAATGGCGACATCCTGCCGATTAAATGAGGCGGATGACGGTTCAGAACGTGGTGCGGGCAACTTTTTTCAGGTGAAACTTGAGAACGCTGTTGCCAAATCCGCCGCTTGACGCTCGCGGACCTTGAAATAACCTCCCTCGATGCATCACCGGCACCTCTTGCGCAGGCATGGTCCGCCAACCCTGCTTGCCCTTTTTATGGCGGTCTTCGTAATCGCGTGCGGTGGGAAACGCCAGCCGCAAAATGAGGAGCCCCGACGTAACGGTTTGCAGACTGTTACCATCAACAATATCGAACCCCGACGCGATATTGCGGGGGAAATTGTGGATGCGCACGATGGTTGTCTCCAGTGTTTCAAAGGACGGTATTATCTCTACGGGACCGCCTATGGGAAGAGCGACGGTTACAGCGTCAGCAACCGCTACCGCGTTTACAGCTCGCCGGACCTGGAGCGATGGACCTTGGCGGGTGAACTGTTCAAGCAATCCCCGGAGGGTGTTTATTACCGTCCGTACGTGGTTTTCAATCCGAATACCCGCACATATGTGCTTTGGTATAACTGGTACCCGAAACTGTGGAACGGCCAGGTGGGAGTGGCCACCAGCGACACGCCAGTTGGGCCTTTTACCATTGTAAATTCGAACGTGCATGTTTTCAGCGCCGATTCCAAGCCCGGTGACGGCAGTCTTTTTGTGGATGACGATGGAACCGGCTATTTCATTTTTACTGCGATCGGCGAAGGATATGCCGTCCGGGTGGAGCGTCTGACGCCGGACTACCTGGGTTCAACCGGCGAGACCAGCAGCATTCTGGTGAAAGGTGGTGAAGCGCCAGTGCTTTTCCGGCGCCACAACCTGTACTACGCCCTCTGCGGGCCGCTTTGTGTTTCCTGTCCAGAGGGCAGCCTGGTGCAGGTTCTAACGTCCCCTTCACCTTTGGGTCCCTACACTCCACGGTCCAACATCAACCGCCGCCCGGAAACCGGCACGCCGATCATTCCAGCACAGGAAACCTGGGTTGCCAGGATTCCCATGTCGGGAGAACCGCTGTTCATCTGGATGGCGGACCGCTGGGAATCCTGTCCGGATGGCATCAAGGGCCACGATTTTCAATTCTGGAGTGCGCCCCTGAAGTTCAGCCCGGACGGCGACATCCTGCCGATTGAAAACGTCGGACGGTGGGACATCACGTGGGACTGGGGTGACTGAATCCGGCGCAGTCAGCTGAGCAGCTGCACGCGGCTTCCGGCAAATAACCCTTTTGCCAAATTCTGCAAAGCTGCTACTGTTTCCTCATGCTCAAAATCGGTCGAAATGGTTCCGCGACGCGCCCGGCTAAAAAAACCGGGCCGCAGAAGCTGGATGACATGCAGAGCCAGCGCGACCACCGCGAGCTGCGGATTGACAAGGTGGGTGTGCGCGGGCTGCGGTTTCCCATCCAGGTGCGGGACAAGGCGCACAGCATCCAAAATACAGTGGCGACCATCGGGATGTTTGTGGATTTGCCGAAGGAATTCAAGGGCACGCACATGAGCCGGTTCGTCGAGGCGCTCAACGCCCACGGCAGCGTCATTCATGTGGAAAACATCATGGACATTTTGCACTCCCTGCAACAACGGTTGAACTCGGCCACGTCGCATCTGGAGATGGAATTTCCGTATTTCATGTCCAAGAAATCGCCGGTGTCGCGCAAGAAGAGCCTGATGGATTACATCACGCGTTTTGACGCGGCGGCCTGCGGGACGGACATTGACTTCGTGCTGACAGTGAAGGCGCACGTGACGACGTTGTGTCCGTGCTCGAAGGCGATTGCCCGATATGGCGCGCACAACCAGCGCGGGTTGGTGACCGTGGCGCTGCGTTTTTCAAAGCCGGTCTGGATCGAGGACGTGGTGGCGATGATTGAAAGTTCGGCGAGTTCCGAGCTTTACGCGTTGCTCAAGCGGCAGGACGAAAAGTTCGTGACGGAGCGGGCCTATGAAAATCCGGTGTTTGTGGAGGATCTGGTGCGGAACGTGGCGCTCAAGCTCAATGCCCATCCGCGGGTGACCTGGTACAAGGTCGAAGCGGAGAATTTTGAGAGCATCCACAATCACAATGCCTACGCCTGCATTGAGAAAGGTTGATGACCATTCCCCAAAATGACCAAAGATTTTAGTGGCGTATTTGATCTTCTTTGCTACATTCCCGCGCTCTTGATGAACCAAAACTGACATTATCATTGTGACGACCAAGAAAAAAGAAAATGGAAAACCGCAGGGTTCCACCACGGCGGCGGCAATCCTCGGCCGGCCGGTGGCGAAAACCACGACCGCGGCGGACCCGAAAAAGGTCAAGCCCGAGTGGCAGAAATACTGCCAGCGGCTGCTGGAACTGCGCGAGCAACTGCTCCGGCAGATGAACGGCCTGGC
>CAZKTW010000231.1:0-6168 GCA_964555775.1 uncultured Bifidobacteriaceae bacterium | reverse complement strand
CACGCACAACAAGCGCACCATCGGCATGGCCGACGTGCTGTACGGCGTGACGATGGAGGAACGCGGCGTGAGCAAGATTGTCAGCGTAAAATTTCACAAGACCAACGAGACCGTGCCTGTGGTGGAAACCACCCCGCCTGCCCTAGAAATGGCGTTGGTGAAATAATTTTTTCGACGAACGGTTCCGAAAGCTTTCGAGGTTGGTTGCCAGTTCAAGTTGTGAAGTGAAACCTTGTTCAATTCGCAACCATATTTGTTGGTGGCTGGTTCCGAACAAGTTGGCCGGTATGCCGCTTCCATGGGTTAGCGAGCAGCGAAGCAAGAGACCCGATGCTGTAGCCAAGACGTTTCATGACGACGTTGATTTTCTTGCCGAAATCGGCGTGCGATCGATTGTTGCGGCGTTGGACCTTCCGGCACACCGAAAAATATTTGAGGACTGTAGGTTACATTATCTTTCCCTACAAATTCCCGATGGCGGGGCACCGACGTTGGAAGAGACAGACTACTTGTTGGCATTCTATAATGCTTCCCCGAGACTTTTGGCGGTCCACTGTGAGGGTGGGGTTGGGCGGACGGGAACACTCCTCGCTATCATTCTTCTGCACCGCGGTTTGTCGGCAGCCGCAGCCATCCGTAATGTAAAGAACGTGATGCCTCCGGCTCTCGAGATTCCCGGCCAAATTTGACTTTATTTTCCGCTGCGAGAAACACCTCAGGTTACCGAAACAGGAACGGTGAACGGCAGGGTGAACTGCACGGAGAGCCGGAACTTGTGCACCAGCAGTCAAAAGGAACACTTCATCTTCACTGCGGCGAACAGGTGCAGTGGGTGTTCGCGGCGTGGGATTTCTAGCGCGTGCGGCGGATTGGTGGCCGGAGCCATCCTGTTTGATTCCATCCGGGGAACCGCACTGGGAAAGTGCTTTTAGGGAAGTAACAAATCAGCGGACACGCTAAAATGTTTTGCCAGTGTTCGGACGTGCGCCAGCGACGATTGGCGTTCGCCGCGCAGAATCATCGCGCCCAGGTTGCGGCTGGCGCCCAAAATGCGCGACAAATCCGCCGCACTCATTCCGTTTTCTTCCAACAGGTATTTGAGCGAGTCCAAGCCGCTGATTTTCCGCCAGCGGATTATTTTATCCTTTGTCATATTCGTGCACAAATTCCGTCAGCACGTCGAGATAATCTTGTTGCTCCGAGTTGAGCCGGGTGAAGCCCGCGCGCGCGAGAATCAACGCAGGTGAAGAATACTTCTCTGGCCGGTCGGCAACGGTCGCTATTTAGTGAGCAGGATTGATCCGGTTTCATCCGCTTTACGCCTTCGCGTCTTTTTGCATTGCGATCCGTCAGAATCGTCGAAACCACGAGGATTATTTGCTGCGCGTTTTTCCGCTGGTCCGGCCAGGAATCCGACGTCAGAGGACGTGCAACCCTGTGTTGCATATGCAATAAAAGGTTGTCATGGGTTTGGTTGCGGCTTTGCCGTGTTGTGTCTTTGCGTTAATTTCATCTCCCCTAATGAATGGATACGGCTAAGACGCATGGAATTCCGCACACCCGTTTGACAATCTTGGCTGCTGCGGGGTTGAGACAACCGGCGCCCCGTTCCATTTGGGCAGCATTGCGGGAAGCGGAGCGTCGGCTTCCAGCACGGCGCCATGGTGAAACAAACCTCAACGAGCTGAATCGGTGCTCGGCGTTTCGGGAGCGTCAAAATGAACACTTCATTTTTACGGCGGCGGACAGACGCTGCAGGTATTCGCGGCGCGGGATTTCGGTGGCGCCCAGTGGTTTGGTGGCGGGTGTGACTATCTGGATGTCAAACAATGCGAAGCCTTGCTTGCGTAGGTGTCCGACCAGGTGATGGAGCGCCACCTTGGAAGCGTCGTTGACACGGTGGAACATGGATTCGCCGGCGAAAAGACCACCGATGGACACGCCGTAGATTCCGCCCACCAGTTCACCTTTGAGCCGGCACTCGACGCTGTGAGCGTGTCCCTGCTGGTGCAGCCGGCCGTAGGCTTCGATGAATTCCTTTGTGATCCAGACTCCGCCGCGTTCCGGTGCCGGTGCGGCACAACCTTCCATCACGGCTTGGAACGACTGGTCCAAGGTGATTTCAAACCGGCCCTGTCGGATGACCCGGGCCAGGCTTTGGGGAATGTGAAAACGGTCCAATTCAAAAATCGCCCGTGGATCGGGCGACCACCAAGTGATGGGATCCGCCGTCCACGGAAAAATTCCCTTCCGGTAAGCCGCCAACAGCCGGTGGGCGCTGAAGTCACCACCAATCGCCACCAAGCCGTCCGGCCCGGCCAGGTTTGGATCGGGGAAGGCGGTGTTTTGTTTGAGCAAGATTGGCATCTAACTGAATATACGATTCACGATTGACGAGCCACTCCATCGGCGTGAGTAGTGTATCACTTTCGGCGGGGCGAGGCTACTGGCGAGCCGGCTCGCGAGGACGCTCGCCCCACCAAAAAAACAAAGTGCATCGCTACCCTGACGCGCGGCCGGTCAGGGCGTCGAGAAAAACCATTTCAAACTCACCAGCAAGTTCCATCATGCGAAAATGCGGCAGCAACTTTTTATTGAACGCAATTTTCTTGTCCTGATCCGGGTCAGGTGACCCCAGGGCAATCCAGCTTCCGACCCGGACATCATTGAGCACCTGCAACAGCCATTCAATTTCCGGCCCGGACAGCGCAAGCTGTTCACCGGAGGTGGTGGTCTCAAAATGGCCGGGTTGATGTAGCATGGCCTGGACATATTTCCGATTCTCCTCCCGTTGTGCGGTGAGTGATTCTTCCAACAGCCGCTGGTGGTCATTGGGCTGGGCGATGTTGGACTTTCGGCTGAGGCGATGATGCGTTGCGGGAACCAGGGGATAGAGCTTGAGAACCTCGTCCAGCAGGTTTTTTTCCTGCAGGCTGAGTTCAAAAATAGATTTCTTCCGATTGGTCCGGATGAGTTTCACCTAATCGCGCTCCATGGTCGCATGCAGGGTGTATTTCTGGAGCTGGTGGACATAAAACTCCGCCTTTTCCATGCTTTCGCGCACCAGCACGCTCTTGCCCTGGTTGTGGACCTGCAACATGTGCACCTCGGCCTTCTGTCGTTGCCAGCCGAACACGACCTGAAACACATGCGTCACGTAGTCCATCAGGTTGACCGGATCGTTCCAGCAAATGACGAGGTATCCCGGTTCGCGGCCGGTCTGCGAATCAGTTTCCTCATCCCGGTCGATGCCGGGCAAGACTTCAGGAGTTGCCGTGGTGGCCATGACTGCAAAGTAAAACGTTCAGGGGCGGCTGTCGAGGGCGCGGGTGGTGTCTTGATTCAGTGGCAGGAACATTGCTCTGTGATGTCACCTCGCGCGAAGCGGCGGGCGGAACGCGAATGTGATGTTACCAACTCTCACCTGAACCATTGCGCCGCTGTATGCGGCGCAGAACGGCGCCGCGCGCCATCCCGACCATCATCTTTCAGTTGCTAATATTGACTTTACCGGTTAAAAACCTTAATTCCTTACTCATGAATACATCATTAAGCAGTCTATCGGCCAAACAATTGCGGCGGGCCGCCGCGTTAAAAGAGAAGATCCAGTCACTGGAAAACAAGCTTCTTCAGATGTTGGGTGCTTCAGCTCCAGCTGCTGCGCCTGCCGGTCCGAAGCGGAAATGGAAGATGAGTGCGGCGGGTCGGGCGAAGATCGCCGCTGCGGCCAAGGCCAGATGGGCAAAGGTCAAGGCGGGGAAATCGTCAACCAAGCCGAAAGCCAAGCGAAAGATGAGTGCCGCCGGCCGGGCCAGGATTCGGGCCGCAGTCAAAGCCCGATGGGCAAGAGTGCGAGCGGCCAAGAAGAATTAAAGCAGACCCATAATCAAGGGTTGTTGGGGCAGGGTGGGCTGAAGTTGAGGGTTCACTCCGGCTGTTTTTTGATGGTGACGACCGCGAAGTTCGCGCCCATTCACTTTCGAAACAAGGCCGTTTGTTCCAATCCATTGAGGGCAAACTGCACCGCGATGGCAGCCAGCAACAATCCCATCAGGCGGGTGATCAACTTGATGGCCAGAGGATTGAGCCATCGCGCCCCATGGGCTGATAGTCGGAGAATCCAATAGCTGGTAAACATGACCGCCCCGATGGAAAGCAAGAGTCCCGCGCGCTGGTCCCAGCCCTGGGCTTGATTCATCAGGATGAGTGAGGTGGAAATGGCCCCGGGACCGGCCAGCATGGGGACGCCCAGGGGAGTGATCGCGATATCGTCCTTGTTGGCGCCCGCCTCGGTTTCTTCGCGGGTTTCCTGGGCCGCGGAGCGTCTGGCATAAAGCATGTCCAGCGCAATGCGCAGCAACAACACGCTGCCCGCGATCTGAAAGGCCGGCAGGGTAATGCCGAGCAACTGGAAAATCCATTGGCCGGACAAGGCAAACAGGATGAGAACCCCCGCGGCCACCAAGCAGGCCAGACGGGCCATGCGCAGCCGCGACGCCACGGAATCGCGCGGCGTCATGGCGATGAACGCCGGGATGGTCGCAATCGGATCGACAATCACGAACAGCGAACTCAACGCCAACAAACAGTACGCAACCAGGCTCATGTTGGTATCAGGTTATCCATATACATCTTGTTCTACGAGCGAAGACTGTACCACTGGCGGAACCCGAACAGAATTACTGAATGATCAAAAAATCGCCTGAACCATTAATGCCGGATATTCCGCGGCAGGTGAGTCAGCCCGAAGCCAGCGCCAACTGGAATCAAACGATTGATCCCGCAAAGCGCCGATGAAAAGAGAAGCCGTCACATGGAGGATGATCAGGCCCAATACCAATTTGCGAAGGTTCATTATCGCAAAATTTAAGGCCTGTATTTTCAACTGAAATAAAACGCGGTCGCCGTGAGCGCGATGGGCGTGAGTTGCGAAACGCCTGGTTTTTTCGGGCCGAGGTCATACCAATCGCCGAGGCCGTAATTGACGATGTAATTCGTCGCGCGGCTGCCAAAATAGGCGAGATAATTAGTCATCGCGTCGTAGTGGAGGCGGAACAGATTCAGGTTGCCAGCGTATGCGTATTGCTGCCACGGCACGAGAATGAGCGCGCTGCCCCATTCCGGCGAATCGCCAATCCTGCCGCGTTGTTCGTCAGTCTGGCCTTTGTTCTTGAAAATGCGCCCAGCGGGCGAGATTGCGGATGCGGTTGAACAGCGAGTTGGAACATTCAAAGTGGCCGGCGGGTTCAGATGAAGATTGGACGACGATACCTTCCATAAAGAATAATAGCCGCTGAAGCTTTCGAGGTCATGACACATGTGGGCCGGGTTTTCATTGGTTATTTGTTCACCCCATTTCCAGCACCAGCAGATTCCAATCCATAAAACCTTTGTGACTCAACGCAGCTCCGGTGTCCGGGTGGTAATACTCGTTCAACGAACCGTTGGCGGCCAGATCAGCGGACAGCAGTCGCAGGGTCTTGTCTGCCAGCTTGCCCGCTTCGTCATCGAAGCCGGACTTTCTAAGTCCCTGCCAGACAAAATAATTCACGATGATCCAGACAGGGCCCAGCCAATTGCTGGGATCCGAACTGAAATCCAGGCAATACATGGATTCCTTTGACGAAAGCGACCGCACTCCCCAATCTCCGCGAAAGCGATCGTCCGCCAGATAATTCGTCCGCACCAGCGCCTTCGCCTGATCCGGTGTGGCCAGGCCGCACCAGAGCGGCAGGAAGCCGGTGAAGACCTGCACGCGCAGCGGCAAACAATGCCAGGACATATCCATGCCCGGCTTGACATTGGGAGTCAGTTCCCTCCGACGATCCACGCATTGCACATCAACGGTGTAATAAAACTGATCGCGCGGATCCCAGCAGTATTTCTGAATATGCCCGCCCAGCGAGCGGGCTTGGGCGTCGAGCCGCTGCTGGTCATCGGGACGTTTCAGCCGGCCGGCCAGCTCCGCCGCCGCTTTCAAATCCTGATAGAAGAGGCAGTTCAGCAGCAGATTCGCGGAAGAAAAGAATGGCCGCCCGAATGTGGTCGGATCATTATCGTTGCCGATGGCGACATCGTTGCCCCACACCAGCAGCCCAATCGCACTTTGATTACCGGCAACCCACGACGCATAAAAACGCAGGAGCTTGTCGAACTGCGGAGCCAGCC
>CAZKTW010000230.1:0-6199 GCA_964555775.1 uncultured Bifidobacteriaceae bacterium | reverse complement strand
AAAGTGGGCAAAAACGGGGCCTGCGGCGATTAGAACGTAAAACGGGTCCGTCCTGGGTATTTACACAATATCATTTTTTTGGATGGCAAAGCCGGTTGGTTACGTACATGCATGAAAGGAGCGACTCTTTCAGGACCGACCCTTTCACGACTTTCATGCCATGCACACCGACCGCCCGTGCGGATTGTCGCCGATGGAATTTGCGTCAGGGCCGGACCTGTCTTGAAGAAACCAGGCGGTCGCGATAAACGCGCGCCAGCTGATTGGCTGGGTCTAGACGCAAGGCCTCTTCAAAGTGCGGGAGTGCCGCGTCAAATTTGCCCTGCCGGGCGAGCGCCACGCCCGTGTTCAAATGAGCCATCGCATTGCTGGGCTGAAGTGCCAGGACCGCCTCGTATTCCTGCTGCGCTTCGGGAATCTTGTCCTCCAGCACCAGTTCGTCGCCGAGCGCAAAATGCGCCTCCCAGGAATCCGGGTTGATTTGCAGCGCCTGCCGGTAGCGTTGCACGGCCTCCGGGCGGCGATTCAATTTGGAGAGCACCTTGCCGGTGAAAACGCAATAATTCGCATCCAGCGGTTCCAGTCCCCGCGCCTGATCGTAATCCCGCAGAGCCTGTTCCAGGTTCTCCTGCCCCAAATGCACGTTGCCCAACTGAAACCAGGCCTCATGCATCGCGGGCCGCAATGCGGCGGCGTGAAGCAGATTGGATTCGGCGGACGGCCATTGCCGCTGCATTGCGAGCACCCGGCCGACCTGATAGAAGGCCGTCGGATTGTGCGGCATCAACGCCGGCACCTGCTGCCATTGCTCGACGGCTGATTTCAAATCGCCGATGGATTCAAGAAACTTCGCGAAGTTTTCGTACAGAAAATGGTCGCCCGGCGTTTGTTTGATCGCGGCTTCATGGAAATCGCGAGCCTGGGCGGCGGCGTCTGGAGCCCTTTGCCGCCGCAATTCATCCAGTTGCTGCTGGAGCGCGGCCACGCGCGCAGGGTTGTTGGCCTGGCTGCTCAACGGCGGCCGTTGCAATCGCCAGATTACGGATTGAACCACGAAACTCCGGTTCCAATCCGGCAATCCCAGCCGTCGCTCGCAGGTCTTCTGGGTCGCCCATTCCGGCGTTGGCGCGCCTTGGGTTTCAGCCGGAAGCAACTTGGCGATCTCTCCGGCCCAGGCGAGCGCCAGGCGGTAATTGCCGTCGAGGTTAAAATGGACGTGCTCGTAAAAGGTTTCCCCGCCGCAAGCTCCCGTTGCCGCGTTAGTGCCCAGCGCGGCCGCCGCGTCCAGCAAAATCAAATTTGGCGCGGCCAATTGCCCGGCCAGCTGCCGGATCGTGCCATTGATCCGCGTGTCGGCGCGGAATGGCAGGGTGTCATCGTCGCAGGCCAGCTGGTAATGCTCGCGGGCGGCGGCGCCGTTGGTGAGGCGCGCCAGACAGTCTGCCCACCGAAAATGGAGTTCCGCATCCTGGGCATTGAGCCGGGCGGCTTGCGCGAATTTTTCGCAGGCTTCCCCGAAGCGCCCGAGCGCCGCCGCGGTCGCGCCGTCTTTCTTGAGCTGCTCATCCGCGGAGCGGTCCGCCGGGGACAGGCTGTTGGTAAACGTGCCGAATGGCGGACAGTCGGTGAGATTCACGGCCACCGTGTTCAAAATGACTTTCGCGCCCGAACCCAGGCCGGCGCCCAAAACATCCTTCAGGTTCTGTTGAAAGTTGCGGTACACCACCTCCTTGCGCGGGTCGTTGGGGGCAAGCTGGTTGTCCAGGAACATTTCCATCCCGCCCCACATGGGCGCGCTGGATTTCCGGTTCGCCGCGCGGGCGGTATTCATTATCCACTGGCCGGTGCGCGTCTGTTGCAGGGCGAGGTTCAGCCGCACAAACCACAACGGCGGCGCCTGCCGTCCAAAAACCGTGGCGGCGCCGAAAGGCCCCACCATCTCGTTGTTGCCCATGTAGACAATCCAAACATCGCCCTGTCGCCGGGCGCAATCACGGGCGATTGGCAGAATGACGTGCGAATTGATGGCGGTGATGCCGGTGTTGACAACCTCGAAGTTCCGGCCCGGAAAACGTTCCCGTAACAGTGCTTCCAGAAAACGCCCGGCTCCGTATGCGGGATCGGGATCCCCCATGGCGGCGGATTCGCCGAGAATAAAAATCCGCAATGTATCAGCGGGCTTCTTCTCCTCGAGCATGAAAGGCACCGGCCAGCGCGCCAGCTGGGATGGGAAAAAACTCAGGCTGAAATCTTCATTGTTCACCAGGTAGTTGGTCCCGCCAACGCGGATGGTTTCAAAGAACCCGGTCCGATGTCCGTAACCATTGACACGCAAAACCGTTTCTATTCCGCCGAGGAACAGCAGGGGCAACGCTGCGGCGCAGAGGCGGAAGAGCAGCCGGCGGCGGGTGGAAGGGCGGGAGCCGCCCTGGGCAGGCTTGGCCGCTGGATCGGTGGATTTCAATGCGCACAATATAGATACCCGCCAAAAAACTTGGCAAGGACTAACCGGCCGCCGGTCAGAAGAGGCGATCGAGCGGACTGCATCGCCTGGCTTCATGCCAGTAGGTTCTCGCCGCGGGCCGCCGTTTGAGTTGCAACGGATCGTTGCCGGTCCACCGCAGAACAAGTCCCAGCGGAGCGATGACGGCGAGGAAGAACAACAGCAGCATCGCCCGGCCAATCAGCAGGCTGGCCCAGAATCCAAACCGCGTGGACCACCGGTAATAGGCGCGAAACCAGCGGGGACGCGCCAGCGAGCACAGCGCCGCGGCGCCAATCGCAGCGAGCAGCAGCCACCAGGCCCGGTCTGACAACCTCCCGCGCCAGTGCAGAATCGAGGCGATCACCGCCAGCGGCAGGGCCGGAAGCAGCACCGCCTTGCGCCACGCCTTGGGATCCTCTTTCAATCTCAATTTCATTCAATCCGCCTCCAAGGGCTCGCGCCGCGCGATCCGCCCCGACGGTTGCGCCCGGCGCTGAATGACGAAGCTGCCCAGGATCAGGTAATCCATTTCGGTATTCACAAAACAGCGGTAGGCGTCGTCTGGCGAGCAGACAATGGGTTCGCCCCGCACGTTGAACGAGGTGTTCACCAGGACGCCGCAGCCGGTGGCCTGCTCAAAGCGGAGCAGCAAATCGTAAAGCAGGGGATTGTCGGCGCGCGCCACGGTCTGGATGCGCGCGGAGTAATCCACGTGCGTCACCGCCGGGAGCGTGGAACGGATTTCCTTGAGCCGGTCCAGTCCGCTCAGGCCGGGGGAGGTGGGCCGGCGCAACTCGCTCCGGATCGGGGCGACCAGCAGCATGTAGGGAGATTCCGCATCCAACTCAAAATAGTCGGCCGCCCGTTCGCGCCGCACCACCGGGGCGAAGGGCCGGAACGATTCGCGAAACTTCACCTTCAGGTTCATCACCGACTGCATGCGCGGCGAGCGGGCGTCCCCGAGGATCGAGCGGTTCCCCAGCGCACGCGGCCCGAATTCCATCCGGCCTTGAAACCAGCCCACCACATTTTCCGTTCGCAGCAGCTCCACGGCAAAATCCAGCAGGCGGCCGGGGTCGAGCTTTTGATACGCGGCGTGATGGGCGCGCAAGACGGCTTCGATCTCCGCATCGGAGAATTCCGGGCCGAGGAGCGATCCCCGCATTGCGTCCGTTTCTTTGACCGGCGGGACGGGCTCGCTGTCCTTGCGCGCGGGCAACGGGCTTGGCTGGCCCGAGGTTCCGGGCGAGGCGGAGGCCAGATGGTGCCACCCGGCCAGGGCTGCGCCGAGGGCGCCACCCGCATCGCCCGCCGCGGGCTGAATCCAAAGGCGATCGAAGATTTTCTGTTTGAGAATCTGCCCGTTGGCCACGCAGTTGAGCGCCACGCCTCCGGCGAGGCAGAGATTTTCCAGTCCGGTAATCTCCCGGGCATGCCGCGCCAGCTTGAGCATGAGCTCTTCCGTGATCAGCTGAATGGAGCGGGCCACGTCCATGTGCCGGGTGGTGATGGGCTCGTCCGGCGCGCGCGGCGGCCCGCCGAACAGCCGGTGGAACCGCGCGTTGGTCATCGTGGTGCCTCGCAGAAAATTGAAGTAGTCCAGGTTCAATCGGAACGAGCCATCGGGCTTCACGTCGAGCAATTCGTCGCGGATCGTGGCGGCAAATTTCGGCTCGCCGTACGGGGCCAGGCCCATGAGTTTGTATTCGCCGGAATTGATGCGAAAACCGCAGTACGCGGTGAACGAGGAATAAAGCAGGCCCAGCGAGTGGGGGAAGCGCAGTTCCTTCAGCAAGCGGATTTCCCGGCCGCGCCCGTGGCCAATCGTGGTGGTGGCCCATTCGCCGACGCCGTCCACGGTCAGAATCGCCGCTTCGTCAAAGGGCGAAGGATAATAGGCGCTGGCGGCGTGGGCCTGATGATGCGCGGTGAAAAGAATCGGGCAGGCGGGCCGCAACTCCGGCAGTTCATCCCGGATCACCCGGCGCAGGTCGAGCTTCTCCCCGAGCCAGTTGGAAACGACTTCGGGAAACGTCCGCCAGCCGCCGGGCGCAACCCACAGGTAGGTCTCCAGCAGGCGGGTGAACTTGAGCCCGGGCTTGTCGTAGAAGACCACGGCGTCTAGTTGCGCGGCGCTCAGGCCGGCGTGGCGCAGGCAGAATTGGATCGCGGCCGCGGGAAACCCGGGGTCGTTCTTCTTCCGGGTGAACCGTTCCTCCTGGGCGGCGCCGACGATGACGCCGTCGCGAACCAAGGCAGCGGCGGCATCGTGATAGAACGCGGAGATGCCCAGGACATGGCGTGCGGTGGCCATGGGTCACATGAACGGGTAAAGCGCCCACCCGATGCCCGAGCTGGCGCTGAATACGAGAATCGCGCCCAGGAGCAGCAGAATGACGATGAGAGGAATCAGCCACCATTTCTTTTCCTGTTTGCAGAAAAGCAGTAATTCTTTAAACACGGACCACATGAGCCCTTGGACCCTAGCAACTCTGCCGGAGCGCTGCAACGATGAAACCCGGATGAAATGAAGGGAAAAAGCAGCCCGCCCAATCTGCCCGGCTCATCGCCGATCGGAAGCGCGTGGAAATTGAAAAGATCAATCTCCGCCCCCAAACGCTCCTGGACTCATTTTGGGACGGCATCATTGACCGCGACGCCTATGTCTCGGAAAAAGCCAAAGGAATGAGCCAGAAGAAATCTTTGGAGAAGCAAAGCAGCGCGCTTTTAAAAGGCCGAGCAAATTGGCCCGCACCAATCCAAAGTTGGATTCTAACCGCAGGAAACGCGGGCGAAATCGCAGTTTCGGGTTCTCTTCAAGAGAAGAGGATTCTTGCCCAACAAGTTTTCGGCTCGAACCTAAGCCTCGACTGCAAAAAAGCCCGTGATCACTGTGTGAAACCATGGTTACTGCTGCTTGAAAAGTCGCAAACTGGTGGAATGGTGCCCCGGGAAGGACTTGAACCTTCAACCAATTGATTAAGAGTCAACTGCTCTGCCAATTGAGCTACCGAGGCGAAACCATTGAAAACATTGGCGATTTTATCGTTTTAGTCTTCCAGATATTTATCATTGCATGCCTCCATTTGATACCAAATGTTAATTTGGTGTTAGGACAAACCCAAACGACACCAAAATGGCGGATGCAAAAAATGCAAACCGTAAAATAACTACATCCAGCAAAGACGGCAAGTGGAAATCCTTCCAAGTGACGCCGGACTATGCCATACGCCGCCAGCAGTCCGTCAAAAAAACAACTTCCTTGGTAGCAGCCGAGGTGACGACGCTCAAATTCTCTTGGAAACTATCATTGGCGCCTCCGGACAGGATCACGGCAGATACGGTCGGGGGCGGGAGCGAGGCATAGACTGCCCTTTGATTTAAGATGGCGAGGACGTCCGAAGCCGCAGCGCGGCCCAACCCACCTTCTCCGACCGGCCACTCATCCCACATCATCAGGCAATTCATTTTGATCACGCCGTTATCAAAGCATTATTTTTTCCACAGGATTATTCGAACAAATCACGGCAGCGGCGGGCCCAGCTTGACGCGGTAGAATTGAACCGGCATCGCAGCCGCGTTCGTATCGCTCCAACTAAACGGCATGGCCGGGGAGTTAGTGATGAACAGCGTGTTCCAGGCTGACAAATTCGTCGAGGTTTCCACCGCGTAATCCGGCCCGCTTTGGCCGCTGACTTCAAAGGCAAGCTGGCC
>CAZKTW010000229.1:0-6249 GCA_964555775.1 uncultured Bifidobacteriaceae bacterium | reverse complement strand
GCAATTATCTGACCACGCTCAACCAACCCGTCGAGAAGGATTTGCAAATGCTCAAAGACCTCGGCCTCGATCCCAGCTGGGACAACCACGGCTTCAGCGATCAGGAAGAAGGCAGTTGTGGCAGCGGAAAAGAAAGCTGCGAAGCGGAGACGGTCGCGGGTTAAAATATTTTGCCACCTCAGCGCCGTAAGCGCGACATCTTTGTAGATGTCACATATAAGAAATTCTCCAGCCCCGTCGGGGCGGCATATTCCGTTTTGTTGGAGTTCACGCTTTAGCGTGTCCGCCGCCCGCACAAGCTAAAGCTTGAACTCCAACCGAAGATTTTGCTCCGATGAAGCTTTGGCCATTTTTGATTGTTCAACCACAAAGATGCCAGCCCTGCGGGCTTTGAAAAATTGAATTCGCGTTAATTCATGCAATTTGTGTCAAAACTTCCTTGCGTCTCGGCATCTTTGCATGAAATTCACCGCGTGCAAAAGCTCGGCAAGAATCACGGCGGTTACCACGGCGAAACGATTGATATCCGCACCGTGCTGCGCGATATCGAAATGGCCGCACGCCAACACGGCTGGACTTTGGAAATCTTTGGGCAACAGGATGCGTTTGGGTTGTTCGCCCTGCGCCGGCCGGCAACGTTCATCAACCATCGATCCTCCCGCATTTACCTCAGCACCGGCATCCACGGCGACGAGCCCGCCGGCCCCCTGGCCGCGCTGCGTTTATTGCAGGAAAACCGGTGGCCGGAATACGACGATTTGTGGCTCTGCCCGTGCCTGAATCCCATGGGCTTCACCCTGAACCGGCGGGAGAATGCCGCCGGCGTGGACTTGAACCGCGATTATCGCAACCCGCAGACCGGCGAGGTCGCCGCGCACATCCGATGGCTGGAGCGGCAGCCGGATTTTAATATCACATTATGCCTGCATGAAGACTGGGAGTCACACGGCTTTTATGTCTATGAGTTGAATCCCGACCGTCACCCGCCGCTGGCGGGCAAAATGGTGAAGGCCGTGGCGCCGGTCTGCCCGATTGACCTGTCACCGCTGATTGAAGGCCGCGAAGCCAGGGACGGAATCATCAATCCGAACCTTGACCCCGCCAGCCGGCCAAGATGGCCGGAGGCGTTCTGGCTGATTCAAAACAAGACCCGCCAAAGCTGCACGCTGGAAGCGCCATCGGATTTTTCGCTGCCGTTGCGGGTCAATGCCCTGGCGGCGGGAGTCAACGCCGCCTTGGAATGAATATGTGGCTGCGCCTCGTAAGAGCGCAGCAAATCCCATCCCTGATTTTTGCGGCGGTCTCATGACGCGCCGCCACGAATCATTTAGCCGTCTCGCGTCTTTTCAGCCACTGTTCGCCCAGTTCGGTGAGCGTCTTTGACTTCAACACGCGTTCCGCCATCGGGAATACAATGCGCTCTTCTTTGTCGAAATGTTCACGTGAAGCACTGATGGCGCCCAGCAGGGTTTTTTTTGCGTCTTTGAGCGTTCTCGCCGTTTGGACCCGGGCCAGCGCCCGCTCGATTTGCCGGTGTTCCTCGTGAAAAAGTTCGTTCTGGCCGATCTGCTCGAAACAATGCTCCAGCGGCTCAATGAACAAGTCATCCTCGGTCTTCGAGTGCGGTCCATGCAGCTTTTCCACGACCGTGGCGAGCGATTTCACCTCCGCCAGCGTCTTGATTAGCGGCACCGCCGTTTCAATGTGGTCGAACAGATTGTGGAACACCGAGTGTTCCGCCATCAGGATTTCAGTGATTTTCATGGTGCATCAGGGACACCAGCAATTTGCCCTTTGCCGCCAGCTTGGCCAGCTGTTTCTTGCCTTTCTTTTGACGTCTTTTTGGCCGCCGATCCTTGCCGCCGCTCCGGTTTGGCGGTAAAACACCGTCCATGAGTTCGTTGAACGAGGAGTTCCTCATGGCAGTTGAACTGGCTCTGGCTGGCGACTGGGACGCCGCGCATCAACTCGTGCAGCAATACGAAGACGGCACCGCCGCGTGGATTCACGCGGTACTACACAAGATCGAGGGCGATTTTGGCAACGCTCGCTATTGGTATCACCGCGCCGGCCGGCTCGACCACGCCGCCGAGGAACCACGCGCCGAACTGGCCGCCATCCGGGCTGAACTTCAATCGAAATCAAATTAACCGCGGACACGCAGAGACGCAGACTGCGCGGAAACTACAAACGGACACGAAGGACAAACCGGTATTCTTCAATTAAGGAACTTTCGTTTGTAACACTCAGGCAATTCATCGGCTCTTATCAATGCTTTGAGCAAGTGATGGCATTGCCAGATAGATGTAATGGCGGCAGATCGAAAGCGTTCGCGTGCTTTCATTACCGTTTCCGTTTCATTGCTTTGGTCTGGGTAAAGAAACTGTGTGCCGATTCCATTCGGGTGGCACACCTCGCTAAGCTCGTCATAATTTCTCATGGCCGATAAAACCTCGCACGGACTTTCGCGTGAGCCACTTTCTCCAGCAGGTCTCAATTGATCAATCATCCGCGTGAAAATGCCATACTTTCCATCGAGATAGGTTATGTATTCGCCATCAATCTTTTCCAAATGTCGCATTGCGTCCATCACATGCACCGGCTCGACGGATTGCCCTTTTACTCCCGCGTAAAAACGGCGTAGTCGATCATCAACTCGGTTTCGATCACCCAATTCGATAAGCCGATGCATTTCGTAAACGTAAAAGCAACCTGTCGCGATCGTTTCGATCAAAGCTCTGCCTACGATAGTGGCAGCCACAATGCGATTTTGTGAAAGGAGATGCCTGATTGAACCGACAAGGTCATCGCACCGTTTTGCATAGCTATGTGCAAGTTCCATCATTGAAAAGAGGTGCGTTCCGCTGTAATCGAACTTTACTTCGATGGTCTTTTTGGCCCATGCGGCAATATCGCGCTCGATTTGCTGCAGGCGTGCCATGGCTAATGGATTGTTTTCAAGCGCGGCGTTCATTGATCGCTTGAGTCGCGGTGAAATCAGTTCAGCTCTGATAATTCTCCATCCCCACACAGGTGCAAACCGGGTTGCGGTCACCGAAAACATTGTCCACCCGGCCGACGGCGGGCCAGAATTTGTAGTCGCGCAGGCCCGGCACCGGGAACGCCGCCGATTCACGCGCATAAGGCCGGTTCCAATTGTCCGCCGCAATCATGTCCGCCGTGTGCGGCGCGTTCTTGAGCAGGTTGTTCTGCTTGTCCGCCGTGCCGGATTCAATGGCCGTCATCTCGGCGTGAATGGCAATCATCGCATCGCAGAAACGGTCGAGCTCGGACTTCGATTCGCTTTCGGTCGGCTCAACCATGAGTGTCCCGGCCACCGGCCAGGAGAGCGTTGGGGCGTGGAAGCCATAATCCATCAATCGCTTGGCGACGTCCTCGGCCGTGACGCTCTTGAAGGCCCGCAAATCCAGGATGCACTCATGGGCCACCAGACCGTTACGCCGGTACAACGTCGGGAAATGATTTTCAAGGCGGCGGGCAATATAGTTCGCATTCAAAATGGCGTATTGCGTGGCCTCAGTCAGTCCCGCCGGACCCATCGCGGCGATGTAAGCCCAGGAAATCGGCAGGATGCCCGCGCTGCCCCACGGCGCGGCTGCCACCGGGCCGATGTGTGCTTTGGAATTCTTTTCTTCGAGCCGCGCCGTGAAAACCGGGTGGCTCGGCAGAAAGGGAACCAGATGTTTCGCTACACCAATTGGTCCCACCCCCGGCCCGCCCCCGCCGTGCGGAATGCAGAAGGTCTTGTGCAGATTCAAATGACAGACATCGGCGCCAATGTGGCCGGGACTGGTCAAGCCGACCTGCGCGTTCATGTTCGCCCCGTCCATGTAAACCTGCCCGCCATGGGCATGGACAATTTCACAGATCTCCTTGATCGTTTCCTCGAAGACCCCGTGAGTGGATGGATAGGTGACCATCAGGCACGCGAGGTCGTGCTTGTGCGTTTTGGCCTTGGCCCGCAAATCGGCCACGTCAATGTTGCCGTCCTGGTCACAGGTGACCGCGACGACTTTCAGTCCGGCCATGATCGCGCTGGCGGGATTGGTTCCGTGCGCCGAGGTGGGGATGAGACAGATATTCCGGTGCGTTTCCCCCCGGCTTTCGTGCCAGGCACGAATGACGAGCAGGCCGGCGTATTCGCCCTGCGAACCGGCGTTGGGCTGAAGCGAGATGCCGGCGAAGCCGGTGATTTCCGACAGCCAGTCTTCGAGATGTTGAAACAAAATCTGGTAACCGCGCGCCTGTTTCAGCGGCGCAAAAGGATGAAGCTTCGCCAGCTCCGGCCACGAAACCGGCAGCATCTCAAAGGCGGCGTTCAGCTTCATCGTGCAGGACCCGAGCGGGATCATCGAGGCCGTCAGCGATAGGTCCCGCGATTCCAGCCGTTTGATATAGCGCAACATCTCGGTTTCACTGTGGTAGGAATTGAAAACCTTGTGCGTGAGGAAGGGCGTGCGACGTGAAACGTGAAACGTGAAACGTGAAACGGAATCCGCGACGTCCGCCAGAGTAAAACCGATGGCCTTGTTACCTTTGAAAACCTGCCAGATTTCGACCACATCGCTTTCGCTGGTCGTTTCGTCGAGCGAAATGCCGATGGTCTGGTCGTCGATCAACCTGAAATTCATTCCATGCGCCTCGGCGGTATTCAGGATCTCCGCCGCCGATGGAGACCCGAGATCAATTCGAATCGTGTCAAAACGTGGCGCCGACGCGATTTTGAATCCTAGTTTTTCCAAACCGGCGGCGAGAACTTCGGTCAGTTTGTGAATGCGCTGGGCGATCTGCTTCAAACCTTCCGGGCCGTGATAAACAGCATACATGGACACCATGTTGGCCAGCAACGCCTGCGCCGTGCAGATGTTGCTGGTGGCTTTTTCGCGGCGGATATGCTGTTCGCGCGTGCCGAGCGCCAGGCGCAACGCCGGTTTGCCGCGGGAATCCCTGGAGACACCGACGATACGACCCGGCATCTGGCGTTTGAATTCGTCACGCGTGGCAAAAAACGCGGCGTGCGGGCCGCCATAGCCCATCGGCACGCCGAAACGTTGCGCACTTCCGACGGCGATATCCGCGCCAAATTCACCCGGCGGTGGGACGAACGTGAGCGCGAGCAAATCCGTGGCCACGGTGAGCAGCGTGCCGGCGGCGTGGGCTTTTTCCGCCAAGCTGGAGTAATCGTGGATTGCGCCGAAAGTGTCGGGGTATTGAACGAGCGCCCCAAAGACCTTTTCGGTGAAGGAAAATTGTTCGGTGTTGCCGACGATAATCTCGATCCCCAGCGCCCGGGCCCGGGCCCGGACGACTTCAATGTTTTGCGGATGGCAGGTTTCGGAGACGAAGAAAATGTTCCGTTCGTCCGCAAGCCGGTGGCACATCGTCATTGCCTCGGCGCAGGCGGTGGCTTCGTCGAGGAGCGAGGCGTTGGCGATGTCCAGGCCGGTCAGGTCGGCAACCATCGTCTGGAAATTCAGGAGCGCTTCCAGCCGGCCCTGGGAGATTTCCGCCTGATAGGGCGTGTATTGCGTGTACCAGCCGGGGTTTTCCAGGATGTTGCGTTGGATGACCGCCGGCGTGATGCAATCGTAATAGCCCATGCCGATGAACGAGCGGCAGACCTGGTTTTGCGACGCAATTTCCTTCAGCGCACCGAGGACTTCATGTTCACTGCGCGCGGCAGGAAGATTGAGCGGCCGGGCCAAACGGATGACTTTTGGCACTGCGGCGTCCACCATGGCCTCCAGGCTCGGAAAACCGAGTTGCTTGAGCATGGCGGTGGCCTCTCCCGGGCGTGGCCCGATGTGGCGGCGGACAAACCGGTCGGAAGCACTGGTCAAATCTTCAGTCAAAGCCATCCGGGAAAATTACGGTTCGCGTCCGCAAAAAGCGAGTTGGATTTGGAAGCGGAATGTAGCGGCGGGCGTCCCCGCCTGACGTTGAGGGCGGGCGTCCCGCCGCCTGGAATCCGCGCACAAACTCCACGCGACACTCAAATTTCTCGCATCTGTCTGCCGTCCACGATCTCTTCCACCGGGCGGGACGCCCGGCTCCACGGCAGGCCAGAGGCCCGCCCCTACCTTGCCTGCAAGGCCGCCCGGACGATCCGGCACTGGCCGTAATCGTAACGTCCGCCGAGCGCGGCCACCGTTCCGCCCAAATTGCCAAAGCCGTGTTTGGCAAACGCCGCGGCGATGTCGCGCTGCGCCTCGGCGGTGAGCAATGACT
>CAZKTW010000228.1:0-6257 GCA_964555775.1 uncultured Bifidobacteriaceae bacterium | reverse complement strand
GCAACATCACCAAATGTTGCACGAAGGTCTGCCCGGAAAACATCACCATCACCGATAACGCCATCATTCCGCTGAAGGAGCGCGTGGTGGATGAATTCTACGATCCGTTCGGCTGGCTCTGGAAGAAATTGCGGCCGAAGGGCTGAACCCAAAAGGTCAGACTTCCACGCCTGCTTCCTCGGCTTCGATCGCGGCGACAAGATCCTTTTCGGCCAGCACCCAATCGTCCAACGTCAGCGGATGATGCAGCAGCTTGTCGCGATACAGGCGATACGCGTGTTCGCGCACCATGCTCCGGGCGACGCCGGGAGTGAAGGGTTCGGGCTGTTCCACGATTTTTGAGACCGTACCTTTCGTTTTCATAACCAAACATAGGCCTCCCAGCCGGTTCCGCAAGTGGACTTAAAAACAGGTATCCGGCGGCGATTTTCAGACACCCGTGACTTGAAGCCGTTGGCAAAGGACATTGAAACCTGGGTCACCCTGCAGATTCCGGCTGGCATGGGAAATGCATTTCTCCAGCAACCTCGGGTCAACGTGTTATTTATGCGGGCACCGTTTCTTTATTTTGTCGCTGTCGCCGGTCTTTGGTTTTGCACCACGGTTCGGGTGCATCCACAATCCTTCAACTTCACGACCTTGGCGGGGTCAGCCAGCGTTGGGAGCGCCGATGGCACAGGTACCGCCGCTCGATTCGCCGGCCCTTCAGGTGTCGCCGTGGACAATCTGGGCAATGTCTATGTGACGGACTCGGGCAACAATACGATCCGGAAAATCACGCCGGGCGGCGTGACGAGCACCATTGCCGGACTGGCCGGAGTCAAGGGCAGCGCCGACGGCGCGGGCACCAATGCTTCTTTCAATCTGCCCACGGGCATCGCGGTTGATGCCAGTGGAAATCTATATGTGGCGGACGAATTCAACGACACAATCCGGAAAATCACCCCGAACGGCGCCAACTGGGTGGTGAGCACCCTGGCCGGCCAGGTGGGGGTGGCTGGTCTGATCAATGCCACGGGCACCAACGCGCAATTTTCCACGCCGAGCGGCATTGCGGTGGACAGTGCCGGCAATGTTTATGTGGCCGACGTGGCGAATGACGTGATCCGGCAAATCACCCCCGCTGGACTTGTCAGCACGATTGCCGGTCAGCCCCATCATCCTGGCAGCACTGACGGAACGAATAATGCGGCCCAGTTCTACATGCCTTATGGCATTACTATCAATGCCGATACCAATCTCTACGTGACCGACACCATCAATGGCACCATCAGGAAGCTGGTGCTGATGGGGGCCGATTGGGTGGTCAGCACCATTGCCGGACAGGTGACGAACGCCGGCAGCGCCGATGGCATCGGCACGAACGCGCAATTTAGCGGTCCGGTCGGCGTTGTCGTGAACAGCGGAACCAATTTGTTCGTGGCTGACGACAATAATAACACCATCCGGAAGCTGACTCTCGCAGGAACGAACTGGGTGGTGAGCACTTTCGCCGGGTTGGCGGGGGTCTTTGGTGACGCGGACGGTGCCACCAATAATGCGCGATTTCACACCCCCATAGGCGTCGCTGCGGACGGTGCCGGCAATGTTTACGTGGCGGACGCGAACAACAATGAGATTCGAAAGATCACGACGAGCGGTGTGGTGAGCACTTTTGCCGGCGTCAGCACGGGCAGCACTGACGGCCCGAGCACCAATGCACTTTTCTGGTCCACGGCTGCCGTGGCGTTGGATGCCCTGGGCAATGTTTATGTGGCGGATTATTACAACTGCACCATCCGAAAAATCACGCCAAACGGGGTGGTGAGCACTATTGCCGGGCTGGCCGGCAGCATGGGCAGCGCCGATGGCACTAACAGCGACGCGCGCTTTTACTATCCTTCCGACATCGCTCTGGACAGCGGGGGCACGCTCTATGTTGCCGACGCCTATAACAGCACGATTCGGAGAATCGCGCCGGAGGGAACCAATTGGGTGACCAGCACCATCGCCGGGCAGGCGCAATTTTATGCCATTCTGGATGGTGTGGGTACCAACGCGTTTTTTTATGTGCCGGCCGGGATAGCGGTGGATTTGAATACCAATGTTTATGTAACGGACAATTACGGCATGGTGGTGCGCAAGGTCAGCCCGGAGGGAACCAACTGGGTGGTGACGACCATCGCCGGGCTACCCTACACGCACGGTTCCTCGGATGGCATCGGCACCAATGCCATGTTTTACTTTCCGCGCGGAATTGCCGTGGACAATGCTTCCAATGTTTACGTGGCCGACAGCGAGAATAACAGCGTCCGCAAGTTGACCCCGGCCGGAACGAACTGGCTGGTGACCACGCTGGCGGGCGTGGCCAGCATCCGTGACAGCGCCGATGGCACGGGCACCAACGCCCACTTCTTTTTCCCGGATGATGTGACTTTGGACGCAGCCGGCAATCTCTACGTGATGGACACGTACAATCAAACCATCCGAAAGATGACACGGGTCGGAACCAACTGGGTGGTGACCACGGTGGCCGGGCAGGTCGGTGTCACCGGCAGCACCGACGGTATTGGCACCAATGCATTGTTCAATTACGCCCAGGGGATTGCGCTGGACGGTGCCGGGAATATTTACGTGGCGGACACGCACAACAGCACCGTGCGGATCGGGCGGCTGATGATTCCCACACTGCAGATCGCGCCCTCCGGCAGAAACAAAGTCATCCTCACCTGGCCGGGGTGGGCCACCGGTTTCACGCTGGAAACCAGCGGCAAGCTGTCTTCGGACGCAACCTGGACACCTTTAAGCAATGGCGTGGTGACCTCGAGCAATAATTTTTTGCTGACCAACAATGTCGGCCCCAGCAATGCTTTTTACCGGCTGAACGCGCAATGAAGCTTGCCGTTCCACGGTGCGCTGCGGCGGTGATAAAAAGCTTGATCCGGTGCCAGCAGGTGCAGGGCTGAGAATCATTCGACCGGATGTCCCCGGGCGATATTCTGGATCATCTCCTCGGCCTGCGAGCGGAGTTTCGCGTCCGCATTGGGCAGCAGCAGCGGTTGCAGGGTGTGGCGCGCGGCGTTGGCATTGTGGTTTCTCAGTTGCAATTGGGCCAGGGCAAAAAGGTAGGAAGGGTTTTCGGGCTCCAGGTCGATGGCCCGTTGCAGGTGTTGTTCCGCCACCGCGAGATTTTCACCCTGGACGAGTTCAAAGAAGCCCAGCAGTTCATGCGCCTGGCCAAAGTCCGCCATCAAGACGAGTGATCTTTGGAGTTCACCACGAATTTCCGCCGCCGCTTCATTTTTGAGCGGGGCATACCGGTCCTGGGAGTCGGCCGTGAGCCGGTATCTTTCCCGGGCATAAACGTAATAAGCCAGGTAACTGGTTGAACCACGCTGGAGTGCCCCGTTCAAATTGCGCAACGCGGCATCGTGCTGCTCGCGTTCGGCGGCGAGCAGCCCCAGCCCTTCGTAGGGCAGGGGACTGTCGGGCGCGATTTTTTGCGCCTGCGCAAAATACAATTCGGCGGTGTCAGGACGGTGAATCCGAAGCAGTTCATCACCCAGTCGGAAATACGCCTCCACGGGCGCGAGACTGCGCGTTGTCAGGGTGATGGGCGCGGAGATGTCCGTCTGAAATGCCAGTCCAATCGGCGCGAACTGGCCGCGTTTAAGATAGCGGCGAAGTTCGTTTTCCATCATCGGCAAAGTGATCTGCATCGCGTTGGTGAAAGCCTGTTCGGGAAGCTGGCCCTGGTTGAGGAGGTCCATGAATGATTTGAAGCGCGCCTTGTATGCCGGATTGTCCCCCGCCATCAGGAATTCCGTCAACAGCCACGATTCGGCGTAAAAGATGCCTTGGCGATCCCGTTCATTATATTGAGGTGAGTTGTGGGCGACCGCAAACAGCTCGGCCAGCGGCATGAGTGGCTGTTGCGCCAGCAAACGCAGGTGATGATCGATGGGTTTGCCGATGCGGGCGCGGGATCCGGTCGTTTCGAAGGTGGACCAGACCTCCGCCATGCCTTCCTTGAGCCAAAGCGGCCAGACGCGGTCATTGTGCCGGAAAAGCAGATGAGTGTATTCGTGATAGATGACCTCGAGGTCTGTGTAGGCTGAATTGGCGCCCGGCAGGCCCAGGACGATCAAGTTCTCGTCGCTGCCGCGTTGGAAAAAGGCCGCCAGGTTGGCAGGTTTGCCCTGGTAGAGTGGCAGGAAGGGTTTCATGGATTCGTGATTGGGAAAGGCCATCACCACAATCGGTGGGGAAGCCACGGCCTTATCGGTGGTCAGCAAGGAAAAGGCCTCGCAAAACTGTTCCAGGCGGGCGGCCAGTTTATAAACATCCTGGGGTGCGCCGCAGCTATAGACGTTGAAATGCGCGGTGCGCGTTTCCAGCCATTGCCGTTGCACCAGCGAACCGTTGTTCGATTGGGCCGGGGCCTGGCAAACTCCCCAGGTCAGAAACAGGATCAATAGCAGAAAACGGATCATGCGCAGGTACAGTTTAACGGATGATCGGGGATATGTCACGGGGTGGCGATCAGTGAAAAGACCGGCTTGCTGGCCCGAGGCTCGAAGCGAAACAGAAGGCGAAAGATGGTGCGCGATACAGGGTTCGAACCTGTGACCCCTACCGTGTCAAGGTAGTGCTCTACCACTGAGCTAACCGCGCATTCCCAGACGGAAAGCGTGGCAACCCTCCGGCAGATTGGCAAGCGTGAACTCACCTGAAATTGGCCCTGGCCCAGGGTCTTTTGTTTTGTCGGGGAAACCTGTTGGAGTTCAGCCTTCAGGCTGTTTCGGGCCGAAAACATGCTAAAGCATGAACTCCAACAACTCACGCTCACAAAACAAAAGAGCCTGGCTTTGCGGGGACAGGCCGGCCCGGGCGTGATCATTGATGCCATCGCCAGTCTTGGTGATGCTCAGGTGCAGAATTCTCAAACAAATCTGCAAAAGACGTATAGTGTTTCAGGTGGTGAATCTGTTAAATTTAGCTCGCAAACTGAAATCAAACTATGAGCAAGTTTTTAGCATTGGGAAAATTTTCATTTGGCATGGGCGACCGTTTTTCCCACCAGGGCAAAGCGCAACTTCGCGCGTGTCTCCTGGCCACCGAGGCCGGCGCGGACATCGTCCCCGTCTGGAACAAGTCGAACCGCGAACACCTGTTTATCGGCACGGAACCGTCCAGTTTGCGCGCCGAGGCCGATGCCGCGGTGAAGGCGCTGGACTGGAAGAAGCCGTATCACGTGGATGCCGACCACATCCGGCTTGAAACCGTGGATCGTTTCGTCGCACCCTCGGATTTCTTCACCATTGACGTGGCGGACTCGATCGGCAAACCCGCCGACCCGAAGAGTGTAAAGGCCTTTACCGACCGGCACCCAGAACTGATCGGCATGATCGGCATCCCGCATATTGACCGTCCGTTGGAAACGACGCGCGCCGAGGTGGAACGCGTGGCCAACAAATTTTTGCTCGCCGTGCAGGATGCGGGGAAGATTTATCGGCACATCTCCCAGGCCAAGGGCGAGGCCAATTTCATCACGGAGGTTTCGATGGACGAGACCGACAGCCCGCAGACGCCGCCGGAACTGCTCATCATTCTCGCGGCGATTGCCGACGAGAAAATCCCGATTCAGACCATTGCCCCGAAATTCACCGGCCGTTTCAACAAAGGCGTGGATTATGTCGGCGACGTGATGCAGTTCGAAAAGGAATTCAACGAGGATCTGGCCGTCATCGCGTTTGCCATCAACAAATACGGCCTGCCGGCGACGCTCAAACTCAGCGTCCATTCCGGCAGCGACAAGTTTTCCATTTACGAGCCCATCCGCCGCGCGTTGAAGAAATTCAATGCCGGCATCCACATCAAGACCGCCGGCACGACGTGGCTGGAAGAACTCATCGGCCTGGCGGAGGCGGGCGGCGACGGATTGGAAATTGCCAAGGAAATCTATGCCTACGCGATTGAGCACGTGGACGAATTTTGCGCGCCTTACGCAACGGTCATTGACATTGACAAGGCGAAACTGCCTGCCGCGGCGGCGGTGAATGGGTGGAGCTCAACGCAGTTCGTTTCCGCTTTGCGCCACGACCAAAAAAATCCGGCGTTTAATCCGAGCTTCCGCCAGTTGTTGCACGTCAGCTTCAAGGTCGCGGCCAAGAAGGGGGACCGTTATCTCAACGCGCTGAAGAAGCACGAGCCCATCATTGCCCGGAACGTCACGGAAAACCTGTTCGAGCGGCACATGAAACCGCTGTTGTTCGGCG
>CAZKTW010000227.1:0-6349 GCA_964555775.1 uncultured Bifidobacteriaceae bacterium | reverse complement strand
TCAATTTTTCCAGCAGTTGCTCGCTGTTGCCATTGGCGAGGATTTCCACCTCGCGTCCGTTTTGTTTCACGTTCAACGCGCCGGCCAAATCCAATTGCGCTGGCGGCTGGGCAAAACGCGCGCGAATTTTTCGGAAACGGTCGCGCGCGGCGTCGGCGTCCATCGTCAGCAGTTCACCACCCTGCTCGATGATGGTGAATTCATCAATCAACCCTTCGAATTCCGAGATGAGATGCGTGGAAACGAAAACCGTCCGGCTGCCCGGATCGCCGGATTGGTAGGCGCCAATAACGGTCTCGATGAATTCGCGCCGCACGATCGGGTCGAGGCCGGAGGTCGGTTCGTCCAACACCAACAGTTCCGGCTCGGGACAAATCGCACCGATCAACGCCAGCTGCGTCTTCTGGCCTTTTGAGAGATGGCTGGCCTTCTGTTTTGGGTCAAGTTGAAACCGTTTCAATAAGTCGGCTTCGATGTCTTCATTCCAGTGTTTGCGGAAGGAAGCGAGGTATTCCAGGGTGTCCTGCACCGTCATCCACGGATAAAACGCCACGGCGTCGGGGACATACGCGAGGCGCGATTTCACAGCCACTTCGTTGCGCTGCGGATCCAATCCAAATACCCGTGCGGCACCCGAATTCGGGCGAAGCAAGTTCAGCAGGCACTTGATGGTGGTGGTCTTGCCCGCGCCATTACGACCGAAGAAACCGTAGCAACGCCCGGCGTGGACGGTCAGGCTCAGGCCATTCACGGCATCGAGTTTGCCGTAACGGCGGGTCAGATTCTTGATTTCGATGATGGGCGAGGCGGTGTTCATAGAATATTTGTGTGAAAAAACATTCAACATTCAACATTCAACCCCCAACTTCCAAAGTAATGTCGCGCCCGCTTCAAATTCGGTATTCGGCGTTGAATGTTGAATGTTGAATGTTCCCATGTTGCTTTCATTTTCCCTCCTTCACTTTGTGTTCGAAGTAATCCAGCCGTTCCCGGACCAGCGCCAGGAACTTTTCGCGGTCCACCTGCAGGTGATGCGCCATGACCACGGCCTCGTCGATTTCCGCCGCCAGCAGTTTCTGGCGGACCTGCTTGTTGAACGGAGAATCGCTTCTCTTCAGGAAACAGCCCTTGCCGGGAATCGTCTCAATGACGCCTTGCCCTTCCAGTTCCGCGTAGGCCTTGGCGATGGTGTTGCGGTTGACCCGCAATTCCTCGGCCAGCGGACGGATGGATGGCAAAGGTTCGCCGGAACGCAGCGTACCCGAGGCGGCCGCATAACGGATCTGGTCCACCAGTTGCAGGTAAACCGGCTTGCCCGACTTGAAATCAATCTGAAAAATCATGGCCGTCTTTTACTGTCATAGAACAGTATGACAGTTGAGCCGGTGTGTCAAGCGGATTATTTGGAGAGTGGTTATAGATTGTCAGGGCGCGTCACTCCGTGCGCGCCGATATGGTCTGGCAACGAGCGGCGCGCACGGAGTGGACGTGCCCTGCCTTGCTACTACGCAGCTCAGTTGGCAAACAGGACGGGTTTCGCCATCTTCCGGAAGGTTCAGGCGACTTCGAGCACCGCTTCCACCACGCTTTCAACGCTGATCCCGTTCAGGCAACGGAAATCTATCGGGCACTCGCGCAGAAAACATGGGGCGCACGGCGCATCGGATCTGAGCAGCCGGTGCCGCGCTTCGCCCGGCAGGCCCGGACCGGTCAGTTCCGGCGACGTGCTGCCGAACGGTACGACAACCGGCGCACCCAGCGCGGCGGCCACATGCATCGGTCCGGAATCGTTCGTGAGCAACAGCCGGCAAATCTTCAGCAGCGCCATCAACTCGCGCAAAGACGTTTTCCCCGCCAGATTGAAAACGGCGGAGGGCGGACTGGGGATGGCGGATTCGATCCGGTGTGCCAGGCCCACATCCGCCTTGCCGCCGAACGCCAGCCAGGTGCAAGGGGTGCGGTTTTGGACTTCCCGGGCGGCAGAAATGAATTTTTCTAGCGGCCAACGCTTGGCGGGACCGTACTCCGCGCCGGGGTTCAAGCCGAATATCGGCCGGCGAATTTCACCCAGGCCAAATTTTTTCTTCGCGGCTTCAATTTCGTCCGGGGTCACCATCAACTGCGGCGACAACGGTTCCGGGCTGGCGCCCAAGGCGGCGGCCAGATGCAGGTATTCATGCATTTGATGCGCGCTTGTAGCTGCATTCGTGAGAACGCGGCCATCTGAAGTCACCCGCCGACTCACGTCGGCGGCTACGAGTTGTCGAATTTCGGAAACCGAGCGTTTATGCATCTTCACCGCGCCGGCACGTGGCGCGATTGTTTGCGTCAGAAACCAGTTCCGCCATGGGCGCGCGTAACCGATACGATGGGGAATTCCAGCAAACCAGGACTCAATCGCCGCGCGCGGAGAATTCGGCAGCATCAATGCCAGATCAAATTTGCCCGCGCGCAATCTCCAGCCGACGGAAATTACATTTTGATCCGGCGCGAATGAAATCACTTCGTTGATGGCAGGATGATGAGTCCATAAATCACGCAACTTGTCCGGTGTGAGCAAAGCAATATGTGCGGCCGGAAATTTTTCGCGGAGGCGCCGCAGCGCAGGCGTGGTCATCACCGCGTCGCCCAGCCAGTTGGTGCCGCGCACCAGAATCCGGCGAGGATTGAGAATGGAAGATGGAGGATGGCTGGTCATGATGGGATTTCCATTTTCGATCCTCCCTCCTCCATCTTCGTTCCTTGTGCCGCCGGCCCCGGCTTCCACCGTTTGTGGACCCAGAACCAATTGGCCGGGTCGCGGCGGACGGCAATCTCAAAAGCGCGGTTCACATCACCCATGATGGCGGCAATGGACCGTGGTTGGCCGTTTTCACGCGTTGGGATCTCGTCGCCGGCCTCGATCCGCCACTGGCCCAGGCCGACGCGATAGCAAATGGCTGTGTGCAACGGACAGTGGTAACGGAGCGCAAAAATTGCCGGTGCATTCGAGGTGGAGCATTCATGTCCCAAAAAGGGCAGACGCAACTGGCCGTCGCTCTGGTCCGCCAGCAGACCGAGCAGCAGGCCCGTGCCCGTCATGCTGGCCCGCAGTGCGGCCCCCTCGGTGCGTCGCTCGAAGAAGCGGCAGTTCGAGCTTTCGCGCAGCGACTGCATCAGGCGGGTGAGCGCCGGCTGGCGCAGGGCGCGATAGGTGGTGGCGCACTGGAAGATGGGCACAAACTGGCCGAAGCGGGCGTACAATTCGAAATTCCCGAAATGGCCGATGGCGACAATCCGGCTTTGCGGGCCGCTTTCGGTCCCGAGTTTCAGGATTTTTTCCACACCCAAGAATTTGAAGTAGGGACGCAATTGTTCCGGCGTCATGGCTGCCGTTTTAACGGCGCCGCCAAAGTTTTCCCCCAGGCGCCGGAAATTCTCCCGCGCCAGGGCGCGGATTTCCTCCGGCGATTTTTCGTGGCCGAAGCACATGGCCAGGTTGCTCAACGCCACGCGCCGGTGCCGCGCATCTAGCCAGAAGGCCAGTCCGCCGGCCAGCCGGCCAAGGCGCGCCACCAGGGTGAGCGGCAACGCCTGAATCAACGCGACCAGCGCGCGGACGGACCAGTAAATCAGCGTGTCCATTTTCAGCGGAAACAGATTTTGCGTACGCAATCCTGAAAGTCGTTGGCGCCGCTGACAATCTTGATTTCAACGCGCATGAAAAAAATCGGCAGGTCCCGCCGGTCAATTTTGGGAAAGCGCACGGCGTCTTTTTGGGTGGTGATGATGGTGGTGGCCTGGCGTTTCTTGGCGCGGTTGATGACGTTGAGGATTTCCTGCTGCGTAAACCGGTGGTGGTCGGCAAAGCGTTTGGAATAAACCAGTTCCGCACCCAGCCGGGTGAGGCTGAGTTCGAAGCTTTCCGGCTGGGCGATGCCGCTGAGGGACGCGACCTTGCGCCCGCGCAGAAAATCCAGTTCACGCCACTCCCCGGTGAAGACGTCCTCGAGGTAAAGTGGACTGTGCACGCATTCGATGATGGCGGCTTCGGAATTCAGCCGGGCTATCCGCTGGCGGAGTTCGGCGGTCTGGCCGTCGCTCTTGGTGATGAAAATCGTCTGGGCGCGCGCCAGGTGCGACGGCGGCTCGCGCAGGGTGCCGCGCGGCAGCAGATGCTCGTTGCCGAACGGCTGCTGGCGGTCGATCAACACCACGTCGTGCCGCCGCCCGCGCAGGTCCCAATACTGAAACCCGTCGTCGAGCAGCAGGGTGTCGCAACCGAACTTTTCAATCGCATAACGCCCGCTCTTCACGCGATCCTTGTCCACCAGCACGACCACATCGCGGAGATTGGACGCGAGCATATAAGGTTCATCCCCGGCCATTTCCGAGTCGAGCAACAGGGATTTGCCATCGGACACCACGCGCGGCGGGGTCTGGTCCTCCCTTAAAAGTATTTTATTGAACAGCCACAGGTGAAACGGCGGTGGTTTGGAACGATAACCGCGTGAAAGAATCGCCACATTGCGCCCGGCGTCCCGCAGCTCGCGGGCGAACTTTTCCACCACCGGGGTTTTGCCGGTGCCACCGACGGTGAGGTTGCCGATGGCGATGACCTGGACTCCCAGGGTCTTGTCGCGGAAGATGCGCACGTTGTAGAGCCAGCGGCGCATTTTGACGAGGACCTCGAAAATCTTTGAACTGCCGAATAAAACCGCGCGCATCAACACCGCCTTGGTGTCGTGGCGTTCGCCGAAAATGACTTCAAGAGCAAAGGTTTCAAGGCTTTCCGCCCAGACCCGGAATCTTTCACGCATGTGGGGTTAATGTGCCAAGGGATGTGGCCAGCAGCAAGACGAAGGAAATGAGCCGGCAAAAGTCCAACCCCAACGGACCGGGGTTGAAAGGCCATCGTCCGCCTTCTCGTCCTCGGTCCACCCGGTTTCGATTACGAGGACGAAGGGGGAATTTCAAAATCCCATCCGCGAAATTTCTTTTTCCAGCGCCGCCTGGAATTGCTGCACGTCCGCTGCGGAAGGCTTGTAGCCTTGTTGCTTGGGCGCCACGCCAAGCCGGCCCGCCTGGTCGAGATACCAGTCGGCCAGTTGCCCGTCGCTGAAGGTAACCTTGCCGCTGACGACCGTACCTGGACGCGCCAGTTGGTCCACGATCACGGACACGCTGCTGCCGGGCACGCTGGCGACCGGCGTCGGGGCCGGGGCTGCTTTTTCAGCAACCGGTTTTGCCGCAACCGGTGGCGGCGCGACAACTTTGGGCGGTTCCGGATCTTTCGGCGTAAGCTTCAAATCGTCCACCAGCAGCCGCACCTCCATGTAGGTGAATTTCAAGCCGAGTTCCGAGGCAAGCCGGGTCTGAATTTCGGAAAGTTTCGCGCCGTCCGCAATCCAGGCGGCGACTTTTTTGCGTTGGGCTTCGTCCAGATTCATGCCGCCATTCTACCTAGGCAGGCTTGATAATCCAGTCGTAACCCTTCGCTTCCAGTTCCAGGGCGAGCTGCTTGTCGCCGGATTTCACGATGCGGCCGTCAAAAAGCACGTGGACGAAATCGGGGATGATGAAATTCAACAGGCGCTGATAATGCGTGATGACTAGTTGGGCGCTGTCGGCGCGTTTCAACTTGTTGACGCCGCCGGCAACGATGCGCAGCGCGTCAATGTCGAGGCCGGAATCGGTTTCGTCGAGGATGGCGAGCTTCGGTTCCAGCACCGCCATCTGGAAGATTTCGTTGCGCTTCTTTTCGCCACCGGAAAAACCCTCGTTGACCGAACGCTTGAGCAGGTCCTCGTTCAATTCCAGCAGCTTGATCTTGTCCTTGACCAGGCTCAGAAATTCCATCGCATCCAATTCCGTCTGGCCCTTGGATTTGCGGACTTCGTTCAGCGCGGCCTTGAGGAAATAGGTGCTGTTGACGCCGGGGATTTCGACCGGGTACTGAAACGCGAGAAAAACGCCTTCACGGGCGCGCTCCTCGGGATCGAGGTCGAGCAGGTCCTTGCCGGCGTAAATCACTTCGCCGCCGGTCACGTCATAGCCGTCGCGCCCGGCCAGCACGGCCGCCAGCGTGCTCTTGCCGGAACCGTTCGGTCCCATGACGGCATGGACTTCGCCCTCATTGATGGTCAGGTTGATGCCCTTGAGGATTTGCTTGCCCTCAACACCAGCGCTGAGGTTTTTGATTT
Organism: uncultured Bifidobacteriaceae bacterium; assembly: GCA_964555775.1. Taxonomy (GTDB): domain Bacteria; phylum Verrucomicrobiota; class Verrucomicrobiia; order Limisphaerales; family UBA11358; genus UBA11358. The sequence continues at coordinate 167 of CAZKTW010000227.1, read as the reverse complement.
CCAGAATTGGTTGTTTGCTCATTTTTTAAATGCTTCGTCCTCGTCCTCCTCCTCGTTCTCGTAATCGAATGGTTCGAGGACGAGGACGAGAACGACGACGAGGGGGAGATACTAGCCCACACTGCCTTCCAAACTCACGCCCAAAAGTTTCTGCGCTTCCACGGCGA
>CAZKTW010000226.1:0-6351 GCA_964555775.1 uncultured Bifidobacteriaceae bacterium | reverse complement strand
CAGGCACTCGAAATATTTTTTGGGATCATTGAAAAAGGGGTTGAGACACATCCCGTATAAAAAAACAATGAAGTAACCCCCGAGCATCGTCAGTGGATGCCGCATGAAGAGATACTTGAGGCGCGTTGGGGTTGATGACTTTAGATATTGATTTTTGGTCATGATCGGGAAGGACCCGATGTGCGAGCCGCGCAGTTTGGAGTTGTGATTGTGATGATGGTTGTGGGAGCTGCGCCAGATGCTGCTCGGGCTCAAAGCCAGGATGCCCACCCCCCGCATCAGGATTTCCGCGAGCCGTGATTTTGCCAGAATGGCGTGATGCTGTTGATCGTGAAAAATCACGAACAAGCGCAGGATCAACAAGCCGCTCAGAACGCTGCAGATCCCCTTCCCCACCGGGTGAAGGTTCCAATGCGTGCCGGCCAGCGCAAGCAGGAGCCAAAGCGCGGTGGAGAGAATGCACCACCAGCTTTTTGCCGTAAAATCTGCGGCATACTGTTTGGTGGCGACAATCAGTTCCGGGCCGGTTCTCATGGAAAATTTGTCCTCATCGCAAAATTTTGCCGGATAGAGGTGCTTTTGTCGAGAAACATGCCGCCAAATTTCATCGCCGGCGGCGGAAGCCTATTCCCGCGGATCGTCAATGCGATCATACCCTGTGCGGGCGGGTTGATTTTAGTGGCAGCCATTTTACCAGCTACAGGCCAAAATTTTCGCGAATAACCCTACAGAATGGGCCGGCACGGGTATATGGGGTGTTCACCTGATATGGAGACCGGGGCAATATAGTGTGAGGTTCAGGCCCGCCGTTTTCCAAACTCACATTAGCCGCAAAATCGTTTTCCAAAGATGGAAACGAAGGGAATAAAGACCGGACACTGCCCCGCCGCGCGCTCGCGATCCACTCCGCGATTTATCGGAGTTTACGCGAGTCCGCCGCGTGGCGACCCGTCCACCGTAGCCGCGGCGAAGGCGGAAGCTTTACGCGGACTCAGGTCTTTTGACCGCCTTTTTCATCATCGCAAGAGCGCTCAGTGCCATGCCAACCAACAGGAATGCGGACGGATCCGGCTCCGGCACCAGGGTGACCGTCAGATTGTCCATGACAAAAATGGTGATGGGATTGACCGGGATGAATTTCACCTGATCGATTCCACTATAATTGAAATGAACCAGCGTGGAGCTGCTGGCGCTCAGGGTGTAGGTGTTGTCATAGGTCAGTTGGGCCCCAACGAAGCCTTGAACTTCAACCTGCATACCCTCGACAACCTGGGCCGTCAAATAAGCGGAATCCAGGTTGAAGGCGCTGCCACTGCTGATGACAGCCGTCCGGTCGAACTGGTCGTAATTGAATGCGACGTTTCTGGTTGAAATCATTCCCGCCTGATAGCCGTCCGGCACGGTCAACAGCGTGGCATCGAGCACCCCAAAACCGCTCCATTGCAGGCCGCTGTAGCCATTCTTGATTACGGCGTAGCTTCCAGCCGGCCCAGGCGACAGATCGTCAAAATTCAGCAACGTCGTCGCGCCACAGGAGAGAGCCACCCCGGCAAACAAGAAGCCAATGCCAGCGGACTTAAATGATGATTTCATAGAGTTTCGTACCTTCCTGATTTTTCCGAAGAGTAGGCACCTGGAGGAGATAGTTTGAAAGAAAATGTTATTCACATCTGCTGTCCGCCTCCTGATTTGTCCCTTTTGAATTTCAACGCTGCTCTGTGCCTTTGGCTGTTCTTCAACCATGGATGGACACGAATGAACACGGATTCAACCGCAGAGAACGCAGAGATGACAACGAAACGCTTTCGGAGGGCGAAGGTCCGCGATGCCTAAACTTCAGCCGTCAAAAAGCACAAAAGCGCAAAAGATTAACCACGAATGCATACGGATGGTAGGGCGCGTTACTTGCCACTTGCCACCCGCCCTGCTGGTGGCACTATCCGCCTGTTCTTAAATGAATTGGTTCCAATCATTTTGGAAAAGTCTGACCGGGGCTGCGACGAACCCGACACGCGTCCATGTTCTGCCCCTGAGCCAGTCAGTACCGGGCGCGCCACCGGTGCGGCCTTCTGATGAGACCATGAGTAATTTTACACCCCGCGCCCAGCAGGTGCTGGCGCTCGCTCGCCTGGAAGCCGACCGCTTTAATCACAACGTCATCGGCACCGAACACCTGCTTTTGGGCTTAATCATGCTGGGCCAGGGGGTGGCCGTGAACGTCCTTCACAAAATGGGGGTCGATCTCGAAACCGCCCGCGCCGAGGTTCAAAAACTCGTGGGGACCGGTCCAGACAAGAAAGTCAGCGGCAACATTCCGTACGCGCCGCGTGTGAAGAAAGTCCTGGCACTGGCATCCAAACAGGCCAAAGCGCTGAATCACACCTATGTCGGCACTGAACACATTCTTCTCGGAATACTGCAGGAAGGCGACGGAGTTGCCGCCCAAATTTTGAGGAATCTGGACGTGAACCTTGAAAAGACCCGCCAGGAAATCCTGAAAGAACTCGATCCCAACTTCGTTCCGGCCGCGGACGCGTCCGGTGCTGCGCCTACGACAACAACCGCCGCATCGCCAAATGCTGCCCCTCAACTCGCCGCCTCCGCCCAGTTCGCAGGCGAACCCGTGGACCTCAACCGTCGCTATGATGTTTATTGTGCCGAGGGGAATCAGGAAGTCGTGGTTTATCGCAATGCCCGTTTCCGGGGTAGCAAATACCTGCTTCCGAAATCCCAATACGACACCCTTTCGACCTTCGTGGAGCTTGAGCAAAGCAACGGCCAGACTATCTTTGTATCCCGCTCATCCATCATCAAATTCTGCGAGCCCGGTGCAACACCCGGCCCTGCGAGCGATTCCAGCCAGAAATTATAGCCGCTTCAAATTAATTTCAGCCGCAAAAGGGAGCAAAACGCTTTTCACTTGAGGAAACAAAGATTTGCGCCATCTTTCACAGCTTCGTTAACTTCGTTCCCTTCTGTTGATTTCTTTTTTTTAATCCGCCTCACGACCTCAACCTCGTTCCAGAAGCCCGGCTTGACGAATGATGGTTATGGTGTAATTGAAAGGCTAACGCTCGCAACATGTCAGCATATCCGCCATGACGAAGTTTTCCGGAAGTTATTCATTGATGGCATCGCTTTTCTTGCTGGCGGCGGTGGAGGCGCATGGTCAGGCGGCTATCCAAATAGGACTGAACTACACGGGCAGCTCCTATTTGTTAAATTCCCAGGCGTTGCCGCCGGATCCCAACGGCGTGATCGGACCGGGCCGTTTCATGGAGTTCATCAACGGCTCCGTGGCCATCTATAACCGGACTAACGGCGCGAGTGTGCAGCGGAAATCCGACCTGAAGTTCTGGGCTGATGCCGGGCTGAACACCTCGGCGATTGCCATAAGCGATCCGCGGGTGATCTATGATCCCACGACGCAACGCTGGTTTGCCACCCAGGTGGACTTTGACCCCGGCGCCTCCGACCCGACCACCGAGGCCAATGATTTTCTGCTCGCCGTGTCCACCACCTCCGACCCGACCAAGCCATGGAATGGATTCAAGTTTCAAGCCGACCCGGACAACGGCTATTTCGCGGACTTTCCCACATTGGGCATGGATAGCAACGCGGTTTATATTTCCGGCGATTTTTACACCAACAGCGTGGCGGTGGGGCCGGGGCTCGTTTCCATTCCCAAGGCGGATTTGATCGCCGCCACACCCACGATTTCGAACCTGACCTGGTATGGCGTGATGGATTACGCCGTGCGCGGCGACGTGTTGCAGCCGGCCGTTTGTTTCGACGGCAGCGCCAGCGGCAGCATCCTGGCGATGGGCGATATTGGCAGCGACAGCAGTCCTCATTCAAATGTTGTCTGCTTTGCCGTGCAAAATGGCGGTGGGACGAGTCCGACGCTTTCCGCGCCCGTGAGCCTGACGGTTGACCCGTATCAAGTGCCGGACAACGACGACCTGGGCGTGCCGCAGTTCGTCGCTCCGCAACCCGACGGCACCACCTTGCTCCAGGCCAACGACGCACGGTTCTGCGCCAGGGTCTTTGCGGTCGGTGGAGTGCTTTATGCCGTCCACACCACGGAACTCAACGGGCGCATGGCCGTCCGCTGGTATCGCATCCGCGCTGCCAACCAGACGCTGCTGGAACAGGGCACCATCGCCGACACGAACCTTGATTTGTTTTTCCCCTGCATTGCCGCCAACCAATATGGGACGGTCGTCATCGGTTGCAACGGTTCCAGCTTGAGCACCTATATCAGTTGCTACGCCTATGCCGGCCAGACCGTCAACGGCCAGACCACCTTCGGCAGCAGCACCCTGCTCCAATCGGGGGTGGTAAATTATCACGATGAGAACGACATCGTGGGAGACCTGCTTGGCTCTCCGACACCCAGCCGCTGGGGCGATTACAACACCCTGTCCGTTGACGCCGCCGACCCGACGCAGTTTTGGACCATCCAGATGTATCCTTCCGGCATAGATACCGCCTCCGGCTTCGACGAGGGTATCTGGTCCACGCAAATCACCCAGCTCATCGTCACGACACCGCCCGCGCTTGCCATTGTTCCGTCGGGAACCAACGTCCTTGTTTCCTGGCCGCTGTATGCATCCAGCTACCAGCTCTTCTCCGCCACCAGCCTTGCGCCGCCGACAACATGGGCAAGTGTAACCCAGCAGCCCGTCACGAACGGCCTGGTAATCAGCGTCACCATCCCGCACACCGGCAGCAGCAAGTTTTTCCGCCTGCAAAAATAACCGCCCGGGCGCCAAGGCTGCGAAGGTGGGGCGAGAGTCCCCGCGAGCCGTTTCCTCAACTAAAAACTGAACACTTGAAACTCCGCCTTCTGGATTGTCCGCAGATTGCGCCGATGGACGCAGATTTTCCTCTGGCTCCTGAATTCCGGATTCCGGTCCCTGTCTCCGACTTCATTCGATGTTGAGCGTTGAATGCCTGCTCGCGATCCACTCGCGATTTATCGGAGTTTATCGGAGTTGAATGTTCGATGTTTCCCGCTTCGTGCCGCGGTTTTACGCAGACTTCAGCCTTCGGCCTTTTTCTGCACCCCCATCTCCGAACTGGCCGATTCCAATTGATTTCCCGGGCTCAGGTGCATAACCCTGATTGGCCGTATGCCGAAATGTCCCTGGTGCGGGAAAGAATATCCGGACGGCCAGCAGTTTTGCCCGACGGACGGCACCGCACTGGCAGCCCCTGAAACACAAGCACCGGCGGAACCGGATACAGAGTGGTTACCGGAACTGTTTGACCTCAACCAGGTTGACGGTGCCTTCAGCTTCGAAGAAGGCTACTCGCGGCCCGATTGGAAGGTCATTTCCCAGGCCATCCAGCAACAGGCGATCGGCCCGGGCGAACTGGAGGTCGCGTGGAACGAAGCTGCCCGACAGTGGGTCATGCAACTTCAATCAGACCTCGGAGGCGATTATCGGGTAAAAGATTCTCCACGCTTCATCCTGCTCACGACGTTGGACGCAAAAATGGCCGGGGAAATTCTCAACTTTGCGGAAAACACGTGGGATCAAATCAGCGAGCGGCTGAAGGACGCAGCCTGGAATTCCGGACATGGCAAACACGTGATTCTATTGTTTCAGGAGCAGGATGATTATTACCAGTACGTCTCCTATTTTTATCGGGACGGAAACCATCCCGCGACCGGCGGTTGTTTGATCCATAAAGACTATGTCCACATTGCGGCGCCTTATGAAACCTTTGGGCTGCGGCAAACCTTGGCGCACGAACTGACCCATAATTGCGTGGTCCACCTGAGACTGCCGCTCTGGCTGAATGAAGGTCTGGCCATGCTGTTCCAGCGGACCGTGGCCATGGCGCCCCATCCCCTTGTGGATTATGAATTGAAAGAACGGCATCTCGCCTTCTGGAACCCGGCGACCATCCAGGAATTCTGGTCGGGCATCTCGTTTCGGAAGCCCGGCGATTCCAATGAATTGAGCTATAGCCTGGCTGAGATCATACTCACCTTGCTGCTGGAACGGCCCGGCGATTGGGGAACGTTCTTCAAACAAGTGCAATGGGCCGACGCCGGCCAGACCGCCGCCACGGATTATTTGGAAACCGATCTGGGCGACGTGATGTCCACCTTTTTAGGCGAAGGCGACTGGCGTCCCCGCCGCAAGGCGATGGTAACCCTCTGGGAAGCGAACAAAAAAACTTGAAACTCTGCCTTCTGATTCCTGAATTCTGGCTCGTGTTTCAGTTCGATGTTGAATGTTGAATGTTGAATGTTCCCCATTTCCCCTCCTCACCCGACTGGACCGCGCGCGTGGCTGGAAACGGTTATCTTGATCGCCGCGCCGGGATTCCGATGCA
>CAZKTW010000225.1:0-6366 GCA_964555775.1 uncultured Bifidobacteriaceae bacterium | reverse complement strand
ATGAGGAGCACCTTGCCTTTGTAGGCCGCCAGCGTGGTGTCCTTGCCGTTGATGTCCTTGAGGGAAAGTTCGTAGATGGATCCGGCGCGGACGACGACGATTTGCAGCAGGGAGACGACGGCAATCAGGGCAAATAGTTTCATGGCCGCAATATCGTGGTAAAGGGCAGGCAATGCAATTTGAATGTTAATGGTAATAATAAGGAAACAGATCTCATCCTTGCCTCACCTCACCCCGCCTTCTCCCCTCCATCCGATGGAGCGGAGAGGGAGAATCATCGGCCGGTGGTTTTGAAAACTACGACGATCATGGATGTACGTCATAGGCTGAGGCTGAACGTCCGTTTGCGGTTCCCTTTCCCCTCAACGGGCAGAGGGCCAGGGTGAGGGGCGAGTCAGCGGCTTCACGGCCATGTTTCGTGTCTCTTGGATGGCAAATCAGCATGAAATGATCCGCGTATCGCCAAACCCGGAGTGGCCCAATTCGGAAGTTGCAGGAACGAGGCGCATGGCTCTGTGTTCCGGCGAACGTCGAACCACCGGACGCTTGCCACGGGTGGTTCATCGCCCGTAAAGTTGGCCCGCGATGGACTGGCTTGACAACATTTCCCGGTTCTGGCCGCATCTGGCCGCGGGTTTTGATTTTCTGGCTTCCTTGATCGCGTCGGCTCACGCTCTGCTCCACAAACGCGATTCCCGGGCCGCGACCCTCTGGATCGGCGTCATCTGGTTGATGCCGGTCTTCGGACCGCTGCTTTATCTCATGCTGGGCGTCAACCGCATTCGTCGTCGCGCGCTGACCCTGGGGGTGCACAAAACCGCTTCCCGTCCCATTCCCGAAGACCTGGGTGAGCCCGAGCATGAGGGAGCGGAACACTTGAAGTTGCTGGCCCGCACGGTTGACCGGGTCGTCACGCGGCCGTTGATTCCCGGCAATCGCATCCAGCCGTTCGTCAACGGTGATGAGGCGTTTCCCGCGATGCTGGCGGCGATTGAATCCGCAACGAAATCCATCTCCCTGGTCACGTATATATTCGACAACGACCCCACCGGCAGACAGTTTTCCGACGCGCTGGGTCGTGCCGTGAAGCGCGGGGTGGCTGTCCGGGTCCTGGTCGATTCCGCCGGTGCGCGTTATTCGTGGCCTTCCATCCTGCGTCGTCTCCGACAGGCCGGCGTACCGGCTGCGCGTTTTCTGCCATCGTCGCTGTTCGCGCCGTGGCGGGTGGTGACGGTCAATCTTCGCAATCACCGCAAGATCCTGGTCGTGGATGGGCAGACGGCCTTTACTGGCGGGATGAACCTTCGTCACGGCAACGTGCTGGCGGCAAAACCCAAAAGCCCGGTCCAGGATCTGCACTTTCGTGTGGAAGGCCCGTTGGTGACGCAATTGCAGGAGGCGTTCGCCAATGACTGGGCCTTTACCACGGGCGAAGCCCTGGAGGGTTTGGTCTGGTTTCCGGAACTGCCCGATGAAGGTGACGTCATCGCCCGTGTCATCATTGACGGTCCGGACGCAGATTTTGAAAAATTGCGCTGGACGTTGCTGGCGGCGCTGGCCGAGGCGCAATCTTCGGTGCAGATTGTCACGCCGTATTTCCTGCCGGACCCGGGGTTGATATCGGCCATCAACCTTGCGGCGTTGCGCGGTGTGCGCGTGGATATCATCCTGCCGGGCAGGAGCAACCTGCCGTTTGTCCACTGGGCATCGCGGGCGATGTGGTGGCAGGTGTTGGAGCGTGGTTGCCGCATCTGGCTTGCGCCGCCGCCGTTCGATCATTCCAAATTGATGATTGTGGACGGCCATTGGGTGTTGCTGGGTTCGGCGAACTGGGACACTCGCAGCCTGCGGCTGAATTTTGAATTGAATGTGGAGGGCTACGGGCGCAATTTCGCCAACACCATGGTATCCATCTTTCAACAAAAGCTCCGCGGCGCGCGCGAGGTGTCGCTCGCTGAAGTGGACGACCGGTCGGTGCCCGGAAAATTGCGGGATGCGGCTGCCCGGTTGTTTTCGCCATTTTTGTAATTGCTCGCATGCCGGCGGCCATTGAAAAATTGCATGATTTGGAAGGGCGGGTTCCACAAGCCCCAGGTTCCAGGCTTGTCCGGGCGTCGCAGAACTGCGCCCTCCGATGTCATTGAAAATTATGAAAACGTTTGAAAGTCTGACAGAGCGGGAAATTCTCGCGCTGGCCATCTCGCTGGAGGAGGAGGACGCGCGCATTTACGAGGATTTTGCCGACGGCCTGCAGGCGAATTATCCCGAGCAGGCCGCGAAGTTCCGTGAAATGCGCCGCGAGGAAGACGGGCATCGTCACCGTTTGTTGGAACATTACAAGGCCCGGTTTGGCGAGCATGTGCCGCACATCCGGCGGCAGGATGTGCGCGGCTTCGTAAACCGGCGGCCGGTCTGGCTCGTGCGGCCGCTTGGTTTGAAGACCGTCCAAAAGACCGCTGAAACCATGGAGGTGGAAACCCGGCGTTTTTACGAGGTTGCGGGCCGGCGCACCACCGATACCGGAATCCGGCAATTGCTCGGCGATCTGGCGGAGGAGGAACGCAACCACGCGCACACAGCGGAACAAATCGCGCACACGAAACTGAGCGAGGATGAAAAATCCCAGGCGAAACGGCTGTTCCTCCTCCAGGTGGTGCAGCCGGGACTGGCCGGTCTGATGGACGGTTCGGTTTCGACGCTCGCGCCGTTGTTCGCCGCCGCGTTTGCCACGCACAACAGTTGGGCGACGTTTCTCATCGGCCTGGCCGCCAGTGTCGGCGCGGGCATCAGCATGGGCTTTGCCGAGGCGCTGTCCGATGACGGCAGCCTGACAGGGCGGGGACATCCGTGGGCGCGTGGATTTGTGTGCGGTGCGATGACCACGCTCGGCGGCATCGGACACACGTTGCCGTATTTGATTCCAAACATCAAAACCGCCACGACGGTCGCCGTATGCGTGGTGCTGGTGGAACTGAGCGTGATTTCCTGGATCCGCCATCGTTTCATGGACACACCACTGGTGTCAGCAATGTTGCAGGTCATGCTGGGCGGCGCGCTGGTTTTCCTGGCGGGGATTTTGATCGGGAACTCGTGATGCGCGATGCATGAAACGTGAGGCGTGAAACGTGATGACCGGTTCACGCCGTAAGGTCTGTCTGAGATGTAGCGGCAGGCGTCTCGCCTGCCGTAGAGGGTGGCATCCTGCCAACCGGAAAAACCACTCGTGTAACGGTAATGCTTATATTTTGCGAAGCTGGCAGTGGGGATGTGTTTTTTTTCGCCGGGCTGGAAGCCACGGCTCTACGTCAGCCAGGATGGCTAACGCTACGACTTCCAGTCGAACGCCTTTTTCTTCACCGCGTAAATGTATCCGGCGAACAAAATGACAAGGAACGAAATCATCGAACCAAAGATGAGATTCCGGGTGGCCGGATCGGCGAGCATGTCCTTGTACACCACCGCCCACGGATAAAGAAACACAACCTCGATGTCGAAGAGGATGAACAACATTGCCACGAGGTGGAACTTGACGGAGAACCGGGCATTGGCTTCGCCGATGGGGGTGGCGCCGCATTCGTAGGCTGTGTCCTTGGTGCGGTTGTCTTTGCCGCGTTTGCCGAGGAGCATGGAGCCCACAATCATGCTGAACGGCGCAACGATGGCCAGGCCGAGGAGCATCAACACTCCGATGTACTGGGCGAATTGCGACTGATCTTCCATGCCCACAAGGGTAGGGGAACGCGCCGAAAATTCAATGCTGAAAACCGGAATTCAGGAAAAGTTTATTTCCAGAACAGCCACATTAGTAGGGTCAACCCCACGTTTGCGAGCAGGCAGGTGACAATGGGGAAATGGAAGCTGAAATCACCCTTGGAATAATGGATGTCGCCGGGCAGGCGGCCCAGCCAGCTTTTGCCAACCCCGGACCACAGCAAGGCGCCCACGACTGCAACCAGCAGGCCAATGATAACCAGGGACTTCGCGATGTCATTCATCGCACAACCTTGTCAAGAAATTTGACCATCGCTTCGCCAAACGGAGCCAGGTCGCGCGGGGTGCGGCTGGAGATCAGGTTGCCGTCCACCACCACGGGCTCGTCCACCCAGATGCCCCCGGCGTTTTCCAGGTCGTCCTTGATGCCGCGCGAACCGGTGACGCGCCTGCCCTTCAGGATCTTTGCCGAGATCGGAATCCAGCCGCCGTGGCAAATGAACGCGACCAGTTTGCCCTGCTCAAAGAATTCGCGCGTGAGCGAAAGCACCTTGGGATCGCGACGCAGCTTGTCCGGCATGAAGCTGCCGGGGACAAGCAGGCCGCAAAAATCCTGGCTGTGCGCGTCCCGCAACACCAAATCCGATGGCGCGGGGTAGCCATGCTTGCCGGTGTAGGTTTTGATTTCCGGTGCGGCGCATTTCATCGCATAACCGGCTTCCTCCAGCCGCAGTTTGGGATACCAAAGCTCCAAGTCTTCGTAAACCTCGTCCAGATAGGCCAGTACGGTCCTTCTTTTTTTCATGGCGAAATGGTCTCCAATCCGGTTAAATTAACAATTCAATTCGCCGGCCTCGATGAACGTCGTTAAACCATCGGTAAATCCGCCTGGCTGGATGAAATCGTTTCTATGGCTGACGTTCGCCGTGGGATGTTTCCATCTGGCCTATGCCTCCATCCGCTTTCCCGCAATGGGTCTGTTCATTTTCGGCTATGGCTTTTTCCTGGTCCGGCTGGCGGACCAGCCGACCGTCCGCCGCGCCTTCTATTTCGGGCTGGCGGCTGGATTTCTTTGCGCCGCGCCGCAACTGTTCTTCTTCTGGCGGATTTTTGGGCCGGGAGCGATTGCCTTGTGGCTGGTGGTCGCGTTTTGGATCGGACTGTTCACAGTAATGGTTTGGGGAAGCGCCCGGCGCTGGGGAAAAGCGAAGGCGATGTGGCTGGTTCCCGTGATCTGGACCGGTCTGGAATATTTCCGGAGTGAACTTTACTACCTGAAATTCTCGTGGCTGAACATCGGGTATGCGTTGTCCAACTTCAGATCGAATCCGTTCGACATCTTTGGAATGTATGGCGTGGGGTTTTTGATGTTTGCCATCGCTGCCATGTTGATCAATCGACATTTGCTCAAGCGAGCTTTGATTGGATGGGGAGTGGTCCTGCTTCTTTTACTGATTGGCCTGGCGTTCTTTCTTCAACTTATTGCTGCGACAAGAAGTCAATACGGCAAGCCGTTGTCCATGGCCGGCATCCAGATGGAATTTCCTTCACCCGGCGCTCTGCCCAAAGCCCTCGACAAGGCATTGGCCAAAACCCCCGATGCACAGATTTTTGTGTTGAGCGAATATACGCTGGACGGTCCGGTGCCGGATTCGCTAAAGGATTGGTGCCGTAAACATGCACGTTTTCTGGTCGTCGGTGGCAAGGACCCGGTGGGCACCAACGATTATTACAATACTGCCTTTGTGGTCGGGACGAATGGCGAACTGGTTTTCCATCAGGCCAAGTGCGTGCCGATCCAGTTTTTCAAGGATGGTTTGCCGGCCCCGATGCAGGAGCTCTGGAATTCGCCGTGGGGCAAGGTCGGCATCTGCATCTGCTACGATTTGAGTTACACGCGGGTCACCGACCCGCTGGTGGAGCAGGGAGCCCAACTGTTGATCGTGCCGACAATGGATGTTGAAGATTGGGGCCGGCATGAGCACGAGCTTCATTCTCGCGTCGCACTCATGCGAGCCGAGGAATATGGTGTCCCGATTTTCCGCCTGGCCAGTTCCGGTATTTCGCAAGCGGTTGTGCGCGGTGGATATATCCGCGCCCAAACTTCGTTTCCCGGCAGTCTGGACATTCTTGCGGCACAACTCCGGCTGCCGGGGCGGGGTTCGCTTCCGTTGGACCGTTTTCTGGCGCCGGTATGCACCGGCATCACGGCTGTCGTCCTGCTGACGTTGCTGGTTCTGGACTGGCAGGAGCAGCGCGCCCGGAGGAAAGGGTGAGCCGGCTGGTGTTCACGCTTCGGCGTCTCTGGCGTCCGCCACCAGCTGAAGCTTGAACTCAAACAATATTTCCCTTTCGCTTTCGCCCCTTTGCCCTTTCAATTCCGTCTTGCATCGTCACCGCGCCACTTGCCCTCAAAGCCGCAAAGGAGTAGCTTTTTGCCATGACGGACAAACAAGCTGTAATGGATGCTCTTCAGAGGCTCCCGGAGCAGGCATCGCTTGACGAAATCGCCGAAGAATTGCGTCTTATGGCGGCCATCCGACGCGGACGGGCCGATGTCACCGCCGGACGCACCAAAAGCCACGCTGAGGCCGAACAGATGCTTGAATCCTGGGCCAGCGCATGGAATTCAAAATAATCTGGTCTGACGCGGCG
>CAZKTW010000224.1:0-6376 GCA_964555775.1 uncultured Bifidobacteriaceae bacterium | reverse complement strand
CTTCCCAAGCCTGAGATGAGGGTTCGATTCCCTTCACCCGCTCCACTTCAATTTTTAGCAATAGAATCAATAGTTTTGTTAAATCTTGCCGCTCAATACACCTGAAATGCATAAAATATGCATAAAAGCCTCGGCGTCAGTTATAGTGTTCTTAGTGGTCGTTATGGTTGCTTTTTATTCCGAGCCTAAGACAGCTTTTGTCCTACCCGTCCGGCGATGATGAACGGCATGAAAGATCATCGGCATCCAGATTCGGGCGGGTGGCGCGCAAACCACCGCATCAAAAAAACTCTTTTCTTCCACACCGCCGGAAATAAGTCCACCATCCCGGGTTAAGCGCGTTGGCACGAAACAGAAATCGGATATCCGACTTGCCAAAACCATTATTCGATTCGTCGGGGAGACCGTGTCGGCACCGATGCCAAGTGTCCCGGCAAAGACGGCGTAGCTTGTGGCAAACCGATGGTCGCTGTATCTGGCAAATTCGGAGTTTACCTCCGGTGTTCTGACGGAAGCTGTCGTGGCACTCGTAATATCAGGGGTTAGTGAACGGTCGGGCCTGGAATTCTTACGTTTTCCGCACTGGCTCGTTGTTGCATATAATATTTATGGTCTTGGGCATCGTCAGTAGGCCGTGACCAGATGTTCCTCGCGCCATCGCAAGCTTTCCAGCGCCGGGTAGAACTTCTCTTCGCCGGGCGGAATCACCGATTTACCCGCGATGGCCACCAGATCACGTTGGCCCTCGATACGGTCATCCAGCCGGTCCTTGTTCACCCGCCAGATGCCGGCAGGTTTTTTACTGTCCGGTACCGGCGCAATCAGATGCCGGTCCATCGCCCAATGGTGATTTGGGCACAACGCCATTCCGTTTGTCGGCTTGTCATTCCGGCTCACGTTAAACGGAATCAAATGCGCCGCCTCCACCAGCGACATGGATTGATTGAGCAATACCCGCACGCCGCAGGCAGCACAGCGATAATCGTAAACCTCAAGAATCGTCCGGCGGAATGCCCCATCACGGCCCGGCGGCATTTCCTCCTGCACCGGGACCACTGGCTCAGCCGTGCGTCCGGTGGCGATGATGGCGGCGAGTTTCTCGCGGTCTTCCGGAAAATAGCGGGCGATTAGAGCCTCGCGCAACTGATGGCGCGCCACCGACTTGCCCAACAACTGCCACATGCCTTCATCAAATTTTCCGTGGGCCACACGGCGACGCAATTCGGCTACGCTGGGTGCGCCCGAGGTCGCCCCTTCCTGATAAATCTGCCGCTCGCCGGCCGCCGGCACGAGCCGCCAAAACTTGTCACCGCACAGATGGAAGAACGGATTCTGAATCGTTGGCTGATCATTTTCCCTGCGAACGACCGCAAAGTAACGCTTGAAGGTCGCAACCAGTTCATCGCTCAGTGGCACTTCGTTGCGAGTGATGACGCCGCGATCCAGGAGATCGATGATGCTGAGCAACAAAGCCGGCTTGTGCGGTCGCTCATGCGAACCGCTTTTATCCCGCCGGAGGTTGTAAAGCCGCTCCAGCCACTTTTCCCATCCAGAATTGCTCACGGCCACATTCCATTTCTCCCATAACCTCCCCGGATATTAAAGCCCATTCCACTCAGCTCCTCAGAATTCCTTGACCTGCCATTGCAAAATTGAATTCAATCCCTTTTCGTGAGAAAACCTAAGCTGGATGAAACCAGATGCACAACTATGCCAAATAAGAATATAACACAACCCGGAATCGACGTGCTCAACACTGGCTACGGCGATTTTGAGCTACGCTTCGACCCAAATAAACCAGACGAGGTTCAGAAGGCAAAAGAAACGATTACTGACATGCTTAAACGCGGCTATGCCATTTTTGTGCGTCAGGGACAGGAAACCTTCCGCGTCCGCAAATTTGATGCTGACAAGAATGTTTACATCATCGGCAGCACACCCGCCGAGGAAATCCCCGTTGCTGAAACGAGGGCAACTGCAGTAGGCCGCTCAGCCGGGGGTTAAAATGGGTGAAGAAGAAAAGCGTGTGGTCGGCAAAGACCTTTTGACGTATGCCCAACTGTCGCGCCGTTTGGCAGAATCACATGTGGCACAGCAGGATTGGTCTGGCTTGCCAGTTCCAGTGGCGGGTTTGAAGCTGGTGCTTGAGCCACGCTACAAGCACAGGTCATTACAGGAATTTCGATGGACTGAATGCTTCGACGAAAATGGCGTCCGCCAAGCCATCGAACAAGAGCAACCGTCCCAGCCCTCTGAGTTTCGAAGGGTCAATTCCTGGTGGAATTCAAGATATCAGCTGGTCATTGTTGTGCTCAAGAATAAGCGGGGACGCGCCTGTTTCGGCATCTTGCCGGAGGACAGGTTGGCCTTTACCCTTCGGACCTTGGAGGCGGCTGCTGTTTGGCCGATCGAGGCCGAACAAAAGGCACAAAAGAAACTCGCCAGTCTAATCCCCGAGAATTTATTCGAGATATACCTCCTGACGGGCCATTTCTCTGAAATCAGCAAGCGCAGCCAGGTTACCTACTTATTTCGCAGGGGTCGTCCAACCATCGCGTTGCGAGAGGACGAAGTAGGCTCCACCGTGCTCTGCGCTCTTTGCCTGCATCCTATCGGTTATTACGGCGACACTTGGGCCGGGGTCATGTGTCCGACCGACGAGGTCATAGCGCATCTTTTAATGATGCGCGGTTCCGAGGAAAAATTTTGGGCCAACGCGAATCAGCACCCACTCGACCGTCCCGCTGCAGGAGTTTAAGGCGGTTCAACCTTTCGCGGGCCGCAACTGTGCCGGTTCTTCTAAAATGTCCAGTAGTGCGGTGGCGCAGTAAACCCGGCCACGCTTCGCGTCGCCCATCTGCTTTACGATCTTCAATCGCTCCAGCCGCTCGATGGCGCGTTGCGCGGTTGTGAAGGCCACATCCAATTTTTCTGCTGCGCCCTTTGCCGTGATGAACGGATTCGCCGCTAATTCCTCCACGACCCGCATAGGCGCGTTCGTCGAGCCCCCCGCCACCTTTTTCTGCCACTCGGCCAGCGTGCCGTTCATGCGCGTCGCGCGGCTCAAGGCATCTTCTGACATCCGCGCCACGCCGAGCAAAAAGTATTCAATCCACTCATTCCATTCGCCACGCTCGCTCACGCCGCGAAGCCCTTCGTAATAATCGCGCCTTGCCACTTCAAAAAAAGCCGACAGATAAAAGAGCGGCGTCGGCAGGATTCGCCGCTCGATCAGGAAGAGCGTGATCAACAAACGTCCCACACGGCCGTTGCCGTCCAGAAATGGATGGATGGCCTCAAATTGATAGTGCGCCAGCGCGATCGTCACCAGCGGCGGCAATTCCGACTCGTGCACGAACTTTTCCCACGCGGCCAGGCACGGCTCCACTTCATCCGGCGGCGGGGGAATGAAGGACGCCGTTGCCGGCGTGCTGCCGGGCTTCCCAATCCAGTTTTGAATGGTGCGGAATTTCCCCGGTCTGGCTTGTTCACCACGCACGCCCGTCATTAGTTTTTCATGCAACTCACGGATAATGCGGACACAAAGCGGTAAATCCTTCAGTCGTGCGATGCCATGGTCCAGGGCGATGACGTAGTTTCCCACCTCTCTTAAATCTTCTGGGCTGCGATCCACGGTCGCACCGGCTTCCGCCGCCAGTATTTCACCCAGCGTGGCCTGTGTTCCCTCGATCTTGCTCGACAGCACGGCTTCACGCTTCACGAACGGCCGCATGAGCACGTGCGGATTCGGCAGCCGTCCGCCCTCTCCGGCCAGATTCCCAATCAAACGGTCGGCGTCAGACAGGACTCGAATCAAGCGTGGCGTCCATTCAAACTTCGGCGGCAGCGGCGCAGGAACAAACGCGGCATACTTGCCCATCGGCACTTTCTGGCCCGGAATGTTCGGTTTGCTTGCCATGACGTTATTTTCAACCGCGAAAATAGCACAACTCGCTATTTTCACAAAAGCACAAAAACGCTAATAACGCCGTTTCTTGTTTTCACGCCTGAAAACAGCTTATTCAGCCCCACGACACATGCGCCCGCGATAGGTTTTTTGGATTTTCCACCACGGCATGAATAGCAACGCCGCCAGCAACCAAAATCCGAACGCATAAACGTACATCGGCGCCATGGCAAAACCCGGCCGTTCGCC
Source organism: uncultured Bifidobacteriaceae bacterium (assembly GCA_964555775.1). GTDB lineage: Bacteria > Verrucomicrobiota > Verrucomicrobiia > Limisphaerales > UBA11358 > UBA11358. The sequence continues at coordinate 2,220 of CAZKTW010000224.1, read as the reverse complement.
GGTCGGCCAGTCAATCGGCCCCCATTGAGGGTCAAACGCCGCCATAGCATTGATGTCACAACTATATCGAAGAAGGGTATAAACATCATCGGCGAACAGGAGCAAGCCAGACAGAGCCAATGCCGTTGCGGCAATAAAGCGCAAGGTTTTCATTGGTGGCCAAGCAGCCTGTGTGCTGCGGATGATAGGATCGGGGATACCAGTCGCATTGTGGCATTGCTGCTCCCAAGATCGGCGACAGCGTCCAATTCGGCCAAAGGGGTCACGAATTTACAGGGCACATTGTTTGTTGGCACTTCACCAAAATTACCTTCGACGTAATACGGTGTAATTTTGGTTATGGTCAGTTTCTTGGCGCTCGCCAACGTCCTGAGTCGCGCAAAATAATCCTGTTCATCAATCACAGGAAGTACGATCGTTATATGCGATTTGATGCATTGGATTATTTGCTCAGGACTGGCGGTTTGATGGCTTTCGTCCCGGTCAATATCCGACCAACGAAGGCTGAAAAGTCGAATTTGTCCGTAACGGCCTAGCTCCAGCGAAAATCCTTCCATCTCGGACCCGGAATCATTAGCGGAAAAAAAGGCAACCCCGTCAAGCCGGCGGGAAAGAAAAATTCCACGGCCACAAATAAAATTGGTCGTCTCCTTGCCGGTCCGGTCAATGTAATATGAATGCGTAAAGAACGATTTCTGAACCAATTGTTTAGGATCAAGTCCAAGTTGGGGCACACACTCCCAGGCACGTTTGGCGATGGCACTATCGCCTGGAATGCTGTCGGGCGAGCCATCCTTGTAATTGGGCGATTCAAAACTCATGGAGGCCTCGCCGGGATTGATGAAAAAATTACAGACATTCAAACATGGACAAGGCGGTTCTGCTTCAATGCAGGTTGTGTTTGTTGAAGGCTTCGGAAACCCTTTGCTCTGGAGCGAACCCAGGACGATGGCATTGGAAATCACCGTGGCGGAAAAAATCCGGGGAAAGTTCCTGTGATAAACCCAAAAAGACTTCGGCAAGTCACCGGTTGGCGCCTGCCAGACAATCGTTGCATTGGTGAAAAGGCGTGATGAAAGGTCTTTCAACGTTGGAACTTCAGCGGAAACGGGAACAACCACCGACAGCACCAAACCAAAAAGAACATGGGCTTTCATGGCCGGCTTTCAATAATCGGTTGCATGGTCAAAACATCGGATCATGGATGATGCCCATGAATAGAATCGTCCCTGTCTGTCCGTCCGCAATCAGGAAAAGAAACGGACGATCCACAATCATTTTGAACGGCGGCGGCGGCGGACTCGTCTCCAGCCCGGCTAAAATCGTCATTCCAGTCGCAGCCGCCGCTTCGGTGCCTTCCTCATTGACCTCGACAAACGTCTGTTGCCGAACGTCCGAGATAAAGACCGGCCCGCTGGAAATTCCCGAAAAATCCACTCGGCCGGATCCACTTTCAAACGCAGTTTTCATCCCCATGGTTTTCAGCGGTTGGTTCAAATCCACACCGTATTCGAGTTTGAATTTCGGCAGCACAACGGTTCCGTCCCGGTCGTCAAACCCCGGTAGAGTCACCCGATTCCATTTGTCACCGGTCATAATGCTCAGCAGGCTTTCCGGGCTGGAGCCGGGGTCAGGCAGAAATACATACATTGCCATGCTGTATCCTTCATACCACAGACGCACTGCTTGATAGCCGGACCCATGCCGATAGGTAAACTTGCGGGATTGTTCCATCATGGAAACCTGTTTCTGTTCGCCGCTTCTCAGGTGAAACGGACGGTCTTTCGTGCTCCCCTTATCAAAGGGGTCCATCCATTTTCCCTTGAAATAAACAGCGTTGGCCAGATACAGGCGTGTGTTCAAATCAAACGGGCCATTCACAATCCGGGTGATTTTTCCGCGCGTCTTTTCACTGGCCCAGGTATTTATCACGTCAACTGAATGGGCGCTGGTAAAATCCAGGGCGTCAATTGTCGCCCCAAAATATTGCTGGTTGATGGCAATGAAATCAGGTTTGGCGGGAATTCCTTTTTGATACCAGAGTGCGTTGGCTATGGTGAGGATATTGTTCGTGTCCGAGCGATTCAGAGCCTGATAGATATTCCGGTTGGCTTCATTCAGCGTATTCTGTGGGAGTGCGGTCGTGCCCAAAACCTGTTGCATCTCAGCTCTGGTCTGGCCGCCAGCCCCGTTGCCGGCCATTTGCAGCACCGTGGAAAC
>CAZKTW010000223.1:0-6470 GCA_964555775.1 uncultured Bifidobacteriaceae bacterium | reverse complement strand
GCAGAACGTAATGCCGTCATTGTCCCGAACGCAAGCCTGCTTGGGACGTCTGCCGCACACAGGGTGCGTCTGGACACCGTGGATGGCGCGCTGCGCCGCCAGCGCCGCGTCCAGCGGCGCAATTTTCCGCTCGATCACGGGCGTTCGTTCCGCCCGCTGATACGCGAGCGGTGACATCGCAGTGCGATTTCCCTACCACGGACAAGGACAGTGTCAAGATGCACCGCCGCCCCGGTCAATGATTTGGAGCCGGCGACCCGGTGGCGGCATTGGTGGCGGGGAGTCCGGTGGTGGGGTCAATGATGCCGGTTCCGTCATGACTGACAGGCAAACCAGTAGCGGGATCAATGATAGTGGTTCCGTTAGGACCGACAGGCAGACCGGTGGCGGGGTCAATGCGGACGGGCCCCGGTGTAGCTTCGCCGGAACCGGGCTGGCCACCCGAGTTTAACCCAGGCAAGGCGGCGGTGACGTTGGTTGAAGCTGGAGCCGGCTTGATGATCTGGTTAAGACGGGTGACGAAGTGACTGTTGGAATGGCCGGCCGCGGATGCTGGCGCGGCTTTGACCTTTTGGACCTGCGCTTCCGCATCGCTGACAGCGGACTTCAGCCGCGAGTCGTCGAGAACCGTCACAGCTTGGTCGCGGATTTTTTCCGCGTCGGTTTTGTGGCCGGTGGCGACGAGAATTTCAATCAGCTTGCGAACCTGTCCCACAAAATTGTTGGTCGCCATCTGCCCCATGTCCGGAGGAGCGAATGCGCCTCTGGGCAAACGCGGCGCTGGCATGGGATTTTTTTTCTGCATTTCGTCCATGCGCTGCTGCGATTCTCTTTGCATCTCCAAACCACGGCGGAATGACTCGAAGTGCGCCTGCGGATCGCCCATGCCATCCAACAGCAAGTCGTATTCGCCCTTTTGCAGCAGCAAGTCTTCCATCCAAAAATAATTTTGTCCGGTCAGTTTGGGATCCTTCGCGTGGATGGTTTTGATGAGCGCTACCGTTGAATCGTCGTCTAGAAGTTCGTGATTGATGGCCTGCACCTCGTGGAGCATTTCGGAGTAGCCCTGTCCGGCGGCAAGCTGTTGCGTCCGGCTGTCCCTGATTTCCATCAATGCCTGCTTCGCTTTCGGATAGCGCCGCCCCAATTCTTCCCAATCCGAAAGCCCGGAGGTCAGGCGGACGATATCTTGATAAGAATCACCGAATTCCGACGCGTGATTGAAATGCCAGAGGTGGCGTTGCAATGATTCTTCATAATTGTGTTGCTCCATGAAGGTTTTCGCCTCATCCAGGATTTTCTGCAAATCCGGCTTTTCGCCCGGCACGAGCGTCGGTGACCAGGTTTCGGCGGAAGCGGGCGGCGAGTTTGCGGTGCGGGGTTCAATCATCCACCGCAAGCCCGCATCAAGATGTTTTCCCTTTGCGGCGTTCAACATCTGTCGCGTGACATCGTCGGCCTGGCCGGAATCGACAATTTGTTGAGCCCACTTTTCCGCCTCGGCGAATTTTCCCCCCAGCAAATAGAGCCGCGCCAATCCGTACCAAGCGGCCGGCGCCTGCGGCGCTGCTTTGAGCAAATATGTCTCGGCCGGATCATATTTTCCTTGTGACAGATAGATCTGGCCGAGGCCGTTCAGCGCGCCCGGCTGGTTGGTGTCGAGCGAAAGGGCCTTTTGAAAAGCTTGCTCGGCTTCCTGTGATTTGCCGGAATTGAAAGTTGCCCAGCCCAGTCCGTTCCACGCGTCCGCATTATCCGGTGTGAGCTGGACGGCTTGCTGAAACTTTGCCTCCGCCTGGTCCAGTTTTTTGGCCTGCCACAATTGCCAGCCTTCCTGAGTCCATTGCCGGGCGGCATTTTGCTGGGATTGCTGTCGGGCCCGGACGAAATTCGGAATGGCAATCGCCGCCAGCAAACCGAGGATGGCGATCACAATCGGAATTGAAATCAAGGCCAGCACCGCCACGGCAATCCATCGCCAGAAACGGTCGGGCTTTTGATCTGGCGGCGGCGACATCGCGTGACGCGTGGCACGCAACCGCCAGAACGTAAACAGGCCAGCCACAACACCCGCGAGAATTCCGAGCGCGCCGCCCGCTCCCGCTCCAATAAAAAGGTTCACCGACCGATTGGGCCGGATCGGCCGCACCGGCACGGTTGCCGGGTCAATGATTTCTCCCCGATGACCGGGAGGCAGCGCGCAATAAACCTCAGAAATTTTATTCGCGATTTCCGCCGCTTCCTTTGGTGACTGGCTGTAATATTGAACCTCGAAAATGCCGGTGTTCCGAACCGGCTGCAATGTCAGTTGCCGTTTCATCAAATCGACAACCTCTTCGTCCGGCAGAGTGCGTCCGGCTGCGGAAAACATTTTCTTCCATCGCGCGCCAAGATTCAGCGAATCCGCCACGGGTTTAAGCACGACGGAAGACTCGATGACCTCAAATTCAGTCTGTACACGATATGGATCGTAATTCTGTGGGGAGGAACCGGCCAATTCCACGCGCACGATTCCGACATAACTTTCCGGCATCAGGAAGGTAACGCCGGTCGCCAGGATTACCACGCCAAGAAAGACTCCAAGCCCGGCCAGCATTCCGCGCTGAAAAGGTGATGCAGTGGCTGGTGCAATCCGGCTCTGACTCTCAGATGGCGCGGACTCCGGTCGGCTGCCGCGAGGTGTCATGGCAATGGTCTCCACCCGTGTTTTGACTTCGCTGACTTGCTGATAACGCCGCGCCGGTTCTTTTTCAAGCGAGTGCAACACCACTTCATCCAAACGCACGTCTATTTGCATCCCGCGCGCGCAGGATGACGGCGGCTGGAATTTTCCCAGCGGCAATTCGCCGGTCAGCATCTCGTAAAACACGACACCAAGCGAATAGATGTCCGCCCGGTGGTCCACCTCCTGTGGTTTTTCCACCTGTTCGGGCGCCATGTAATGCGGCGTGCCCACCACGTCGCGCGCGCCGGTCAGCCGGAAAGCATCCGGTTCCTGGCCGAGAATTTTTGCCAGCCCGAAATCCGCGATTTTCACGCGGCCTTTTTTGTCGAGCAGGATGTTCTCGGGCTTGATGTCGCGATGGACGATGCCTTCGTCGTGCGCAAACTGGAGTGCGGTGCAGATTTGCGGGATGATTTCCAGTGCCTCGCGCGATGAAAGTTTGCCCGCCTGTTCCACCTGCCGCAGGTTCGGCCCGTCCACGTATTCCATGATGAAATAGCTGAGCGTTGTAGCGTCGGGCCTCCGGCCTGACGTGGAGGGCGGCAGCTTGCCGCCCGGATCGGTGCCTGGACTTCCTGGAATGTTTGAAACGCCAACGGTTTCTCCGCCGGGCAGGATGCCCGGCTCTACGGCCGGCGGGACGCCTGCCGCTACGCCGAAGTCGTAAACGCCGACGATGTTCGGATGGGTGAGTTTGGCCAGGGCCCGGGCCTCGCGGGTGAAGCGGCTGGCAAAATCCAGGTCGCCGCCCGGCCGCGGCGCGAGGATTTTCAGCGCGACGAAACGATCCAGCGCCGGCTGCCGCGCTTTGTAAACCGCGCCCATGCCGCCTTTGCCGATAAGCTCGAGAATTTCGAGCTGTGGAAAAAGTTTGGCAAGGTCGGGAATCGTGGGGGGAATGAACGGTGGCGTACCGGCTGGCGGGCCGCCTTCGGTGGCAATGCCGCGTTGCAGCAGACAGGCCGGGCAAAGTCCTTCCGACACATCCGGTTTAAGTTGCGCGCCACATTGCGGGCATTTGCGGGGAATGATTTGGGTGGGTGGGACTACAGGTGTTATTGATGGTGATGCCAATTTCTTTGATTTACGCGAAAAATACACGATCAGGAAGAGGATTGCGCCCAGCAGCGCCATCAAAATCAACAAGACCACAAATCCCATGCCGAACAGGGCCAATGTGGCGGGTTCTGCCAAAATTACATGTTTCATAGGCTATGATCGATATTCCGCATTCTGCCCATTACTGAAGAAAAACCGATCAAAGGTTACACTAATTATCAAACGAAAACGGAACACGGAGAAGCTTTTTCCAAAGCCTTTCCGGCGTAGCGACGTCTCGGCAGAGTGCCGCCAATCTCTCGTTTCCCGGCAAAGACTGCGGCGCTCTGCCGAGACGCCGCTACGGAGTTTTGAAAGAGCTTCGGAGGTTTAAGGATTGAATGTCACGATTGCCATCCTCCATCCTCCATCCTCGCCGAGTTTCACCCGGCCAGCGCGGCAAACAGGTTCCGGATTTCATCTTCCACCTCGCCGGGGTTGGCGACGGTGTCGGCGATTTCGGCGCGGAGCACTTCGCGGTAACGCTGGCGCAGGCGGTGCACCGCCACCTTCACCGCCCCTTCGGTCGTGCCCAGCCGGGTGGCAATTTCCACATAGGCCACAGTCCGGCTGGCTTCGGTGAGCGTCGGCTTCAATTGTTCGAACAAATTTTCCTTGCCGTCGCGGACATATTCCGCACGCAGCCGGCGCAGCACCTGATCCAGCAGCGTGAGCGCCCAGCGTCGTTCAAAAATTTTCTCGGCGGTAGCCTGGTCGGCCGGCTCAAGGCCGCAGGACGTTTCAGCGGTGGCAACGTCAACGGGGATTAAAATTTTCCCGCCGCCGCGTTTTTGGGCCCGGGTCTTGTCCCATTCGTTGGCGAGGAAATGTTTCAGCGAGGCGAGGAGAAACGAACGGAACCGTCCACGGGCAGGGTCGGCGGCGGCGAGCTGTTGTTTCTCCAGCAGCCGGGCGAAAAATTCCTGGGTCAAATCCTGCGCATCATGCGGACCATGCCCCTGCCGCCGCACAAACGCGTAGATCGGAAACCAGTAGCTGCGGCAAAGTTTTTCCAGGGCATCGCGGGCATGCGGGGTGTCGTTGCGCCCGGCGGAAACCACGAGCGACCAATGCGTGGTGACGAACGCGGGGTGGGGCGGCGGTCCGGCGCCGACCGAGGTTGAGGCGGCATGGGTCTCGTTGGCAGTGGTCACCGCCGTGAACGTAATGCCGTTGGTGCCGAAAGCGCAAGTGCGCTTACGTTTCCAGCAATCGCAGTTTCTCCCGGACCCGCTGGAAAACCATCGCCGGTGAAATGGCCTTCAGGCACTCATTCGGTTTTTCGTAAACACAATACGATTTCAGGCAGGGAGAGCAGGGGAGATCGATGCGCAGCACGTCTTCCAGATGTCCATAGGGACCGGTGCGGCGCGGCTCGGTCGGACCGAACAGCGCGACCAGCGGCTTGCCGAGCGCGGCGGCGGCGTGCATCGGGCCGGTGTCGTTGGTGATCATCAAATCACAGAGCCGCAGCCATTCAATCATTTCGGGCAGTGAAGTCTGGCCGCATAAATCCAGACATCGGTCGGGCGCGGCGCGGGCAACAATCTTGCCCGCCAGCTGGTCGGCGGGACTGCCGAGAATGGCAATGCGCCGGTCCGGAAAATTTTTCGTGAGCAGGCTGACAAGCTCGGCATAATATTTGACCGGCCAGTGTTTGTTCAACCAGCGCGCGCCCGGCTGAAGGGCAATCCACCGGCTGTCATCGGTCGGCCATCTGGCTTTGACGGCGGCGGCTACGGCCGGGCGGTCGGGCAGCCACTGGAAATGGCGGTGAACGGGCACGCCAAGCCGCGGAAGCACGGCGAGATACCAGTCCACGGCATGGGTGTGAAACGACGCGCGGCGGACGGCGACGTCGTAAAATCCGCGCGCACCTTCGCGAACCTCGTCAAGCCCGATGAGCAACCGGCCGTTGGCGAGCCAGGCGAAGATGCCGCTGCGGAGGAGACATTGGAGGTCGATGACCCAGTCGAAATGTTGTTCGCGCATCCAGCGGATGCTCCGGAGCATTTCCGGCCAATGGCGGGGCGCGGCCCAGCGTTTGCGTTCGAAACGCACGATGCCGGTCAGGTCGGGATCGCCTTCGAGCAGCGGGGCGAGGTTGGCGTCAATCCACCAGAAGATTTCGCTGGCCGGCAGATGGCGTTTGAGGAGCCGCAGCACGGGCAACGCCTGGATGACATCGCCAAGCGAGCTGGGCTTCAAAATGAGAATTTTCACGCGGTCACCGGAACAATTTGGCGCGCAAAAATTCCGCGCGGCGACGGACCCTCCGGCCGTTAACGGCCGAACTCCAGCCGTTCGGCCAGGCGTTCGGGCAGGCCGGCGGCACGGATTTTTTTCTGGGCGGTGGCGATGTCGTAGTCGAGCCGCCGCAACTCAATCGTGCCGGCGTCCATGTCATAAATGACGTAGGCGGAGCGGGGATTGTTGTCGCGCGGCTGGCCGACGGCGCCGACATTGATGAAATATTTCTTGGCCGGATCGATCTTGAATTTGGAATAGGTGCCGCCGCGGACGGCGGTGTCGCGCATGAAGGCGACGGGCACGTGGGTGTGGCCGAAGAAACAGACCTGGGTGTTCTGGTAGGGAAAGCTGGCGGCGGCGGCGAGCTTGTCGAAGACGTAACCCCAGCGTTGCGGCG
>CAZKTW010000222.1:0-6522 GCA_964555775.1 uncultured Bifidobacteriaceae bacterium | reverse complement strand
TAATCGGCTTATCGTAAGTCCATGGCCAAACTTGTTATTCTGACCCAAGGCCTGACCGGCCGCGCGCACGAGCTGAACGTGGATCGTACCACGATCGGACGCGTTGACGACAACCTGTTCCAAATTGCCGAGCCATCCGTCTCCAGCCACCATTGCGAAGTCCATCTGCGCGGCAATGAAGTCCTCATCCGGGATCTCAATTCGACGAACGGCACGTTCATCAATGGCGAAAAAATTGCCGAAAGCGTTTTGAAGCCCGGCCAAACCTTGCGGCTGGGCAATGTGGAATTGAAGCTCGATGCCCCCGGAGCCGCCGCCGCGCCCGCCACCGGGTCCGCACCCGGCCCGGCCAAAAAACAGGTGGACGCCACCATGGTCATTCCGCGCGGGGTCAGCCTGAGCGAACTGGAAAGCGGCGGACGTTCGCCGGGCTTTGACACCAGCAAGGAATTTTCCAAAAAACGCAACAAGGCCGGCATCTACTTCTGGGTGGGCGTAGCCGTTTTAGGCGTCGTCATTTTGTTTCTGTTGTTGATGGTGTTTCAGCAGGCCAGTCCTCATAAATAAACCCGGCGCGGTCATGCGTCCGCTCCTTTCAATACAACGAAACCGTGCGCTGACGTTGATAGAGGTTTTGGTGATCATTTTCACTATAGCCGTTGTAGTTGTGGTGCTTCTGCCAGCGTTGGCCGCTTCAAAAAGAAAATCGTCACGGGTCGGCTGTATTTCTAATATCCAACAAATCGGCATCGCTTTCCGGCTTTGGGAGGGTGACAACAACGATAAATATCCGATGGCCGTTTCGGTGAGGAATGGCGGGGCGATGGAATTGATTACTACGGGAAATGTCGTCGCTTGTTTCCGGGTGATGTCCAACGAATTGAGCACCCCAAGAATCCTTTATTGTCCAGCGGATACCAATCGGACTTGCGCGACAAATTTCTCAAACGGTTTCAGCGACGTCAACATCAGCTATTTCATCAATCCGGAAGCTGCCGAGGCTTATCCGCAAATGATCATGCTCGGTGATGATAATTTGCTGGTAAATGGCAAGCCGGTGCAGCCGGGAATCTTGAATCTTTGGACGAATGCCACTGTTGCTTGGGGCAAAGACCGGCATCACGGCGTCGGTAACATCGGCATGGCCGACGGTTCGGCCCAGCAGGTCACCAGCGCAGGACTTCAACAAGCGAACCAAGTGGGGCTCGGCACCAATACCGCCACTGGCCGGTGGTTGATTCCGTGATTTTTTGACGCGGATTTCACGAATTCACACGGATGGCTCCGGCTGATTTGAATTCGTGAAAATCCGTGGAATCTGTGTCAAACTTTCCGCGTGAAACTTTTCTACACCGGCCCGGTCGTCAATGCGGAGATGCTCGTAGTGATGCTCGAAAAACATGGCATCGCCGCCACGCAATCGTTCGCCGACTCCGCGGCGCCCGATGACGGCGATTTGAGCCGGCCTGCACAGGTTTTCGTGCCGGAGGCGGACTATGACCACGCGTTCCAGTTGTTTTACACCGAGCGCGAAGATGAACTTTGATTTTTGAATCAGGCCGGATTCAAACGCGTGAACTCCACGCAGGACTGCGTGAATCCCACGCGTTTTATTAAACCCCCCATCATTCTTTTTAAGCCAAATCCATCATGGCATGGGCGATGCTAATTTGGGTTTGGCATGAATTCCAGCCGGTCCAGTCGCAGGGCGGGTGCGTTCACACTGGTGGAATTGCTGTGTGTCATCGCCATCATCGGCATCCTCGTCGCCTTGCTGCTGCCGGCGTTGAATCAAAGCCAGTTGCGGGTCAAACGCATCGATTGCGAGAGCCATCTCCACCAACTCGGAATCGCCTTCCAGATTTTCGGGCACGATCACAACGACAAATTCCCCATGGCGGTTCCCATGGCCGAGGGTGGTTCGCAGGAATTCGTTCAGAACGGCTATGCCGTGGGCAGGGAATTTTATTTTTCGTTTCGTCATTTTCAGGTGCTTTCCAACGAGTTGGGCCGGCCGGCCATTCTGATCTGTCCGACCGATACGCGGCTCCCGGCGACAGATTTTGGCGCGCTTCAGAACAGCAATGTCAGTTATTTCGTCGGCGTGAAAGCCAACTTCTCGAAACCGGATTCCATCCTGGCCGGGGACCGGAACCTCACGGCCAATGCGTTGCCAAATCCCAGCATCGTGCGCCTTGAAGCCAACAACCGATTACGGTGGACGCGGGAATTGCACCAATTCAAGGGCAACGTTTTATTCGCCGGTGGCCAGGTGGAGGAATGGACCGACGTGGCATTGGCTTCCGTCGCCGGGAGTCAATCGGCAGGATCTGATTTGTTCATGCCTTCCATCCTTCCCGGCCTCAACAGGACTGCTTCCGCCACCACCGGTTATCAGAATTATTCCAGCGCCAATTTCGGCGGTGGAGCGCCGCCGCCAATGCCCACACCAGCTTCGTCACCGGCATACGCGGCAAATAATTTTCCCGGCGGCCCGGGCAGATTCAACCCGACAACGACCGGCCAGCCCGGGCCGCAAAGCCTGCGGGACGTGGCCAGGACTAATTTGCCAGGCTCGCTTTCCATCCACACGACGGCCGGGAGAACCGCGGTCGTCGAAGGGATGGATTCGATGACATCAACGTTTGACCAACGTGTCGTAAAAATTTTGCAGAGGCTCCTCATCTGGATCTATTTGCTGGTCCTGTTGGTGCTGCTGATGTTTCTGGCCTTTAAATCCTGGCAACGGGCGGAACGGAAAAGGGCGCGGCGGGAAGCCCTGGATTGAGAATCCACGCTGGATTCCGGCCAGGGGCTCCGCTACTCTCCGCCCCATGTTTGAAACGGTTAAAACGGAAATTGCCACTGCCGCCGGGAAACTCACGCACCTGCGGAGGTTTCTTTGACGTCCCCAACGCGCAAAAACGCCTGGCCGAACTCAATTCGCTCATGGCCGCCGACAATTTCTGGACCAATCGTGAAAAGGCGCAGACGCTGATCGACGAGGGGAATTCACTCCGCAACAAAATCGAGCCGCTGCTTCAGGCGGAAAAAAGGCTGGAGGATTTCCGGGTCATGCTCGAACTGGGCGAGGCTGAACCGCCCGGAGCCCAGACCCAGGTGGAAACGGAACTCACCCGCGACCTGGCCCGGTTTTTCAAGGAACTTGACGCCCTGGAACTGAAGGTTTTTCTCAACGGGCCGCACGACCGGAAGAATTGCATCCTCAGCATCAATGCCGGCGCCGGTGGCACCGAGGCCCAGGATTGGGCGGAAATGCTGTCGCGCATGTACCAGCGCTGGGCCGAATCGCGCGGCTGGGAGGTCGAGGTCACCGATGCGTTGCCCGGCGAAGGTGCCGGCCTCAAGAGCGTCACCATGCTGCTTCAGGGCGAAAACGCCTACGGCTTCGCCAAGGCCGAACGCGGCGTGCACCGGCTGGTGCGCATCTCGCCATTCGATTCCAACAAACGCCGCCACACGAGCTTTGCCAGCGTGGACGCGATTGCAGAAATCGAGGAATCGTCGCCCGACATCGTCATACCGCCGAATGAATTTCAGGTGGACACTTTTCGTTCCGGCGGCAAGGGCGGCCAGAACGTCAACAAGGTGGAAACCGCCGTGCGCATCACCCACCTTCCCACCGGACTCGTTGTCGCGTCGCAAACCCAGCGATCACAGCACCAAAACCGCGCCACGGCCATGCGGCTGTTGCTGTCCCGCATTTACGCCCAGCGGGTGGATGCGCAGAAGGCCGACATGGAACGTTTTTACGGCGAGAAGGGCAGCATCTCGTGGGGCAACCAGATTCGCAGCTACGTCTTTCAACCGTACCGGATGGTGAAGGATTTGCGCACCGGTGTGGAAACGAGCAATGTGCAGGGGGTGATGGACGGCGACCTGGACGCGTTTGTGAACGGCTGGCTGCGCGCGGGCTGTCCGACCAAACGGATGCAGGGCGTGAAGGATGAGGAAGAATAAAAGCGAGGAAAACATCGAACATTCAACATCCAACACCCAGTGTCGGATTTTCGCGGCTAATTGGAGGCTGGGGGTTCGATGTTGGTTGTTGGATGTTTCGAATTAAAAACGTGAACATTCTCGATAAAATTGTTGAAGAAAAGAAACGCGAGGTCTCACAATTGCCCGCTCGACTCATCGCTACAGGCGACCTGCGCGATGCCCTGCTTGAACATGGCGAGCGACGCGATTTCCTTGCCGCACTAAACATTGGCAGGAGCCGAGGTAACGAGGCTCAAAATGAATTAAAGTCAGAGCCTCCTAACGTCGGCTCCTACGGTTCGGTGGCGTTGATTGCCGAGGTCAAAAAGGCTTCGCCGTCCGCCGGCGTGATCTGCCCGGATTTCGACCCGGTCAACATCGCCAAAGAGTACGAAGCCGCAGGGGCCAGTTGCCTGTCGGTGTTGACCGACGAGAAGTTTTTCCAGGGATCACTCGATTATCTCCGGCAAATCCGCGCAGCGGTGAAGTTGCCGTTGCTGCGCAAGGATTTCATCATCGATGAGCGGCAAATTCTCGAAGCCATCGAGTGGGGCGCGGATGCCATCCTGCTCATCGTCGCCATTTTAAGCGACGAGCAACTTGAAAAGTTTCACACGCTCGCGACAGGAGCCGGCCTCGCCGTTTTGGTGGAAGTCCATGATGAAGCAGAATTGGACCGTGCGATGAAAATCTCCCCGGCGCTCATCGGCGTGAACAACCGCAATTTGAAAAACTTCAAGGTGGACCTGGCCACGACGGAGCGCCTGGCGGCAAAACTTTTTCCGTCACCCGTCACCCGTCACCCGCCGCTGCTCGTCGCCGAGAGCGGAATTCATTCGCGCGCAGATGTGGAACGTTTGCGGCAATGCGGCGCAAAGGCGATTTTGGTCGGCGAATCATTGATGAAGGGCCGCGACATCGGCACCAAAATCCGCGAGTTGATCGGGCTGTAACGTCGAGCCTGCGGCTCGACCGAATCGGCGCACAGCGCCGACACTACACCTTTTGATTCTTCACCAGTTGTTTGGCCAGCCGGATTGCCGCGATCATGCTCGAGGGATTGGCGACTCCTTTTCCGGCGATGTCGTAAGCCGTGCCGTGGTCGGGCGAGGTGCGGACGAACGGCAAACCCAGCGACCAGTTCACTCCGGTGTCGAACGCGACCGCTTTCAGCGGGGCCAATCCCTGATCGTGATACATCGCCACGACCACATCGAAATCTCCCTGCAAGGCGTAGTGAAAAACCGTGTCGCCGCTCAACGGACCCACAACATCCACTCCGCGTTTTTGCGCGGCGAGCACCGCCGGTGCGATGGTCTTGATTTCTTCATCACCAAATTCCCCGCCTTCGCCGGCATGGGGATTCAAGCCGGCGACCGCGATTTTTGCGCGGGACAACCCCAGATCACGGCACGATTCCACCGCAAGTTCAATGGCCAGATTGATTTTCTCCGCCGTGAGTTCTTGGGGAACGGTCTTGATGGAAATGTGCACCGTGGCCAGCGCCACGCGCAACCAGCGTCCGCGCTCATCCGTGCCGAGCAGCATCATCGCCGTCCGTCTGGCGCCGGCCAGATCGGAGAGAAATCCGGTCTGGCCGGTAAATGGATGACCGGCGTGAACGATGGATGCCTTGTTGACGGGCGCAGTGACAAGTGCGTCAAGCTCGTGGCGGAGGCAGCGCTCCGCGCCCTCGCGCAGCCAGGCCACCGCCGCCTGCGCCGCCGCCGGCGAACCGGCCGGCGGATTTTCTGGCAGTGGTTCGGACAAAGGATTCGCGACGAAATACCGGCCGGAACCGCCATAACCGACAAATTTTTGTAACGGCAGGTCGAGCGAATATTTTTGATTCAGGCGCTGAAGAAGATTTTCATCACCAATGAACAGGTATTTCGTGTCGTCGTCCTGCCTCCCGGCGGCGACAGCTTTGAGGGCGACCTCCGGGCCGATGCCGGAGACATCGCCGAGGGAGATGCCGATCCAGCCAGTCATGGGAATTGAGGGTTGGGGTTTGAGAGCTGAGGCAAAATATTCCCCCTCACGTCGGAATCTAAAACAGGCGGATGAACGTTTTCTGTTTCAACTTCACGATCCACAGTTGTTCGAGCTGCTTTTGCGCCTGGGTGCGAAGGGTTGCCTCGACATCATCGCGCACCTCATTGAGCGGTTTGACGTGCGCGGGGCGCGTCTGTTCGACGAGCATGAGGTAACAGGCCTCGGGGGTTTCCACCACCCCGCTGACCTGGCCGGGCTTGAGCGTGAAGGCAGTTTCGGCCAGTTCCTTGCGCAAAACCGAGCGTTCGACCCAGCCCCAATCGCCGCCCTGGCTGCGTTGCGAACCCTGCGAGTAAACGGAGGCCATTTCCGGGAACGTCGCTCCTTCCTTGATCTTGGCCAGGATCTCGTTGGCCAGACTCAAGGTGTTGGTTTCGTCGGCGGACGTTTTGTTGAGCACGATCATCCGGAGTTTGATTTCGTCCTCGACCTTGAAATCGTCCTGGTGGGCAAGATAGTAGGTTT
>CAZKTW010000221.1:0-6553 GCA_964555775.1 uncultured Bifidobacteriaceae bacterium | reverse complement strand
TCCGCCGCCGGGCCGGCCGCCGGTGGTGGTCATGCACGGCTCGTTTGACGCGCATCATCTCGGCCGGATTGCGCTGGCGGCGGTGAAATTTGTGGCGGCGGCAAAGCCGGAAACCGTGTTCCGCTTCGTCGGCAAACGCACTGCCGGGCTCGAACAATTTCTCCAGCGCGCGCAGGCGATTCCCCATTTCAAATTCGAGGCGACCGGTTTCACGCCTTACGCCGAGGTTGCCAAACATCTTGCCAGCGCGAACGTGGGCATCGTGCCGTACGAAGAATCCGTCGGGACGCACTGTGCGTTTGTGGCCAAGATCGTCGAATACGTCGGCAGCGGGCTGCCCACCGTCTGCACTCCGCTCAAAAGCATCCGAAGCTATTTTCAAAACGACCCGATGGTGCGGTTCTCGGAATTTGACGGTGCGGATTTCGGTAAAAAAATCATCAGCTGGCTCGATGAACCAACCGCCAACTGGCAGGACCAGGCCGGCAAATCCGCCGCGCGCGTCCAGGCTGAACTCGACTGGCAACCGCTGTGCCGCCGCGCGGTTGATTTCACGGAAGCGACATATTCGCGTGCCCAAGTCTGACGCGCGCCCGTGACATGAAAAAAACGGACTGGCAAAAACTGGCGGCCGCTTCAGCCGATCCGGTCCGGGTCAGACATTTCCTCGATCTGCTTGTCGCGGCTGGGGTCCGGCTGGAACCATTGTCCGCCGGAAAAATGCACGTGCTCACGGCCGTGCTGGCCGGATCCCCGGCGTTGGGAAATGTGCTCGTTGCCAATCCCGACTGGCTGTCGGTGCTCGATCCGGAATTGCTCAGGTTTCCGCGCCGGGCCCAGGGCCTGCAACATGAGGTGGAAGGTGGGTTGAAGCCGAAACTGGAAGCAGGCGATTACGCCGGAGCATTGTCTGGATTGCGCCGGTTCAAACAGCGCGAAATGTTACGCATCGCTGCGCGCGACCTGGCCCGGGTCGGCGAGGTGGTGGAAATCACCCGGGAAATTTCCGATGTGGCCGACGTCTGTCTCAACGCCGTGTGGCAGGTTTGCCGCCGGCAGTTTGCCGGGCGGACCGGCGAGCCGTGGCATCAGGATGCCGCGGGCCGATGGCAGCGTACGGAATTTTGCGTGTTGGGCATGGGCAAGCTCGGCGGGCAGGAACTCAATTACAGTTCGGATGTGGACGTGCTGTTCCTTTACGCTGACGAAGGGGAGGTTTTCAAGGAACCGCCGGGAAATACAAAGCAGCGCGCCACAATGGCGAACCACCGGTTTTTCAACAAATTGGCCGAAACCTTCATTGCTGAAGTTTCCCGCGTGACTCCGGACGGAATGCTGTTCCGCATCGACCTGCGCTTGCGGCCGGAAGGTGACACCGGTCCGTTGTGTCGCGCGCTCGGGAGTTATGAAAATTATTACGCCCAGTGGGGACAGACCTGGGAACGCATGATGTTGATCAAAGCGCGGGGAGTGGCCGGCGATGCCGGTCTGGCGGCGGAGTTTCTGGAGCTGATCCAGACGTTTCGATACCCGCCTTCCATCAACACCGACGTGCTCCGCGAAGTCGCCGCGATCAAGGACCGGATCGAAAAGGAAATTGTTGGCGCCGATGAAATGGAGCGCAATGTCAAGCTGGGCCGCGGCGGCATCCGGGAAATTGAATTTATCGCGCAGTCGCTGCAACTCCTGCATGCCGGCCGGCTGCCGTTTCTCCAGACGGCCCAAACGCTCCCGTGCCTGGCCAAGCTGGCGCAGTACAAATTGCTGGCCGACGAGGAGGCGCGGCAACTCGATGTCGCCTACCGATTTCTCCGGGATGTTGAGCATCGCCTGCAAATGGAGGAGAACCAGCAGACGCACACCATCCCCGCCGACCGCCCGGCGCAATTGCGGCTGGCCCGGTTGATGGATTTCAAGTCGCTGGCCGCATTCGAATCCGCGCTGCAAAAACATACCGGCAACGTGCGGCGCGTTTATGACCGGCTGCTCAAGGTGGAATTGCCCAGGGCGTCCGGCGGTTTGCCGCCGGAATTTGCCGGGGCGGAGGAGGAATGGAAAAAACTGCTCGCGGCGCATTCGTTCCGCGATCCGGAAACCGCGTTTCGTCTGCTCCAGGAGTTTGCCGAAGGCCCGGGCTACGTCCTCGTCTCGGCGCGCACCACGGAACTGGCGCGGCAGTTGATCCCGAAATTCCTGGCCCGCTGCCCGAATCCAGCCGCCGGAGGTGGGAAACCGGTTGCGCAATCGCGGCCTTTCGAACTCCGAATTCCGAACTCCGATCTCCGACTTTCCGACCCCGACCGCGTGTTGACGCGGCTGGACAGTTTTGTGAGCGCGTATGGCACCCGCGCGCCGTTGCTCGAACTGTGGAGCAACAACCCGGCCGTGTTCGATCTGATGTTGCTGTTGTTCGACCGTTCCGAATTCCTGGCGGAGGTGGCGATCCGCACGCCGGATTTGATTGACGATCTGATCGTGGGCGGCCGCCTGCGCCAGCGCAAGACCGCGCCGGAGATCTTTAAGGACTTGCGCCATGGACTCGCCGACGCCGACCAGTTTCTGTGGCTGCGGCGCTATCACGAGGCCGAACAGATGCGGTTGGGGCTGCGCGACATCCTGGGGCTCGTCGATTTCGAGCAGAATCTCGCGGAACTTTCTGCGCTGGCCGACGCCTGCCTGCAATACGCGCTCGAAGTCGTGATGCGCAAAAACAAAATCAAAACGCCGCCGTTCGTCATCATCGGCCTCGGCAAGCTCGGCGGGCGCGAAATTGATTACGGTTCCGATCTCGACATCGTGTTCGTCACGGATGGGCCGGCCAGGGCGTTGCCGAAATTGCAGCGGCTGGCCGTCGAGGTGATGGAGTTGCTGTCCCGCCGGACGGAGCAGGGGATGGTGTTTCACACCGATGCGCGACTGCGGCCCGATGGCGAGAAAGGGTTGCTGGTCAACACGCTGGCGGCGTACGAAAATTATTACCGGCAACGGGCCCGGCTTTGGGAAATCCAGGCGCTCGTCCGTATGCGGCCGGTGGCGGGGAACCTGGCGCTCGGTGTAAAATTTCAGGCATTGGCGGCAACATTGACAAATTTCGGGAGCGCCGAGCACCGTCTCGGCGGGTTGTCTGGCCGGGTGGGTGACCGGCGCTCCGCCTTGCCTGAATGTTTCACGCCGGACTGGAAAAAGGAAATTCATCAGATGCGCAGGCGCATTGAAAACGAGCGGACGCCGGCCGGTCAGGACGACCTGGCCATCAAGACTGGCCGGGGCGGTTTGATGGACGCGGAATTCATAGCCCAGGCGTTGTGCCTGGAACACGGCTGGCAGGAGGCAAACACCCTGCTCGCACTGGAACGCGGGCGCGCCGCCGTTGGAGTTCAACCTTCAGGTTGTGTTCCGCCCGCAGGCAAACTAAAGCGTGAACTCCGACCGCCGCTAACACGCGGAGATGTGGAAAAATTGATTGAAAATTACAGGCACTTGCGCCGGGTCGAAGGCATTTTGCGCCGGTGGAGTTACGAGGGCGAAACGGTTTTGCCGGACGATCCTGCCCCGTATTATCGTGTCTCTGTGCGGTGCGGTTTTGCTGCGCCGGAGGAATTTCGAATCGTACTGGCACAGTGGCGCAAGGCCATTCGCGAGGTTTACGAAAAAGTGTTTAACGCCAAGGCGCCAGGACGCAAAGGAATGCAAATAAAAGGAATGTAATTAATTGTTATTCTCCGCGCCTGAACTCGGCCCGTGGAGTGGCGTGCAACCTTTTGTCGCATATGCGACAAAAGGTGGTCATCCAGTTGAAGACAAGACATTTATAAAAGTAGCTATTGCGCGTCAGGATCGTGCCGGGTTCCAAAACTGGTTCTGAAGCACAGCGCGTGCAAAAAGTCTGGAGACTTTTCTCCTCCATTGGACGGAGGAGAGGGGGTGTTTGGTGGCGGCTTTGCTCCGCTGCGTCCTTAGAATTTCTTTCGTTGCCGATTGACTTCGTAGAGGAAAACCGCGGCGGCGGCGCCCACGTTGAGCGAATCCACCGTCGGGGGCATCGGGATCGCCACGGCTTCATCGCACGCCTCCAAAACCGCCGGGGAAATGCCATCGCCTTCGCTGCCGAAGACAACGCAGCAATCGCCGAAAAGATCCGCCTGGGACAAGGATTTGTTTTTCGCGTGCGGATGCGCCGCGACGCAGCGTACGCCGCGGGCGCGCAGTTGATTCAAACATTCTGCCAGCGTCAGATCCGTGACATGGGGTTTGTCGGTGAACTGATGCCGCTGGCCGAGTTTCGCCAGTTCAATGACCGGCAATTGCAGAATTGCGCCCATGGAATTACGGACGGCACGACGCAGAAACGGGCTGGTGGAAGTTTCCCCCACCAGCAGGGCTTGGGTTCCGAAGGCCGCACAATTCCGTACCAGTGCTCCGAGGTTTTCCGCGCTGGTCAAGCCGTCGGCGGCCGCGAGCAGCAACGGCTTCAGGCTTTTGCGCATGATCTCATCCAGCGTGGCCGGGAGCGGGATTTTGCCAACCGCCAGGACACCTTGATACATCGAGAAGCCGATAAGTTGCTCGAGCAACTGTTTGTCGGCGAGATACACGTTGAGGCATTCCGGCCGCGCTTCCAGGAGCGGTCGAAAATCCTCCAGATGCCTTTCCGGCAGCAGCACCGACACCACGGCGAAGGAACTTTCGAGCAGGCGCCGCACGACCTTGGTGCCCTCGGCCACGAAGATGCCATCCCGCTCATGCTCCAACGGACGCCGCATGGTGGCATAGGGCCGGAGCTCGGGCAGGTCGAGTGAGTAAATTTTTTCAACGCGGAACATTTCAAGAATGTTTGCGCGACCGGGTTGAATCGCAAAGGAGAAAATGCCGGTAAATGTTCCCCCAGACAGCGGATGAATCCGATCCGCCGGGGAAATCACCGCTGCCGGCCTGGTGTTTGCCCGGTTAGAGCGGTCTGAAAATGTAGCGGTGGGCCTCCCGGCCTGCCATAGAGGGTGGCATCCTGCCGCCCGGAAGAATCGCCGCCATGACGCCGCTGCCTGGGATCTAAAAAGCATTAATGATTGCGGACGCTTTTTTCCCGCGGGCTGGAAGCCCGGCTCTACGTCAGCCAAGATGGCTGACACGACCTTTTCAGGGCGGTTCTTAGGTTATTTATGCCTTATTCGGCGATAAGACCCAATCCTGCAAGCCAAACTTTTTCCCAACTCAACACTGTGATTCAGAAAGTGAATAAAATGTGAAAATAATTTGTTGACAGGATTTAAGTAAAAATGATACAAACGGTCGTCGGTCGTTTTTTCTGGATGGTTTGGTTTGGGATTCGGTCGGTTGGAGAGTATGATGGCGTTCTGCTCATTGGGTTGTTGCTGGAAGCTGGTGCGTTTCCCTGGCTGGCGGAAGAAATCTATTCCTCAAGCGGCATTCATTCGGCGGCGCTCTTTTCCTTCAGTAATCGTATGAAAACTTCATCTCTGATCGTTTTATTTTCAGGTTTTGGGCTCTTGACCTCGCAGGGACAATCTGGCCCACCTTCCGCAACACCTGTTTCCGGTTCAATCGATGGCACGCGGGGCGCGCCTTGGTCGGTGACTCAACGCGATGGGAATTCGCGCGTCTGGCAGAAAACCTCAATCGAACTGCTGCCCTCCGGCCAGACGGTTTCGCAACTGCACCAATACACCGAACTGGCCACTGGAATGCACTATCAGAACGCCAAGGGTCAATGGGTTGAATCGCAGGAGCTGATCGAGGCATTTCCTGGCGGAGCTATAGCCCGGCAAGGTCAACATAAGATTATATTCTCCAACAATTTACGGAGCGCCGGCGCCGTTGACATGGAAACACCGGACGGGAAACGGCTTCGTAGCAACGTGCTTGGGCTTAGCTACTTAGATGCGGCCAGCGGTCAGAGTGTGTTGATAGCGGAAGTGAAGGATAGCTGGGGAGAATTGTATGCGCCCAATGTGGTGATCTATCCGGATGCTTTCACGGATTTCAAGGCGGATGTGCGCTACACGTACACGAAATCGAGCTTCGAGCAGGACATCATATTGCATGAAAGTCCGCCCGGGCCTGAAGCGTATGGATTGAATCCTGCAACAACGAAATTTGAGGTGTTGACAGAGTTTTTGAACCCGCCGCAGCCGAAAAAGGGGCAGGTATTGGTGAAAACCGGGCAGGGGGATGTTGCCGATGAGAATCTGGATTTCGGGTCGATGCAAATGGGGCGTGGGAAGGCGTTTTTGCTGGAACAGGGAGGCGAAGATATTCCTGTAGGCAAACAATGGTTGAAGCTGGAAGGACGTGATTTTCTGGTGGAGGAAGTGGCGGTACCTGATCTTGAGGAGAAGTTGCGGGCATTGCCATTGCCGGAAGGGGCCTCGTTGAATCCGGCGGCCGGCTCGGTGCGACACATGGTATCCAGACAGCGGCGATTGCCTGCAATGTCGCAGGTTAAGGCCGGGACCAATGCGATGCAACTGGCCCGGCTATCGCTTCCGGCTCGAGGCTTGGTGCTGGATTATGTAACACTTAACAGCAGCCAGAC